>NZ_JAWOAN010000243.1:0-7947 GCF_046498525.1 Yoonia sp.
AGCGGCCATTGCCAGTTGCGTTGGAACTCTTTCACGCCGTTCTTGGTGCCGCAGCCCTGATTGCCGCGCCATTTGAAGCCTTCGGTGAAGTATTGCGTCATGTCCATTTCGTTGGCCGCAAGGCCCGCCTCCATGGCTTTGACGGCATCGAGAGAAGCTTGGGATCTTGCGTCGCGGGTCATGTTGCGTCCTTTGTAATGACAAGGATGACCAGGACACCGGCCACCCAGAGGTTGTGCACGGGGCTCTTGCTGGAGCGGTGCATGTTTGACGGCCCTGCGCCGATCACGGCGACATCATATCCTTCTCCGTGCAGCATCTGTCAGATACGCTCGCCGGTTGTCGTGTCGAACATGTGGCAAATTTCGGCGGGGATAGTTGCATGGACGGCCTCGCCGATTTCGACGCGGTAGTCCTTGCCGGACTTCACCGATACGATTGCCCCGCCAACCCGCATAGTGACCATGGTGGCTTCGCCCAGAAGTTCAAGGGAATAGACCGTCGATCCGATCTGACCCGCCCCGGTTGCCACGCTTGCATCTTCTGCGCGAAAGCCAAGCGTGACAGGCCCGGAGTGTATAGTGGACAGGCCGGGAATGGTGATGTTCTTTGCGCTAAACGTGCCGTCGGTGATTTCACCGTCAACAAGGTTCATCGCGGGCGATCCGATGAAACCAGCCACAAAGGTGTTGGCGGGGTTGTCATAAATCTCGGTCGGGGTGCCGACCTGCTGCACGATGCCTTTGTTCATCACCACGACCCGGTCGGCGAGGGTCATCGCTTCGATCTGGTCGTGGGTGACGTAGACGGTCGTGACCTTCAACTCGTGGCTGAGGTTCTTGATCTGGGCGCGGGTCGAAACGCGCAATTTGGCGTCGAGGTTCGAAAGCGGCTCATCCATCAAGAATACATTGGGTTCACGCACGATGGCACGGGCCAAGGCGACGCGCTGGCGCTGACCGCCCGAAAGTTCGGCCGGTTTGCGGTGCAGAAATTCGTCGAGTTCCACCATAGCCGAGGCGCGCATCACACGTTCGTTGTGTTCGGCCTGCGGCACGCCGCGCACTTTCAAGGGAAAGCGGATGTTGTCATAGACGTTCAGATTGGGATAGAGCGCGTAGCTTTGGAACACCATCGCCACGTCCCTGTCTTTGGGATCAAGGTCGTTGATCCGCTTGCCGTCGACGATGATATCGCCCTCGGTCACGTCCTCAAGCCCAGCGATCATGCGCATGGTCGTGGTCTTGCCGCACCCCGAAGGCCCGAGCAGCACAAGGAATTCCTGATCCGCGATCGTGAGGTCGAAACTTTGGACACCCACAAAAGAGCCCCATCGCTTGGACACATTGCGCAGTTGTATCTCAGCCATGGCTTTCCCTCTTGCATACGTTTGCAAAAACCTTCGCCCGATTCCTGATTTCTGACAAGAGCAAATCCGGAAGAGGTAGGTTTCTTTTCAATCCAGCCTTAAAATGCTTGCGTGGATGCGGTCTTTGCAGGTTAACTTGCAAACGTATGCAAAGCCAAGCACGATTCGCGTGCGGCCAAAATTTATCCGGCAATGTCCGGGACCAAAAGAACAACTGGGAGGTTCTTATCAAATGAAAACCTGGAAAAATGCCATGCTGGGAACGGCTGTTGCGGCTTTGACTGCGACGGGCGCTTACGCATGTGAGGCGGACGGTCGTGTCAGCATCATCGGCAACGAATTCCCCGCGATCCAAACAGTCGCGGCCGCCGCCGGTGAATGTGCGAACATCGACTACAGCGCGAACCTGACGGCCGATCACCAATCACTGAACGTGGCCGGCATGTCTGGCAATCCGGCTGAATATACCACTGCGATTGTCGCCAACTCCTCTATCGTGGCGCTGATCAACGAAGGCGTGATCCGCCCGCTGGATGCATTGGTCGCGGAGTACGGTGGGGATATCGCGCCGTCGCAGCTGATTACGGTCGACGGTCAGATCATGGCCGTCGCTTTCATGGCCAACGCGCAGCACCTTGTCTACCGCGCAGACGTGCTTGAGCAGGTCGGGCTGGATATTCCGACATCATACGAGGAAATGCTTGCCGCCGCCGAAGCGATCCGTGCTGCCGGCATCATGGAAAATCCTTTGGGTGGCGCATATGCCGCCGGGTGGAACCTCGCGCAGGAATTTACCAACATGTATATCGGAACGGGCGGTGCATTCTTTGTCCCCGGCACCGCCGAGATCAGCATCAACAACGCACAGGGTGTCGAAGCCTTGGAAATGATGAAGGCGCTGACCGCGTATATGAACCCCGACTATCTGACGCATGACAGCAACGCGACATCCGCCGAGTGGGAAGCGGGCAATGTGGCGCTTATGAACATGTGGGGAAGCCGTACAGGCGTTCTGATGGACGCAGAAGGATCAGAGCCTGCAGTTTACGAAAACACGATGGTGTCAGGTCCGCTGACCGTTGGTGACAGCGGCACGCCGGCCACAACGCTGTGGTGGGACGGTTGGACGGTGGCTGCGAACATCAGTGACGCGGACGCAGCCGCGACATTCAAGGCGATGGCTGCGGGCGTAAGCCCTGCCATCCTGAACGATGAAACGATGGGACAGGCGGTCTGGCTAATGGAAGGGTACACCCCCGCACCCGTCAACGAAGGTGTCCTAGCCTCGGTTGCGGCAGGCTCCAAGCCTTACCCGATGCGCCCTTTCCAGGGACTGCTGCACACCGCACTGGGTGACAACATTGCCGACTTCCTGCAGGGCAACGAAAGTGCTGAGCAGACACTGGCAGACATCGAAGCGGCCTATACGGCTGCCGCGACTGAAAAAGGCTTCCTTCAGTAAGCAATGAACACATCGGGAAGGCGTACCGCGCCTTCCCGCACGATATTTCGGGGCAAAGCACATGAAACACGCATCCTTCTTTTGGTTTGTCCTGCCATCTTCGATCATGATGCTGTTGTTTATTGCCTTTCCCATCGTATCGGTGGTGACGCAGTCGCTTTATAAGGCCCATGATCAAGTCATCATCGAGGTCGAAAACTGTGGCCCCTTTGGCTGCACGACCGATACATCCGTCGATCCCGAAGCGACCGCCGCCCTGCGCGAGGCCGAACCCTTGGGCAAGTGGGCCGGTCTGGACATCTACAAGGACCGCAATCACCTTGCCTTTGACGAAGTCGGCGAAGCCTGGGCCAGTTCCGTAAGTATCCGCGATTTTGCAGGCTCGCTGATGAACCTGCCGTTTTACGACGCGTTGGCCTTTACGCTGACCTACACCGCGATCGTCACGCCGCTGACGATTGTGCTGGGCTTTTTCATTGCCATCGGCGTCAATGCCGTGGCCCGGTCGATGCGTGGCCCGACGATCTTTTTCTCGCTTTTGCCGATGATCGTCACGCCGCTGGTCGGCGCGTTGATCCTGTTCTGGATGGTGGATGCCCGCGGTATTCTGGGGTCTGCCCTGCAATGGCTGGCGGATGATCCCAATCTGTCAGTCAAGGCCTCTACCCCGCTGATGTGGATCATGCTGATGGTCTACGGCGTCTGGTCGTCCGCGCCCTTTGCATTCATCGTGTATTACGCTGGCCTGCAAACCGTGAATACCGACACCTTGGAGGCCGCCATGATTGACGGGGCGACCCGTGCCCAGCGCATCCGCTATGTGGTGATCCCGCATCTGGTGCCGCTGACGACATTTATCGCGCTGATCCAGCTGATGGATAATTTCCGCGTCTTCGAGCCCATCATCTCGTTTCAGGCGCAGGCACATGCGCGTTCGCTGTCCATTGCGATCTTCACGGATCTTGGTGGTGAAACGCGCCTGTTGTCCTCGGCGGCCGCGACATCTGTGATCACGATCATCGGAGTTGCGATCCTGCTTTCGCCTGTCCTTGTGCGCACGTGGCGCGATTTCGGCGCCCCGAGGTAGACCCATGTCAAAAGCAACCCGCCTTTCCCCTTCCGTCCAGATCTTTGCCTATGGCTTTCTAGGTCTCTGGCTCATCATGGCGGCCTTTCCTTTCTTGTGGACCCTCTGGGGGTCGTTCAAGGTCGAGGGTGATTTCTTTTCCAAGGCTGACTGGGCCAATTCCATCTTCGGGACCCTGACACAGGTTGAAACCGGAGGCAGCTTTACCGGTGGTGGCTATTACGGTGCATGGGTTCAGGAAGAGTTCTGGCGCGCGGCCTTGAATACCGTGATCGTCTGCGTTTGCGTGGTCACGATTTCGCTGACATGCGGGACCTTGGGCGGATATGCCCTGTCGCGTTCCACCTACCGCTATGCGTTCTGGTTCCTGCTATTTGCGCTGATGTTCCGTGCGATGCCGCCGATTACATTGGTTTCGGGCTATCTGCTGCCGTTCTTTGAGTGGAACCTCTGGGGACATCTGAGCACGACGATCATCGTGTTGGTGGCGATCAACCAGCCGTTCACGCTGTGGATGCTGCATGCGTTTTTCAAGAACATTCCCAAGGACCTGGACGAAAGCGCCATGGTTGACGGCTGCACACGGTTTCAGGCCTTCCGCCATGTGATTATTCCGGTCATGTGGCCGGGCGTGATCACTACGGGGCTGTTCAGCTTTCTGCTGGCATATAACGATTTTGCAGTGACATCGATGTTGCTGAGCAAGGAAAACCAGACGATGGTGCCCAAACTGGCAAGTTTCCTTGGCACGACCCAGACCAAGGGCAATGTCATGTTCGCCGTTGCCGCGGTCGTGTCGGTGACCGCGCCGCTTTTCGTGATGATTATATTTTTCCAGAAACAGATCGTATCTGGCCTGACCGCCGGTGCCGTGAAAGGCTAGCCTACATGAGTTTCCAAGCCGAAAAAGCGCTGGTCCGCGCCCATTATGATGCCTTGGCCAAGGCGACCCCCGACACGGTCGCGGACGTCCTTGCAGAACGCACAAGCGCCGACTGGCATTGGCGCGGGATGCATCCGTTTTATGAACAGGTGGGCGCAAAGGCTGTGGCCGAAAGCTTTTGGTCACCGTTCCTGACAGCCATGACCAAGGTGCAGCGGCGGCAGGATATCTTCATTGCGGGGCGCAACGAAATTGATGGCTTTCAATCTGTCTGGGTCATCTCGATGGGGCATCTGATGGGGCTTTTCGATCTTCCGTTTCTGGGGATCAAGCCGCACCGGCGCATCGCCATGTTACGCTATGCGGAATTCAACAGGGTCGTGGATGGCCGGATTGTCGAGACCGCCTTGTTCTGTGATCTGATCCATCTGATGAACCAAGCCGGACAATACCCCCTGCCCCCGCAAACGGGCATCCATCTGGTGCAGCCCGGGCCTGCCACACATGACGGGTTGCTGTTCGCGGATACCGATCCGGCGGAAGGACAAAAGACACTTGCGGTGATCAACGACATGATCGGCGATATCAACGCGCAGGAACGCTATAGCACCCCGCAAGAGGAACTGGCGCGCTGCTGGCATGACGACATGATCTGGTGGGGGCCCGACGGGATCGGGGCCACCTACACGATTGATCGCTATGTGGAACAACACCAGCAACCGTTCCGGCAGCAGATCAAGGACCGGATTTATAACGGTCATGTCTGTCGGCTGGCGGAAGGGAACTTTGGCGGGTTCTTTGGCTGGGCAAACCTGACTGTCACCAATGGTGGTGGTTATCTTGGCTTGCCTGCCGGTGCGCCCTCGGAAATGCGTATTGTCGATATGTACCGGCGCGACGGCGACAAGCTTGCAGAGAACTGGATTTTTATCGACATGTTGCATTTCCTGCATCTGCAGGGTTTGGATGTGCTTGAGCGGATGAAGGCTATTTCGTAGCGTCGTTGCCTGACGGGGCAAGCGAAGGCTCAGCGCGGTTTGAGAGTCTTGAGGCGCAGGATCAACGGGACGATTGCGACCACCAAGACTGCTCCCAACAGGAATGGCGCGCCGGGTAGGTAAATGCCGCCCACGTTGACGAACCTCTCGAAAACACCGGTCAGAACCAGTGGGGAGATGACGGCTGCGATCGAGGCTAACGATGCGATGACGCCCTGCACGAGGCCTTGCTGGTCTTCCTCGGCGCAATTGGCCGCATAGGCAGTCAACAAGGGCGGCGCCATGTCAGAGAATGCGGCGAACGGCAGGAATATGACAACAGCCCAGATTGCGCCCGTGAACCCGAAACCGACCATCCCGATGACCGCAGCAGCCGCGGCAATGACCAGTGTTCTGAAATCTCCAAAGCGTTTCGTCATTTGCGGCAACACCCCTGCCTGCACCACCGCGATCAGAACACCGTAGGCCGATAACGTCAGGCCGATGGTGAAGCCGTTCCAGCCAAACACCTCGCGACCCCAAAAGGCCCAGAGCGTCGGATAGACCATATTTGCGAACTCGAAAACGAAAATGCAGATCAGGGGGATCGCCAACCCCGGTATCAGAAACGCGCGTTTGATCGTGCTGAACGGGTTAAGGTCACGCCTGCCGAAGGGGCGGCGATTTTCGTCTTTCAGGGATTCGGGCAGTATGAAAAAACCAAAAGCGACATTCAGCGCGGAAAGACCTGCCGCGATCCAGAACGGTGCCGTGATGTGCCAGCCCGAGGCGATGCCGCCCAAGGCAGGCCCCAGCACGAAACCGATCCCGAAGGCAGCACCGATCATACCAAAGGCTGCCCCGCGTTCTGCGGGTTTGGCGATATCCGCAATATAGGCGGATGCCGTGATGTAGGTTGCGCCTGCCATACCCGCGATGATCCGCCCCATGAGCAACAGCCAGTAGGTTTCAGCGATCGCCATGATCACATAGTCGATTGTCAAGGTCACCAAGGCCGCGATCAGGACCGGCCTGCGCCCGTATGCGTCGGAGAGGCTGCCGATGATCGGACCAAAGAGGAACATGGCCGCCGCGTAGGCCGACATCATGACACCGCCCCAAAACGCACCTTCCGCCGTGCTGCTTGCACCAACACGGTCCATCAGATCTGGCATGATCGGAAACACGATTCCGATGCCGATTGCGTCGATTAAAAGCGTCGCAAGAATGAAAAGAAAAGGGCCGTTAAACTTCATCCGGACACACGACACTTACCAGACAAATAATACAAGTCTAAATTGCATAGGCGTATTTATTGTGCCTTTGGACAGACTTAACCGACGTCGGTTTTCCCGCGCCGGTCACGGCGTAAATTTGCGTAAAGAACGTGGTTCCGCCAGCGGCCATTGATTTGCAGATAGCTTTGGGCGACGCCTTCGTATTTATAACCGCACTGTTCAAGCAAGCGGCGTGAGGCGTTGTTTTCAGGCAGGCATCCGGCCTCGATCCGGCTGAGGTCCATCACGGTGAAGGCATGGTGCACGACCGCCTCGATCGCCTCGCGCATGTAGCCTTGCCGGGCAAAGGGCTCTCCGATCCAATATCCCGTGATCCCGGATTGGGACGGTCCACGCTTGATGTGATCAAGCGTGATCGCCCCCAGCAGCCCGTTGTCATCGCGTCGGACCAGAAACAGCGGCATGGCCGTTCCGTTTGATATGGATCGCTGCGCCCAGTAAACGCGGTTGGTAAAAGCCTTGCGCGACAGATGATCTGACGCCCATGTGGGTTCCCAGGGCTTCAGAAAGCTTTCGCTATCGCGCCGCAAGGCCGTCCATGCACGAAAATCACTGTGGATTGGCGGGCGGAGCGTCAACCGCTCGGTTTCGATCAGGACCTTTTTCCTGGCCCCGAGCATTAGGCAGCCAACCGCGCTTTCAAAGCGTCAAGCGATGGCGCTGCTTCGGCCGGACCGTAAAGTGCCAGTGCGGTACCCGCCTGCCCCGCCATCTGTCCGGCAAAATCTTTCACATCACCTGTGGTCACATCATCGATATGTGCGATTGTTTCCTCGATGCTCGGGATGCGCCCCCAGATCGACAAGAGCCGTGCAAGGCGTTCGGCGCGGTTGGAAGGGCTTTCAAGCCCCATCAAGAGCCCCGCTTTCAT
>NZ_JAWOAN010000177.1:0-7580 GCF_046498525.1 Yoonia sp.
CTGCAGTGCAGTTGGAAAGCAGCCCGTGTGACACGCTGGCCGCAGAAGCCTTTCTGCTGCCACTCTGCGCGGAACTGACGGCGGAAAGCTTCGCTGATGATATTCCTGTCTGGCTCAGCCAAGCCTGCACAGCCGCAAAATCGCCCGAGGTTTTCCGCAACGGTTCTGCCGGACTGGTCGCCGTCGCAGGCAAGGCACACCCGCATGTCAGCCGTATGATGCGCAAGCATCTGGGGCAAACACCGTCCGACTATGTGAACCACATCCGGATGCAGCACGCCGCGCGGGCGTTGACCACCGACAGCGAAGCAATCAGCATGATAGCAGCCGATTGCGGCATTCCCAACATGTCGCATTTCCACAAACTCTTTCGGGCCGCGCACGGATTCACCCCGCTGCAGTACCGCCAGAAGTTTCAAAAGCAGGTGGTTCAACCGACCTGAAAAGTAACGGCGCAGCAGCAAATCATATAGTATTTGACCAAACGGTCAAAGCTTGCCAAGAGTGCGCCGAAGTGCCACGCTTGTCAGGCAGCGCAGGAGGCCACCTTGCAGACCACCCAATCCCCGACACTGACCACATCCCAGCTGCCGCAACTCCACCTACCACGCAACGACGGCATGCCGCTGGACCTTGATTGGGTCATGGCCGTACAGGCCAATACCTCGGCCATCGAAAGGCGGGCAAAAACCCTGCCTGGCCGACGCAGCGTGAAAAAAGACTATCAGGCCGCCTGGCTTTGCAAAGCGATCAGCCTGATGGATTTGACGACGCTTTCGGGCGACGACAGCGAAGGCCGCGTGCGCCGTCTTTGCGCCAAGGCCCGCCAGCCCGTTGCGCAACCGATCCTCGAAGCCTTGGGGATGGAGGGGCTGACCACCGGTGCCATCTGCGTCTATCACGAAATGGTGCCAACAGCCGTGGATGCGCTGCGAGGCAGTAGCATCCCTGTCGCCGCGGTCTCCACCGGCTTTCCGGCCGGCCTGTCCCCCTTCCATCTGCGCATCGCCGAGATCGGTGAAAGCGTCGCCGCGGGTGCTGCGGAAATCGACATCGTGATCAGCCGCCGCCATGTGCTGACAGGCAACTGGCAAGCGCTCTATGATGAAATGAAGGAAATGCGCGCCGCTTGCGGCGATGCGCATGTCAAGGCGATCCTTGCCACGGGCGAGCTTGGCACCCTGCGCAATGTCGCGCGCGCGTCGTTCGTTTGCATGATGGCAGGCGCCGATTTCATCAAAACATCGACGGGCAAAGAACCCGTCAACGCCACCCTGCCCGTCACCCTGACCATGATCCGCGCCATCCGTGACTATCAGGACCGGACGGGCATCAAGGTCGGCTACAAGCCTGCTGGCGGGATCAGCAAAGCCAAGGATGCGCTGGTCTACCTTGCCATGATCAAGGACGAACTGGGCGACCGTTGGCTACAACCCGACCTTTTCCGCTTTGGCGCTTCCAGCCTGTTGGGCGACATCGAGCGGCAACTCGAACATCACGTCACAGGGGCCTATTCCGCCTCGTGGCGTCACGCGATTGGATAAGCCATGACCATCAAGGAAATCTTCGAAACCATGGATTACGGCCCTGCACCCGAAAGCAGTGCCGAGGCGCTGGCTTGGCTGGCCAACCATGGCGGCATCGCAGGCCATTACATCAACGGCAAATGGGACGCCCTGCGCGACGACTTTGCGTCCAACAACCCAGCTACAGGTGAAAAACTGGCTGGCGTGACCAAAGGCACCATCGACGAAATCGACACCGCCGTTGCCGCCGCCCGCAAGGCGCAGCCCGCCTGGGCAAAATCAGGCCACAAACGCGCCCGCGTACTTTATGCCATCGCGCGATTGATGCAGAAACACAGCCGCCTGCTGGCGGTGATGGAAACGCTCGATAACGGCAAGCCGATCCGCGAAAGCCGCGACATCGACGTGCCACTCGCGATCCGGCATTTCTATCACCATGCAGGCTTTGCACAGTTGATGAAAGCCGAATTGCCCGACCGCGACCCCTTGGGCGTTTGCGGGCAGATCATCCCATGGAATTTCCCGCTGCTGATGTTGGCATGGAAGATCGCGCCTGCCTTGGCGATGGGCAACACGGTTGTCCTGAAACCTGCCGAATACACACCGCTGACGGCGATGGTCTTTGCCGATCTCTGCACACAAGCTGGCGTGCCCCCCGGTGTTGTGAATATCGTGACGGGCGACGGTGAAACAGGGGCGGCCCTTGTGAATGCCGACGTCGACAAGATCGCCTTTACAGGATCAACCGAAGTGGGCCGCAATATCCGCAAAGCGACCGCCGGGTCCGGCAAGGCGCTCTCGCTCGAACTGGGGGGCAAATCCCCTTACATCGTGTTCGAAGATGCCGACATTGATTCAGCGATCGAAGGGCTGGTCGATGCGATCTGGTTCAATCAGGGGCAGGTCTGCTGTGCAGGCTCGCGCCTTCTGGTGCAGGAAGGGATCGCCGACCGTTTCTATGCCAAGCTCAAGGCCCGCATGGACGGGCTGCGGATCGGTGACCCGCTGGACAAATGCATCGACATCGGCGCCATCGTTGATCCGGTTCAGCACGCGCAAATCAGCAAGATGGTCAGCACGAATACCGAAGGTGAAACCTATCAGACCAGCGCACCCGAGGGCTGTTTCTATCCGCCGACGCTGATCACCGGCCTAGCGCCCGCATCAACCTTGATGCAAGAGGAAATCTTTGGTCCTGTTCTGGTCGCGACAACCTTCCGCACGCCCGCCGAGGCGGTGCAGATCGCGAATAACACCCGTTACGGGCTTGCCGCCTCTGTCTGGTCGGAAAACATCAACCTTGCCCTTGATATCGCGCCGAAACTGGCTGCAGGGATCGTCTGGGTCAATGGCACCAACATGATGGACGCCGCCGCCGGTTTCGGTGGGGTGCGCGAAAGCGGCTTTGGGCGTGAGGGAGGCTGGGAAGGGCTGGCAGGCTATACCAAACCCAAAAATACCGCCAAACCGCTCAAGAAGATTGATGCATTCACCACCGAGGACGGCCACCCCGCAAATCCGCTGGATCGCACCGCGAAGCTTTATATCGGAGGCAAACAGGCGCGACCCGATGGTGGCTATTCCAACCCTGTTTTCAGCCCGCGCGGCAAGCTTCTGGGGCACGCGTCCATTGCCAATCGCAAGGACATCCGCAACGCAGTGGAGGCCTGCAACGCGGCCAAAGGCTGGTCCAAGACCACAGGCCACCTGCGCGCACAAATCCTTTACTATATTGCTGAAAACCTCTCGGCGCGCGCCGATGAGTTCGCAAATCGCATCAACCACATGACCGGCGGGCGCAGCGGTGCGGATGAGGTCGAAACATCCATTCGCACGCTCTTCACCTATGCAGCCTGGGCGGACAAATACGACGGCCATGTGCACGGTGTGCCCATCCGCGGCGTTGCCTTGGCAATGAAAGAACCCGTCGGCAACATCGGCATCCTGTGCGATGACGCCGCGCCACTTGCCGGGCTGATCAACGCCATGGCCCCCGCAATCGCAATGGGCAACTGCGTGATCCTTGCAGCAAGCGAACCTTTCCCGTTGGCTGCCACAGATTTCTATCAGGTTCTGGAAACTTCTGACGTACCTGCCGGTGTGGTGAACATCATCACCGGCACCCACACAGAGCTTGCGCCGACATTGGCCAAACACCTCGACATTGATGCGGTCTGGTCATTCTCCAGCAGTGAGCTGAGCGGCACAATCGAACAGGAAAGCGCGGGCAACCTCAAACGGACATGGGTGAACAACGGCACGGCTATGACGCCCTCAACAACAGACTACCTCGCCGCCAGCACGGAAATCAAAAACATCTGGATTCCCTACGGCGAATAATCGCCCCATCTTCTCATGTTCGAAAATACCTCGGGGGAGGCGCGCAGCGTCGGGGGCAGCGCCCCCTCTACCGCTTGTCCTTTTCGCGCCACGTATCCAGCCAGCGGCTGATCCGCCCCTTGCGTTCGGATACTTCAGCCTGAACCTCATCAATTTGATGGCCAGCCGCATCGAGAAGCGGATCAACAGAGCGTTCGCGAAACTGCCGCCACATTGCGCGGAGAAACAAGATCGCGACAATCACGAAAATAAAGAAGAAAATGTTGAACCAAGGGATGATAGTAACATCAGGCCCCTCCACGGGACGGATCGCAACGGCATTGGGAAAGGCCGAAATATACTCGTTGCGCCAACCGTAGTGGGTCATCACAGCCCACTTCGGATCATCGGCCGTTGAAACCAGATCATCCGCTTCGGTTTGCAGGTTCGCGGTGTCGAACTTGAAGTAGAATGGCCACGACCAGCCGGTATCTTCATTGCGATACACCATCACCTCGGTCCCTTCGCGCGGAATAAACCCGAGCAGCATCGTCCGTTGCTTGACCGTTTGAATGAACTGAACGTCACGATTGATCAGGGCTGCGGATTGATCATCCGGACGGGCCCAGAAGATCCGAGTCCAGTCGTTCAGGTCCTGCCGTTCCTGATAGGTGTTCACTACGCGTACGATATCATGCTGCGGCAAGGTATAATGCAGCAGCAGACCCACGATCACAAACACGGTTACACGAAAAGCTATCTTGATCCGGCGCATGGCGTCCGTCCTTTATCTGGCGTTGATCATATAGACGATTGCCCCGATCACGACCATCGGGACCACATAGACAAGTCCAATCAGCTTGGGGCGGACGGATGCATCATAGGCCTTTAACCCTTCAGAGACAAAAGTGTCTCGCGCGCCCGGCACGCCGCCGTCGGGGTGTTCGGTGTCGAATTCATCTTCCAACCGCTCTTTCCGGACCGACCGCGAATAAAGCGAGACGGAAAAGTAGATCACCGTCAGCCCGATAAAGCCAAAGATAACCAGTTTGATAAATCCCATCAGCTTCTCCCTCGTGCCACTGGCCCCCACGGCCCGACGCGCACAATCAAATCAGGTTGCGTGACCCTTGGCAATTCAGTCATCCCAGCCTCGTGGCCACCCAGCGCCCTATGCGCCCCTGCCTTATCGACTTGGTACTCGCGGTCAAGAAAATCAACGACATAAGCCCGCTTTTCGTCCGGCCATTCAGCATAGCTGCCGCCAGACCCTGCCATGCCTTTGGCAACTGGTCCGCATACTACCGCCCCAACTGGCGCAGATCGCGGTGTGTCGCGCCAGCAAGGTCTACTTTCATCTCGACTACAACAACGGCAACGATGAAGTCCATCTGCTGATGTAGTACTGCGGCAAAATCCACGCCGCGCACCTCAACGATCAGTTCGACCACTTTATGCAGCGTCAGAAATCCGCAATCGCGGTCCTGCGAATCGAAGACAAACGGGATAGGCAGCGCCAAAGTGCTGTTTTTTTGTCGCAACAATCGCTGCAGGGTGCTCCACCTCGCCAAAAAAGTACAGTCCACCAAAATGGCCGGGCGACGAATTCTCTTGCCGTCTGCTTCTGATTCGAAACTCATTGAATGAGTTCAGCAGGTTGTTATTCTGTTCGGTTGCAAAGCTGTGCGGAGACGCCGCTGGCCTAGACTGGTCCCGACGCCAACATGCCCGAGTGGGCGACAAGTATGCAAGCGGCCTGACCAACGCCGAAGCGCTCCGCGAGCACCGGCGCATGCTCCGTGCTGGCATGAATGTTAGCCCGAACCTTCGGCGTCGTCGTTGCGTGCTTGCGTGCTTGTGAAGATGGATAAGCATGGTGGCACTCCGTCTCGAACGTCCCGCAACACCGATCTTGCCATGAACAGGGCAGATCGCCGAGGAGAAATATGATCATCCGGGAGGGAACACCCATAGCATAAGTTTCACAATTAATGTTGGTTCATCTGGCCCACACCGCTGCCCGCTCAGCCTCGATCCGGGCGACAGCACTGGCTTTGCCATGGCGCAGCGCGTCCAGCTGGTAGGCGCGGACAAAGGCGCGCAATTCGGCATCACCGTGCCGTGGCACACGCCGCAGCATCGCACCAAAATATCCCTGCAACATCGCCAGCCCCCCCAATACAAAGGGCGGCTGGCGCATCCGGTTGACAGCTGACGCGATCATGAACAGCGGATGCGTGCCCATGTAATACTGCCCAAACCCGTGCCGCCGCCTCCAAGTATAGATGCTTTGCTGGCTCGACCCCATCGGGCGCAGGTGTTCAAAGCGTAGCTCCGGTTCGTCCCAGCTGACCGGTGTCCAGCCCAGCATCCGCGCCTTGTGGCAGTCGATCCCGTCCCACATCACCTCGCGGACAAAGCCGCCGATCTGGCGAAAACAGGCCACAGAATAGAGCTTGGTCATGCCAAGGCTCATCTCGTTACCGATCTTTTCGCTGACCAAGTCACCATTTGCATTGCGGAAATAAGCCTTGCCCGAACAGGTGCCGATGCGCGCGTCGGCCTGCATACGTTCGATCAGAATTTCAAAATACCGTGGTGGCAGATCCAGATCGAGGTCAAGTTTACACAGATAGTCGTAGTCATCGAGGTCCACGGTATCGAGGCCGAAATAAAACGCTTCGATCACCCCCGGCCCCACGGCGCGATGCCCCCGGTCAGGTTTAGGCAGCACCTTGATCCAGTCATGTTGGGCGGCAAATTCGGCCAATATCTGCGGGCTTTCATCGGTCGACCCGTCATCCACGATGATCCACAACGCCGGCCGCAGCGTCTGCGCGACCATGCTATCAAGCGTGCAGCGCATATAATCCGCCTCGTTCCGACCGGGCGAGATGACGACATAGGCGGGGTTTATGGGCTGGGTAATCATTTGACTTCAGGAATTCTAAAATCCGGGCGCGTTTCGCGCTGGCCCAAAATCCATCTGTAAACTTCATTGATTTTATGCGCTTTGGCTGACCATGTGAAATGGTTCTGAATATACTGCCGGCCACGCGCACTCATGGCAGGGAGATCATGCGGATCAGCGACAAGCGCGTCAAGGATCTCCGTTAATGCCACGATAATCTCAGTACGAGACCCAAGTGGAACCTTGTAACCGATATCCGGTATAACCAACTCTCCCGGGCCACCATAATCAACAACAATTGGTACCACGCCAAGGGCCAAGGCTTCAAGAACGACACCGCCACCAAATTCCCGGATCGACGGAAAGATCATCAAGTTGGAAGCAGATGCCACATCCTGCACATTCTGGTGTTTCAGATTGCCATGAAAAACGACGGCACTTTCCAATCCTTGCGCTTTAACTTGCGCCTCAAGATCGCTGCGCATTGGGCCATCGCCGATGATGTCCAGCGTCAGCCTGCCATCTGCCAGCAAGGGTGCGGCGGCCTCTATTGCCATATCGGCACCTTTGTAAGGAACAAGACGACCGATAAAGCACGCCCGAAGCGGCCCGTCGATATCTTGGGCAGACACGCGATTGAACCGCGCCGGGTTAATTGCATTTTCGGGCAACCAGATCACTTTTTCTGCAAAACCGGCTGGTATCTCACTGGCTGTGTGTTGCGATCCTGTCAGGATCGCGCGCGTGGCATGCAGCATCCGCTGGCGCCCGGGCAGGATTTTATAAACGCGCCTGACATAAGACAGCCATTCGCGTTCACGGCG
>NZ_JAWOAN010000131.1:0-19565 GCF_046498525.1 Yoonia sp.
CACTGTCTTCCATACCGGCAGAACGGATGTCCTCTTCGGCGGGCAGCGCATCATAGGTCACGATATCGACTTCGCCATCCTTCAAAAGCTGGAAGCAGCCGTTCTGTGCCACCGTTGTCACGTAGGTAATGTTCGGCTCGACAAGCTGTGCTGCCTCCAGATCGAACATGAACCACGCCTCGGGGCGGCAAACGCGCGCGCCGAACAGGTCATCGGTGCTTTGCGCGTTGGCATATTCACTGCCGTTGAGCGTATAGTAATCAACGATGATCTCGTAGAACGGGTCGGAGTGGTTGAACTCTGTGCAGCGGTAGGCGCTGGCCGGACCAAGGTTTTCGATCCGGTCACAATCTGGCCGGAACCAAGGGAACGCCATATCGACTGCGCCGGTTGGCAGCAGTGTCTCAAGGTGCGAACCCCAGTCGTTGATGAAAATGATATCGAAACTCTGATCGGGATTGCCGAGTTGCATCGCGCGGTCGACCATGCGGGTGATCATCCCGCCACCGGGAAGATTTTCATCGGTGAAAGGTGCATAATCGGTGGCGGTCGCAATACGCAGCGGACGCGACGGCGTAGAGGTGACGGGTGCCGGAACTGTCGATGCGGTGGTGACGCTTGCGCCACTTGAAGGCAACGAACCGTCCGCGCAAGGAATGGCCAGAACCTGACCGACTTCAAGCAGGTTCGGGCTTGACAGAATGTTGCTGTTGGCATCGAACAGAACCCGAAAGCCCCCGCGAACGTCGGCCGTCGAAGCAATCGCGCTAAGTGTATCGCCGGGCACAACGGTGTAGCTGGAACACTGTTCCTGTGCGTAAGCCTGATCTGGCGCCAGTGTGGTAAAGCCTGCTGCGGCTGCAACGGCCATGGCCAGACCCGTGGTTCCTTTAGACATTGTCTTTCCTTTCGTGCTCGAAGCGCCGCGGCGCAAATCCTGTGTCATAAAACTGCCCTTCCAATAAAATTCGGTTTCGTTAAAAGCCACTATCCCGCACATCAAGGCGAAATGTTGACCAAATAAGGACGAATAAGCAGCTTCTTTCTGTTAATATTGATTACACGATCGCAGCTCTTTTGCCGCCAACTCTGATCCAAAGCCCATCAAACCGCATTATTGTTGCTGATTACGAAATCATCGGTGCTGCCCGTATTTCTGACTTGCGGTGAAATTGTGACCAAGAAGGCACGCAGCACGATGCACCCGTTTCATGGCGCGCCGCCGGTTGCGTGAACAGCGCATTGTCGACACAAAGCTACAAAAAGCTTGCAGGTGATCGGCTGCGGCCCACATGACCTGTATGTGCAATTCGCAACGACTGGAGCAAGAATGACCGACACTACTGCTTATACCCCGCCAAAAGTCTGGACCTGGGACACTGAAAGCGGCGGCAGGTTTGCCAGCACAAACCGCCCGATCGCCGGCCCGACACATGACAAAGACCTGCCGGTGGGCAAGCATCCGCTACAACTCCATTCACTGGCCACGCCCAACGGGGTCAAGGTCACGGTCATGCTCGAAGAACTCTTGGCCGCAGGCCACCCCGCAGAATACGACGCGTGGCTGATCGACATCCAGAAAGGTGACCAGTTCAGCAGCGGTTTTGTGGATCTGAACCCGAATTCCAAGATTCCAGCACTGTTCGACAAGGATACCGGCGTGCGCGTTTTCGAAAGCGGCGCAATCCTGCTGTATCTGGCCGAGAAATACGGAGCGTTCCTGCCCAAGGGCATCGCAGAGCGGACCGAGACGCTCAACTGGCTGTTCTGGCTTCAGGGGTCAGCGCCCTACCTTGGCGGCGGTTTTGGCCATTTCTACGCTTATGCGCCCGAAAAGATGGAATATCCTATCAACCGCTTCGCAATGGAGGCAAAGCGCCAGTTGGACGTGCTTGATCAGCGGCTCGAAGACTCAGAATATCTGGGTGGCGATGAATATTCCATCGCCGACATGGCAAGCGTTCCTTGGTACGGTGCCTTGGTCAAGGGCGAGGTCTATGACGCTGCGGAATTCCTTGATGTGGCATCATACGAACAGGTCAATCGCTGGGCCGATGCGGTGATGAACCGCCCGGCCTATCAACGCGGCAAGATGGTCAACCGCGCATGGGGCGATCCGGCCAAACAATTGCGTGAGCGGCACGATGCGCGGGATTTCGACACGCAGACGTGGGACAAGATCGGCGATAGTGAATAATATCAGCCAGTTACGGCTTGTTTCAAACAAGGTTGGCGCATGGAAGCAACCCGGCGCCAACCCAACCCTCGAAATAAAGTTACCAAAACCGCGTCCATTACGACACTTTCTCCACTTCGCCTGTTGACCCCCCCTCTGGTGCAGATTAATGTCCGGCCAAGCAAAGGAACAACGATGACACAGGTCGTACTAATTGTGAGAAATACGCGCATGGGCCGGTAACGGTAAGACCATTACGATCCCATGCGCCCCCGACAGCTTCGGGGGTTTTTTTGTGACTGATGATAACGGATTGCGATAGGACGCGAGAAAAATGACAAAAGCCATGACGGGCGCAAAAATGGTTGTTCAGGCACTGATTGATCAGGGCGTGGACACAGTCTTTGGATACCCCGGCGGTGCCGTCCTTCCGATCTATGACGAGATTTTTCAGCAAAACAGCATCAAGCACGTACTGGTGCGCCATGAACAGGGTGCGGTACATGCCGCAGAGGGATACGCCCGTTCGACCGGCAAACCCGGCGTTGCCCTGGTCACTTCCGGCCCGGGTGCGACCAATGCGGTCACCGGCCTGACCGATGCGCTGATGGACAGTATCCCGATCATCGTGCTGACGGGTCAGGTGCCGACCTTCATGATCGGATCGGATGCGTTTCAGGAATGTGATACCGTCGGCATCACGCGCCCCTGCACAAAACACAACTGGCTGGTCAAGGACACCGACAGGCTTGCCGCCATCATGCACGAGGCGTTCCACATCGCCACTTCGGGCCGCCCTGGTCCTGTTGTGATCGACATTCCCAAGGACGTTCAATTCGCCACCGGCAAATACACCGAGGCACGTCAGGTCGAAACCCATTACAACCCGCAGGTCAAAGGTGACATGGAAATGATCACCGAACTGGCCGAGGCGATCGAAAAGGCCAAGCGTCCGGTTTTCTATACCGGCGGCGGCGTCATCAACTCCGGCCCCGCAGCCAGCCAATTGCTGCGCGAACTGGTTGCGGCAACAGGTTTCCCGATCACATCCACGCTGATGGGGCTGGGCTGCTATCCGGCTTCCGGCGACAACTGGCTGGGAATGCTGGGCATGCACGGGCTGTATGAGGCCAACATGGCGATGCACGACTGCGATCTGATGATCAACATCGGCGCACGTTTTGACGACCGGATCACCGGACGGCTGGATGCCTTCAGCCCCGGATCAACCAAGGCCCATATCGATATCGACGCCTCGTCCATCAACAAGGTGATCAAGGTCGATATTCCTATTTTGGGTGATGTGGCCCATGTGCTCGAAGACCTGCTCAACGTCTGGAAGGCCCGTGGTCGAAAGACCAACAAAGAGGCGGTCCAGAAATGGTGGGGCCAGATCAACGACTGGCGCAAGATCGACTGCCTGAAGTTCGAACAAAAGGGCAAGGTGATCAAACCGCAATACGCCCTGTCGCGGCTGGAAGAACTGACCAAAAAGCACGACCGCTATATCTGCACCGAAGTCGGCCAGCACCAGATGTGGGCCGCGCAGTATCTGGGCTTCGAGGACCCCAACCGCTGGATGACCTCCGGTGGTCTGGGTACGATGGGCTATGGTTTCCCCGCCTCCATCGGCGTGCAGATGGGCCACCCCGATGCACTGGTCATCAATGTGGCGGGCGAGGCGTCATGGCTGATGAACATGCAGGAACTGGGCACGGCGATGCAATACGGTCTGCCGGTCAAACAGTTCATCCTCAATAACGAACGTCTTGGCATGGTGCGCCAGTGGCAGGAACTGCTGCACGGCGAACGCTATTCCTCAAGCTGGTCGGAAAGCTTGCCCGATTTCGTGAAGCTGGCCGAAGCGTTCGGCGCGAAAGGTATCATCTGTTCCGACCCTGCCGATCTGGACGACGCGATCATGGAAATGCTGAACTACGACGGTCCAGTCATTTTCGATTGTCTGGTGGAAAAGCACGAAAACTGCTTCCCGATGATCCCCTCGGGCAAGCCGCATAACGAAATGCTGCTGGGCGAAAACGCGGATACGGCAAACGCAATTCAGGCCGGCGGCGCGGTGATGGTGTAACGCCGTCTGTACGTACAGGTTCTTTACAGGATCTGTACGCCTTCTGTACCGTCGAAATTATGTAAAAAGGGACATCCAATGTCACCGCTCAAGATCAAAAAAGGCTCTACCAGCCATTCCGCCTATGACCTGCGGCCCAATTTTTCCGACACGGTCGAACGTCACACGCTGGCCGTTCTGGTCGAAAACGAACCGGGGGTTCTGGCCCGCGTCATCGGGCTTTTCGCCGGTCGCGGCTACAATATCGACAGCCTGACCGTGGCCGAAGTGGACCATATGGGCCACCGGTCGCGCATCACCATCGTCAACACAGGTACGCCGCAAATCATCACTCAGATCAAGGCGCAACTGGGTCGGATCGTGGATGTGCACAAGGTCAACGACCTGACCGTCGAAGGGCCTTCGGTCGAACGCGAACTGGCGCTTTTCAAGGTGGCAGGCACCGGAAACGACCGGATCGAAGCGATCCGCCTTGCCGATATCTTCAGGGCAAGTGTCGTCGATAGCACCTTGGAATCATTCGTTTTCGAGATCACGGGCACACCCGAAAAGATCGACGCGTTCGCCGATCTGATGCGGCCCTTGGGTCTGGAAGAAATTGCGCGAACCGGCGTTGCGGCCCTGTCACGCGGGTCCGTCGCAGCATAACCGCAATCCCCCGCGCCCCCCTGGGACATGACGCGAGGGACGCATAGGCGCGCCGACTAAGGGGCTGGTCCGGCGCGCGCCACTCTTTATGTTGGCAGCATACCGGATGCTTGCGCCGCTTCAATTTCGTCGGCGTCCAGCAGGCCATCGCCCGATGTATCCATACTCGCGAAATCATCCTCGGTTATATCGGGCATTACCGCCTGAAGCTCGGGATAACTGTACATCCCGTCACCGTTGATATCGATCTCGGCGTCTTGGGCAAAACCGGGAACGGCCAGCGCGCCCAGAACGGCAAATGGTGCAATCAGCTTCAGCATAGGTTTCATCTTGGTCTCCTATCAGGATGCAGAAGGCATCTCCGCCTTCAATAATACAAATGGATGTTGTCGCGCCATCTTTCCATAGCCACATGAAAAAGAGAAGATTTGCGGCGCACATGCGCCAGTTTCCATACCTGTGATGCGCAAAAGCACGCTGAGCATTTCGCCTATTTGACTGACCGGCAATTCCTGACCGCTTGATCGGGCCGCGTGGCGGCGTTTGGCCCATGATCCTGCCCCTGATGTCGCTGTGAGAAAATTTGCGGTCGCGGCCTGACACAGCGCACACTGCTGCAAGATGTTACACCTCGTCCAAAGCGAGGATGGAACAGATGGCCAAAGACATACCCCTGGATACCCTTGATGCCGTGCGTCAACCCGTTGAAACAGCCCACGGTCTGCCCAACGCGCATTACACCGATCCGGCAGTATTCGATCTGGAAAAACATGCCGTCCTGTCGTCCAGTTGGGCAGGCCTTGCAGTCACCGCCGATGTGCCCGACGTGGGCGATGCCAAGCCGGTAGAGTTTCTGGGCATTCCCCTGCTTTTGGTCCGCGACCGGCAGGGGCAGGTGCGCGTGTTCCAGAATATCTGCCGTCACCGCGGCATGATCCTTGTGGCAGAACCGCGCAAGATCGAAGGCGCCATCCGCTGCCCCTATCATTCATGGTGCTATTCGACCGAAGGCAAGCTTGTCTCGACCCCGCATGTGGGTGGTGCCGGGCAAAACACGCATGAGGCCATCGACAAATCCCTGCTGGGACTGGTCGAGGTGCGCAGCCACATCTGGTTCAACACCATCTTCATCAACATCGACGGCAAGGCCGCACCGTTTGAAGATGTCCATGCCGAACTGCTGACCCGCTGGGCGGAATTCGAGCAACCCATGTATCACGGCGGGATCGACAGCAGCTTCACGCTGGATGTTGCGACCAACTGGAAACTGGCCGTCGAAAACTACTGCGAAAGCTATCACCTGCCGTGGGTGCATCCGGGCCTGAACAGCTATTCCCGGCTGGAGGATCACTACAACATCACCGAAATGGGCCGCTATTCGGGACAGGGCACGCTGGTTTATCGCCAGTTGACGGGCATGGACGGGATCAAGTTCCCCGATTTCGCCGATCTGAGCGAACAATGGGAAACCGGCGGCGAATACATCACCGTCTATCCCAACGTCCTGCTGGGCGTGCAACGTGACCACGCCTTTGTCATCGTGCTCGAGCCGCAGGGCCACGACAAGACCGCAGAGCATGTTCATCTGTTCTACGCCGCCGAAAAGACCGATGAAGCCCTGCGCCAGAAAAACGCGATCCAGTGGAAAAGCGTGTTCGAGGAAGATATCTTTGTCGTCGAAGGTATGCAGAAGGGCCGCGCCGCGCCCGGCTTTGACGGAGGCCGCTTCAGCCCTGCGATGGATGGGCCCACCCATTGCTTCCACGATTGGGTCGCAGGCAAGATTGCAACGCATGATCCTGCGCCATGACCCCGCTGCATGACCGCCTGCTTGACGCCCACGCCCGCGATGACAGGGCGGGGCTGATCACGCTTTATGCGGAGGCCGCCGATACCGCCAATGACGTGAATGCCGCCTGTTTCTTTCTAACCCACGCCTATGTCTTTGCGCTTGAAAAGGGTGATCCGGTCACGGATGTGCTTTATCAGCGATTGAAGGCAGAAGGACGCGTCTGACCCCTTGCCCCTGCCCGGCTCTCGGCCCACCTTAGGGGCAGGCAAGACAGGAAACAGACATGGCGCCACGCAAGATCATTATCGACACCGACCCCGGACAAGACGACGCGGTTGCGATCCTGCTCGCCCTTGCCTCGCCCGAAGATATCGAGGTGCTGGGCATCACGGCCGTCGCGGGCAATGTGCCTTTGCCGCTGACCGAAAAGAACGCCCGCATCGTCTGCGAACTGGCGGGCAAGCCGGATACATTGGTGTTCGCCGGTTGCGACGCGCCGATGAAGCGCGCGCTGGTCACGGCAGAGCATGTGCACGGCAGGACCGGCCTGGATGGCCCGCAGATGGCCGACCCCACGATGCCCCTGCAGGACCAGCACGCAGTTGACTTCATCATCGAAACCCTGCGCCGCGAACCCAGCGGCACGGTCACCCTTTGCCCGATCGGACCGCTGACCAATATCGCCACCGCATTTGAACGTGCGCCCGATATCATTGAGCGGGTGCAGGAAATCGTGCTGATGGGTGGTGCCTATTTCGAGGTGGGCAACATCACCCCTACCGCCGAATTCAACATCTACGTCGATCCCGAGGCCGCCAAGATCGTCTTTGGTGCAGGCGCACCGCTGGTGGTGATGCCGCTGGATGTGACGCACAAGGCGCTGACCACCAAGAACCGCATCGACGCTTTCCGTTCCATGCACACGAAAGTGGGCGATATGGTCGCCGCATGGACCGACTTTTTCGAACGCTTCGACATGGAGAAATACGGCTCCGAAGGTGCGCCGCTGCACGACCCCTGCACCATCGCCTATCTGATCGAACCACAGCTTTTCGAGGGCCGTCATATCAATGTGGAAATCGAGACCGAAGCGGAACTGACCCTCGGCATGACCGTAGCCGACTGGTGGCGCGTCACGGACCGCCCGCCCAACGCGATATTCATGAAGGATATCGACGCATCAGGATTTTATGCGCTGCTCGCGGCGCGATTGGCACGGCTCTAGAATGCATATCCCTTTCGACAATTCCTATGCCAAGCTGCCGCCGCAGATGTTCACGGCGCAGTTGCCGACGCCCGTGAAAGCGCCGCAGATGATCGCGGCCAACGCTGATCTGGCGGCACTGCTTGGTATTGATCCCGCCGATCTGGACACGCCAGAGGCCGCACAGGTCTTTGCGGGCAATCACATTCCCGATGGGGCAACCCCGCTGGCGCAGGTCTATGCAGGCCACCAGTTCGGCAACTGGAACCCGCAACTGGGCGACGGGCGTGCGGTAATGCTGGGCGAGGTCGTAAGCACCGATGGCATCCGCCGCGATATCCAGCTTAAAGGGTCCGGCCCCACCCCCTATTCGCGCGGTGGCGACGGGCGCGCATGGCTGGGTCCGGTGATGCGTGAATATCTGGTGAGCGAGGCCATGCATGCGATGGGTGTGCCCACCACCCGCGCACTGGCCGCCGTCACCACAGGTGAACCTGTCTTGCGCGAAGAGGTGCTGCCCGGCGCTGTCATCGCCCGCGTGGCCCAAAGCCACATCCGCGTCGGTACCTTCCAGTTTTTCGCCAGTCGTGGTGATCTGGCAGCACTTCAGGCGTTGACCGATCATGTGATCGCACGGCATTACCCTGCCGCAGACGGCCCTGCCGCGCTGCTTGATCAGGTGATCGCACGCTATGCCGCGCTGATCGCCAAGTGGATGGGGCTGGGCTTTATCCACGGGGTGATGAACACCGATAATGTCTCTGTCGCGGGCGAAACCATCGACTACGGCCCTTGTGCATTCATGGACGGTTTCCACCCTGACTCTGTGTTCAGCGCCATCGACCAGTTGGGGCGCTATGCCTATTCCAACCAGCCGGGGATCGGCGGCTGGAACATGGCGCAGTTTGCAACCGCGCTGATCCCGCTGATGCCTGACCGCGACGCCGCGATCAAAGATTTCACCGCTGCTGTCCACGGCATGCAAGAACAGTACGAGGCCGAATGGCTGAAGGTTTTTGCCGCAAAGCTGGGCATCGCGGACCCGACGCAAGATGACCGCGCGCTTGTCGCGGACCTGCTGGATCTGATGGCCAAGGATGGTGCTGATTTCACCAATACATTCGCCAATCTGGGCCACGCCGATGCCCGCGATCAGTTCCTGAACCGTGCGGATTTCGACGCTTGGGAAGAACGCTGGTCCAAGCGCAAATCGGGTGATGCGGCGGCCATCATGGCGCAGGCCAATCCGCGGATCGTCCCCCGCAATCATCGCGTTGAAGAAGTGATCACCGCAGGGCGCAACGGCGATTATGGCCCGTTCCATGCGCTGCTGGCGGCGGTCACGACGCCTTTCGCACCACTGACCGACAAAACCGCCGCCTTCGCGCGGGCACCGACCAAGGACGAACAGGTCACGCGTACATTTTGCGGGACCTGACGGGCCGGTTGATCAGCAATATCCCCAAGGCAACGAGGACCAGAGCGGCAATCAGGCTGGGGCCGATCTCCTCTCCCAGCAAGAGCCACCCCAGCCCCACCGCCAGAACAGGCGACAGAAAGCTGAACGAGGCGACGCCGGAAGCGGGATAGATCGACAAGAGCCAAAGCCAGAAGATGAAACCGGCGCTGACCACAACAACGATCTGGAACACCAACCCTGCGATGTGAACAGGCGCCAGATCACGGATGAACGGCCCGAAGAAAAACGCAGCGATCAATAGAACCGGCGCGGACACGCCCACCTGCCACATCAACTGTATCTCGGGTCGCACCCGCGATAGCGAAGACGCCTTGGCCAGAAGCGCCATCGCAGCCCAGCCCACAGCCGCACCCACCGCCGCCAGATCACCCCAGAAACTGCCAGCCCCGTCATCGCGGGACAGGATCGCCATGGCGACACCACCCAAGGCCAGCACAAGTCCAAGCGCCTTGCGCGGCGTGACACGGTCATCGGGCAGCACGAAATGTGCCATGATCGCCAACCAGACCGGCATCGAATAGAAAATCACGCTGGCACGGCTGACAGCCGTCAGATCAAGGGCCACGAAGAGGCACAGAAACTCGAACGAAAAGACACAGCCAATGGCGAAACCTGCCGCGCGCGTCCCCTTTTCAAAGCGCAGGGGAATACCGCGCCACCGCATCCAAAGCCAGATGCACACCACCGCCCCGACCGATCTGAGACCAGCAAAGAACACCGGTTGCAAACCATCGTTGGTCACTTTGATGACGACCTGATTGAACGCCAGCAAAAGGGCAAACCCGGTCAGGGCCGTAGCACCGAACAGGTCAATCTGAGATTTCTTTTCCATCCGCGCAGATCATGCGTGCAAGGCCGGACTGTCAAGCAAAACAATCCGTTACCATCTTGGCGGTAAAACTCCCGCCGGAGGGTTCTGCCCGCGCAGCACGCGCGACGATGCTATTTACCGATCATCCATTCGCCGTCAGGCCAAAACGCATGAAAGGCAAAGGCGAACATCACATCATGGGGCAGATCATTGCCTTGCGCATCGCGCACCCGCACGTTGCCCACATCCTTGCCCGATCCGATCCGCGCGGTATCCAGCCCCGATGCCTGTCCTTGGGTCCATGAAAAGCTGACACCGGATTCGGTCAGTTGCCCTTCTTCGGCCAGGCGTGCGAGTGGCCACGCCTGATCGCCAACACGCACCACCCGTGCCAACGCCGGAATGTCATGCGGAGGCATTTCACCGGAGTACAGAAACGGGCGGTTGGAACTGTCATAGCGCACGTAGGGATTGGCACCGTAGTTGCGATTGAAGTCGGGCTGTTCCATCACCAGCCCGTCAGGATTGCGGGTTGAAAAGGCCTCCCAGCTTTCCATCCAGCTTGGCAGGCTCACCAACTCTGTCCCGGTCAAATCACCGACAATCGCCTCGCCTATGGCTTGTTGCCACCAGCTTTCGGTTTCACGGTCGTACATGATCATGTCGGAATTGCGCAGCTTGCCAGAGACACCAAAGCGCAGCGTGCCTTGTGCTGTGCGGCGGTCAAAGATGATCCCGGAATTGCACAGGGGGCAGAAGGTCACCGCAACGGGCACGCCGCCCACCTCGTCATTCACGATCTCGTGCCATGTCAGATAGCGGATCGGGTATGCGCGGGGCACCTGCCCTTCAATCTCGAGTGTGATGACCGGTTCGCGCGGCATCAGATCGGGTTTGTCCGCAACGGACGTGAAGGTCGGATCGTCAATCGCGGGGATACCGTCCTTGGGCGGGCCACCGGACATGATTTCCTCCCAGTTTTCCACGCTCGTGGTCTCGAAATCGGTGTTCGGCCATTCGGACGACCAGAATTCAGGGCTGGCTACAGACATGCTGGCAGCCGTGCAAAAGGCGGTGACTGTGGGGATCAGGCGCATCGGGCTCTCCTTACTTGCATGAGCAGGGTGTCCGTTTGCGCCGGGTCCGCCTAGCCCCCTCGCGGATAAGTGAGGGGGCTGGCGACTTTTGTTACTGCGTGACGCGGACAGCGGCCATCATGTCGGGCTTGCCGATCACAGCACCATTGGCACCGGTGCCGCGCTTGATCTGGTCGACCAGTTCCATGCCTTCGGTGACTTCACCCACGACGGTGTATTGCCCGTTCAGAAAATATCCGGGTTCAAACATGATGAAGAACTGGCTGTTGGCTGAATTAGGGCTTTGCGCACGGGCCATACCCACGACACCACGTTCGAACGGGATGTCCGAAAACTCGGCAGGGATATCCGAAAACGCGGACCCGCCGGTGCCGGCACGAGACAGATCACCGCCCATCACACCGTTCTGCACATCGCCTGTCTGCGCCATGAATCCGTCGATCACACGGTGAAAGACGACACCATCGTAACTGCCTGCCGCTGCGATCGCAGTGATCTGGGCGGTATGCAGCGGGGCTGTGTCTTCAAAGAGATCAATGACGATGGTGCCATTGGCCTCGCCTTCAAGATCAATTTCGAGGCCCGCGCCAAGCACGGGTGAAGCCACGACAGCGAGGATTGCGGCAAACTTATACATCGGCAGCGACTTTCATGCTGATCATGCGGTCGGGGTTCATCGGCGGCTCGCCCCGCGTGATCGCGTCCACATGCTCCATGCCGGAGACGACCTGACCATAGACGGTGTATTGGCCGTTGAGGAAATCGTTGTCCTTGAAATTGATGAAGAACTGGCTGTTGGCCGAGTTGGGGTTGGCCGAACGTGCAGCACCGATAGAGCCACGCGCATGGGGGATCTTGGAAAATTCCGCAGGCAGATCAGGCATGTCGGACCCGCCTGTTCCGGCACGGCCAAGGTTGAAGTTGTCTTCCATGTTGCCGTTGGCCACATCGCCTGTCTGCGCCATGAAACCGTCAATCACCCGGTGAAAACACACGTTGTCGTATTTGCCGGCGCGCGCGAGTTCTTTCATGCGCGCAGTGTGCGCCGGAGCCACGTCCGGCAGCAGTTCGATGATCACGTCACCGTCTTTGAGTGTCATGATGATTGTGTTTTCGGGGTCTTTGATATCGGCCATTTGGCGCTCCTTCATCTTAAGTTCGAACCCGACATATGACCCATTGGCACGATTGCCAAGTCGGTCAGGTTGACGCGAGCGCCCGATTGCCGCAACAAAAGGGTTAGATTGCATTCCTACAGGAGCAAAACGATGGCTTGGAAAACACTCGACGATATGGATTTTGCGGGTAAACGCGCCTTGGTGCGTGTGGATATCAACGTGCCTGTCGAAGATGGCGTGGTGACGGATACCACCCGTATCGAGCGGATCATTCCGACCGTCGATGATATACAGGCCAAAGGTGGCAAGGTCATCCTGATGGCGCATTTCGGCCGCCCCAAAGGTCAGGTCGTGCCCGAGATGTCGCTGGAGATCATCGCGCCAGCCGTTGCCGATGTGCTGGGCCTGCCTGTCACTTGGGTCAACGCCGATTATGCCGATGCGGTTGCCGCGATGGAAGGCGACGAGGTCTTGTTGCTGGAAAACCTGCGCTTCAATCCCGGCGAGGAAAAGAACGACGAGGGGTTTGCCAAGCGCCTTGCCAGTCTTGGCGATATCTATGTCAACGATGCCTTCTCTGCCGCCCACCGTGCCCATGCCAGCACCGAAGCGATTGCCCACCTTTTGCCCGCCTGCGCAGGACGCCTGATGGCCGAGGAACTGGGTGCGCTCGAAAAGGCTTTGGGCACGCCCGAGCGCCCCGTCGTGGCGGTGGTGGGCGGGGCGAAGGTGTCGACCAAGCTTGACCTGCTGGGCAACCTTGTCGGCAAGGTCGATCACCTCGTGATCGGCGGCGGCATGGCGAATACATTTCTGGCTGCGCAGGGGATTGATGTGGGCAAATCGCTTTGCGAGCATGATCTGGCCGACACCGCGCGCGAAATTCTGGGCAAGGCAGAGGCCGCAGGGTGCGAGATTATCCTGCCACGCGACATTGTCGTGGCGCGCGAATTCAAAGCAGGTGCCGATACCGAAACCGTGGCGCCCGATGCCTGCCCTGCCGACGCGATGATCCTTGATGCGGGCCCGCAGACAGTAGCCTATATCAGCGAAGTGCTGGAGAACGCCAAGACACTGGTCTGGAACGGCCCGCTCGGGGCGTTCGAGATCGCACCCTTCGATGCGGCAACCAACGCGGCAGCAGCCAGGGCGGCGGAGCTTTCCAAGGCAGGCAAACTGATCTCGGTTGCCGGTGGTGGCGACACGGTCGCGGCGTTGAACCAAGCAGGTGCTGCGGATGATTTCACCTATATCTCGACCGCAGGTGGTGCCTTTCTGGAGTGGATGGAAGGCAAGGAATTGCCGGGTGTCGCGGCGCTGTCGTGATGCAGCGGTAGCAGGGGGCGCTGCCCCCGTCGCCTGCGGCGCCTCCCCCGAGGTATTTGCCAACATGAGAAGCAGTTGAATGGGTCCTGATAACCGGACGTCAGCCGTGTTTGCGATAACATTCCGTCCGGTTGCGCTAACATATTTGCAACCGGACAATTCGCCCCCTATCGGTCTTTTGACGCTGCTGTTCAGCCACAAAGGGCCACCTCATGAAAACCACCCGTATCGTTCAGAAACTCCTTGCCAATTACGAAGGCGAAACACCCGGCGTGAAGGCCAATCTGGCCCGCATCCTGATGAACGGCAAACTGGGCGGTACCGGCAAGATGGTCATCCTGCCGGTTGATCAGGGCTTTGAACATGGTCCGGCGCGGTCTTTTGCGCCAAACCCTGCGGGGTATGATCCGCATTATCACTATCAGTTGGCGATCGATGCGGGGTTGAACGCCTATGCGGCACCCTTGGGCATGATCGAAGCGGGTGCGGATACCTTTGCAGGCCAGATCCCGACGATCCTGAAGGTAAACTCTGCCAATTCGCTGATCCCGTCAGAAGCGCCGAAAACGCAGGCGATCACGGCCTCTGTCGACGATGCGCTACGGCTTGGCTGTTCTGCGATCGGGTTCACCGTCTATCCCGGATCATCGGCTGCATTGGACATGTTCGGTGACATCGCCGAAATGCGCCGCGAGGCTGCCGCCAAGGGCATTGCCACGGTGATCTGGTCGTACCCGCGCGGTGAAGCCTTGGACAAGGACGGCGAAACGGCGATTGATATCGGGGCCTATGCAGCCCAGATCGCCGCGCTGCTGGGCGCGCATATCATCAAGATCAAGCTCAGCACCGATTACCTGAGCCTGCCCGAGGCCAAGAAGGTCTATGAGGCGGAAGGGATCGATATTGCGACGCAAGCGGCCCGCGTCCGCCACTGCGTGCAAAGTGCCTTTGACGGGCGGCGCTTGATGGTCTTCTCGGGCGGTGCCGCCAAGGGCGCCGATGCGATCTATGACGATGCCCGCGCGATCCGCGACGGCGGCGGCAACGGGTCGATCATCGGGCGCAATTCATTCCAGCGCGACCGGGATGATGCGCTGGCGATGCTGGGCAAGCTGGTCGAGATTTATCGCGGCAAGGACTAACATTGCATTTCCGGAGAGTGCCGGCTGATTTTGGTGACAGATCGGGCATGGGTTTTCATAATTAGGGGATTCCCTTCGCGAATCGGATATGCGACCCTGTCCATAGCCATCCGTTAGAGATGGCACCTGAGGCAGAGACATGAACCGACGCAGCGGCCCGCAACTTGGCGCTCTTTTCTATTTCCTCGGCATGATCATGCTGGGGCTGTATTTCACCTTTGCCGCCGTGCAGGGTGATTATGGCCTGTTCAAGCGGATCGAAGTGAACGCCGAAGGCGATGCCCTGCGCATCGAGCTGGCTGCCTTGCAGGCCGAGGTTGCCCGGATGGAAAACCTGACCGTGCGCCTGTCTGACAACTTTCTTGATCTGGATCTGCTCGACCAGCAGGCCCGCGATGTACTTGGCATGATCCGCGCCGACGAAATCGTCATCCGCTAGCACCCAAAGACAGTCGGCAGATGCAAGGCTGCTATTCCTTCACCGTTTGACCATAGGTCACTTTGACTCTCGCATTTTTTGCGCGCATGGTTTAAAAGATAGTTTAATACTAAACTATATACGAACACGCTGGAGGATAGCACATGCCGCCCAAAAAGGCCGCCGCGAAACCCAACGTCTCAGCCGAGGAACTGCTGGGACATTACCGTGAAATGCTGTTGATCCGGCGATTTGAAGAAAAGGCGGGCCAGCTTTATGGCATGGGCCTGATCGGGGGCTTCTGTCACCTTTATATCGGGCAGGAAGCGGTCGTCGTAGGCCTCGAGGCCGCAGCAGAGGAAGGCGACAAGCGCGTCACCTCCTACCGCGACCACGGGCATATGTTGGCCTGCGGCATGGACCCCAAGGGCATCATGGCAGAGCTGACAGGCCGCGAGGGTGGCTTTTCCAAGGGCAAAGGCGGCTCTATGCATATGTTTTCGAAAGAGAAGCATTTCTATGGTGGCCACGGTATTGTTGCCGCACAGGTGCCATTGGGTGCGGGCCTTGCCTTTGCTGATAAATACAAAGGCAATGACCGCGTAACCTTTACCTACTTCGGTGACGGTGCCGCCAACCAGGGGCAGGTTTACGAGACCTACAACATGGCAGAGCTTTGGATGCTGCCGGTCGTCTTTGTGATCGAAAACAACCAATATGCAATGGGTACATCGGTGCAACGCTCGACCAAGTCGCCATCCCTGTGGGAACGCGGTGCAGCCTACGGCATCCCCGGCGAAGAAGTGGACGGGATGAACGTGCTGGCCGTGAAAGAGGCTGGCGAACGCGCTGTCGCGCACTGCCGCGCTGGTAAGGGTCCCTATATTCTGGAAGTGAAGACATACCGCTACCGTGGTCACTCCATGTCCGACCCCGCCAAGTACCGGACGCGTGAGGAAGTGCAGAAAATGCGCGATGAACGTGACCCGATCGAGCAAATCCGCGATATGCTGCTGACCGGCAAACACGCCACTGATGATGATCTCAAAGCCATCGACAAGGAAATCAAGGCCGTGGTGAACGAAGCCGCCGAGTTCTCGAAAGAGAGCCCGGAACCTGCCTTGGATGAACTTTGGACAGACATTTACGCAACCGAAATTCCGCAGGAGGCTTAAGGAATGGCAACTGAAATTCTAATGCCCGCCCTCTCGCCCACCATGGAAGAAGGCACATTGGCAAAATGGCTTGTCAAAGAGGGTGACACTGTGTCCTCGGGCGACATCATGGCCGAGATCGAAACCGACAAGGCTACGATGGAATTCGAAGCTGTCGATGAAGGTGTCATTGGAAAGATCCTGATCGAAGAAGGCACCGAAGGCGTCAAAGTGAACACGCCAATCGCGATTCTTGTGGAAGAAGGTGAAGATGTCCCCGAGGCTGAAGCCGCTCCTGCCGAAGAACCTGCTGCTGCCAAAGAGGAACCTGCCCCATCCAAAGCGCCTGCCGCCGCAGCCCCTGCTGCACCAGTCGCCGACGCGACCCCGGACTGGGACGCTGATATCGAGGTGAAACAAACCACGGTGCGTGAAGCCCTGCGTGATGCAATGGCCGAGGAAATGCGCCGCGACCCCGATGTTTTCCTGATGGGCGAAGAAGTGGCCGAGTATCAGGGCGCCTACAAGATCAGCCAAGGCCTGCTGGACGAATTCGGCGCCAAGCGCGTGATCGACACGCCGATTACCGAACATGGCTTTGCCGGGATCGGTGTGGGAGCGGCCTTTGGCGGGTTGAAACCGATTGTCGAATTCATGACATTCAACTTCGCCATGCAAGCCATTGATCATATTATCAACTCTGCGGCGAAGACGCTTTACATGTCTGGCGGTCAGATGGGTGCGCCGATGGTGTTTCGCGGGCCTAGCGGGGCTGCTGCTCGCGTGGGTGCACAACACTCCCAGGATTATGCCGCATGGTATATGCAAATTCCGGGGCTGAAAGTGGTGATGCCCTATTCGGCCGCTGATGCCAAAGGCCTGATGAAGACCGCAATCCGCGATCCCAACCCTGTCATCTTCCTCGAGAATGAAATCCTTTATGGCAAATCTTTCGATGTGCCGGTCATGGATGACTTCACCATCCCCTTGGGCAAGGCCAAAATCGAACGTTCCGGCGATGATGTGACCATCGTCAGCTTTGGCATCGGCATGACCTATGCGCTGGCAGCCGCCGAAAAGCTGGCCGAAGACGGGATCAATGCCGAGGTCATCAACCTGCGGTCCCTGCGTCCGATGGATACCGAAACCATTCTCGCCTCTGTGCGAAAAACCAACCGCTGCGTGACCGTCGAAGAGGGCTGGCCGCAGGGCAGCGTCGGCGGCTATATCAGCAGCGTGATCATGCAGGAGGCGTTCGATTACCTGGATGCGCCCGTCATCACCTGCACCGGCAAGGATGTGCCCATGCCCTATGCCGCCAACCTTGAAAAACATGCATTGCTGACCGCAGACGAGGTCGTCGATGCCTGTAAACAAGTAACCTACCGTTAAGGAGACCGCGCAATGCCAACAGAAATCCTGATGCCTGCCCTGTCCCCCACGATGGAAGAAGGCACGCTGGCCAAATGGCACGTCAAAGAGGGTGACACCGTATCATCCGGTGACATCATGGCCGAGATCGAAACCGATAAGGCCACGATGGAGTTTGAAGCTGTCGATGAAGGTGTGATGGGCAAGATCGTCATTCCCGAAGGCACCGAAGGCGTAAAGGTCAACGACGTGATCGCCATCCTGCTGGAAGAAGGCGAAAGCGCGGACGATATCGGGGATGTCAGCGCAAAATCCGACGATGCATCCTCACATACCGCTCCGGCAGAGGCCAGTGATCAGACTGCTCCGGCGGAAGGCTACGGTCGTGGCGAGACAGAGGCGACCCCTGCCCCGGCAGCACCTACCAAGGACGGCGAGCGTATCTTTGCCACGCCGCTGGCGCGCCGGATCGCGGCGGACAAGGGCCTTGATCTGGCAGCCATTTCAGGGTCCGGGCCGCGCGGTAGGATCGTGAAAGCAGATGTTGAAAGCGCAACAGCCGCTCCAAAGGCTGCGGCCCCAGCCACCAAGGCAGAGATCCCCGCACCTGCGGCAATGGCCACAGGGCCGAGCACCGATGTTCTGCTCAAGACTTACGCCGATCGTCCGTTTGAAGAGGTTAAACTGGACGGTATGCGCAAGACCGTCGCAGCCCGCCTGACCGAGGCCAAGCAGTCTGTGCCGCATTTCTATCTGCGCCGCGACATCCTGCTTGATGATCTGCTCAAATTCCGCAGCCAGTTGAACAAACAACTGGAACCGCGCGGCGTGAAGCTGTCGGTCAATGACTTCATTATCAAGGCCTGCGCCTTGGCGTTACAGCAAGAGCCGGACGCCAACGCCGTCTGGGCCGGTGACCGGATGCTGAAGTTCGAGAAATCCGATGTCGCCGTTGCCGTGGCGGTCGAAGGCGGGCTGTTTACGCCTGTGCTGAAAGATGCCGAAATGAAATCGCTTTCAGCACTCTCGGCAGAGATGAAAGACCTCGCCACGCGCGCCCGCGCGCGCAAACTGGCACCGCATGAATATGTTGGTGGCAGCTTTGCAGTCTCCAATCTTGGCATGTTCGGCATCGACAACTTCGATGCGATCATCAACCCGCCACATTCCGCCATTCTTGCTGTCGGTGCTGGCGTGAAAAAGCCAGTCGTCGGGGCAGACGGGGAACTTACCGTCGCCACGGTGATGTCGACAACGCTTTCCGTGGATCACCGTGTGATTGATGGCGCGTTGGGGGCGAACCTGCTGAATGCGATCAAGGAAAACCTTGAAAATCCCATGACCATGCTGGCCTAAAAACACAGACTACAAATTGAAAAGGGGGCCGCCATGGCCCCCTTTTTTGTCGATTGAACGGCTCAGTCGCGCAGCGACGCGCCTTCCACCTCAATCCCGTCGGTGATGTTGGACCCGACAAGCGTCAGCTCACCTGCACCTGCATCTTCCTGCACGACTTCAAGGCCAAGTTCGCCATCGTCGTTTCCGGCGGTCGTGACAGCAGAAACAACGGCGTAGACATCGCCTGCGTCTTCTTCTTCAAGCACGATACCAACGCCACCATTGCCGGTCAGCACAGCGTCCGCGATCAGACCCAGCACGTGACCGTCATCTTCTTCGCTCATCTTGATGGCGTCGTCTGCGTTGCCGTGTCCAGTGAACCCATTGACCGAGATCACGAT
>NZ_JAWOAN010000221.1:0-8870 GCF_046498525.1 Yoonia sp.
GGAATAAATGGCTCATTCTGGGACACCATGAGCTTCATTTTATTTTTCCCAAACCTCCCATCTTCAATTAGCCTTAAGTTAGCTGGAGTGTCCGTCGAGCCCCGGTTTGCCCACGAGAAATTTCAGACGACGGCCAAGTGCCGTGCTCACCAGATCGACCTGCTCGCGCAACTCTTCAAGCCCTTCCGTACGGTTTGACGGGTTGCTGCTCACTCCGGTTGGCGCACGGTACTGCCCGAATACGCTGCGCCACGCAGCAACGCCCTGCCCGACCATGTGGCGCCAGAAGTCAAACAAGACCGCTGGGACAGGTTCATGGAAAAGGCGCAGGCGATCTCGGCGGCGAAACTGGAGGCCAAGGTCGGACGCACGCTGGAAGTCATCGTGGACGACATCGACGAGGACGGCATCGCAACCTGCCGGACATGGGCGGATGGCCCCGAGATGGACGGGAATTTGTTTATTGATGAGGGGGCTGAGGGGGTGCCCGTGGGTGATGTGGTTAAGGTCGCGGTTGAGGAAGCGGGGGAGTATGATTTGTGGGGGGCTTTAGGCGAATAGTCGACGAATCATTTGATGATGCACAAAAAAAGTAGGGCGAAATTAAGGCATTCTCGAAAAAATTCGTACATTTCGTCTATTTCAGGACTAAGGCTTTAAGAAAAATGGAGTTTTTCTCACATTTTCCTTCAACATGCGAAATTGATGAGTAGCATAAAACGGATTACACCAACGTTATGAGCGATGCTACGCAAGCCATTAATAAAGCACCGAATTTTGCAGATAAGGTCGGCGGTACAACCTGTGGGTAAACCTAGACGTGAGTCACGGGACTAGCCGAACCGACGTATGGGTGCGGCACAGTCAACTGAATTAATCCACATTTTGTGTTAAAAAGCCGTTGACCCACAAGGGTCAGATGCGCGAATTTGAAACAACTTCACCTCACCGGCACAAGCCAATGAGGTGGAGTTTGGCTCCGACGAGGAACCATCGCGTGCAACGAAGCACTGTTTTGCGACTTCTTTGTTGCACGCGATGGAACCGAGCGCAACTTATTTTGCGTTTTTTTGGGAGCCGTCACAGCCGAAGAAGGAGATTCCTAATTGCACCAAAACGAAAGAACAGCAGCCCAAAGTTGAACAAGCAACTCGCCGCGTATATCAAGTGGCTTTGGCTCAATACCCCGCTGAACCAAGCACAAATCTCTGCTTGTCTCGGAGCGATCAATCAAGGACGTGTGTCAGAGGTAGTCAATGGACATAGTTTCGCCGATGTCCGGCCTCAGAAATTTGAGGGGTGGTCATAAGATGGCGAAGAAGCAAAGCTCATCGGCGCTCTCAACACTTGCGTCAAAGGTGCTCTCTGGTTCAAAAAAACCAACACCTGCAGAGGTCAAAAAGTTAGCAGCTTCAGTACTTGGCCAAGATGAAAAGAAGGGCCAGAAGTAAATAAAATATGGTTCAGCGACGCGAAGTTCGCTGAACCAAACTCCTGCTCGGCTCGGGCGCTGCCCTGATGTTGCACACGATGCGTATCGGAGGGTCTGGCTTGCTTTGTCAGCCGCTGCCCTCGCATTGATCCCGTAGGGTGGGTGAAACCCACGCGCGTGGGTTTCACCCACCCTACATCCCATCCAAATAAACCCGCACCGCATCCTGCACGCGGCGAAACCGGTCCCCGCCCAGCTTTACACCGCCGAACCAGCGGGTCACTACGATGATGTGGCCTTCCAGCCCCTCACGCTCCAGCATCCGCAGGATCACGATTCCTGCGCCACTTTCACCGTCGTCGTTTTTCAGCGGGCCGTCGGGCAGCAGTACCGCCCAAGTGTTATGCGTCGCCTTCGCGAATTTCTTGCGGCGGCACAACGTTTTGACAAAGTTCCGCGCTTCCTCGGCAGACGCAACAGTCCCTCCGGCGACCGCGTATTTCGATCCGCGGTCGCGCAGTGCATTTTCGATGATCTTCAGGTCACTGCCCTCGGATCAGGATGTGACCTCGCGTGCCGCGCTGTAGCCGCAACCGCTCTTGCCGTTCGCCGGCGTGGCAGCTTCGGTGACTGCGGCGCAAGCGCCGGCGGCGTCCGACCATGCAGTGCCGGCAGGGCAGCTTTGACCCTGGGCCACAGGCTCTGTCGGGGCGGGCAGTGTGGTGTTCTGTGCAAATGCGGCCATCGGCAGCATAGCGAGGGCAAGTACTGTGAGACGCATAATGTCCTCCTGCGGTTTTGTAATGAAACAATATTAGCCAAGTGCTGTGATTTTTCAACGCGCGCACTGTCGCACCCTTGACGCACATCAAGGCAACCGGCCCCATGCTCTGCCAGACTTCAGCCAAGCGAAAAAGGAGAGGGACATGAATGACACCGCTGTGGATGCCAAGCCAAGACAGCCCAGACGCCGCAGGCCAACGTCACTGCCCAAACTGGCGCGTCGTCCCTACGAGGCGGAAAAAGCCGAACTCCAAGCCGAGCTTTTGAAAGTGCAGCTTTGGGCCCAGGAAACAGGCGAGCGTTTTATTCTCCTGTTCGAAGGGCGCGATGCGGCAGGCAAGGGCGGCACGATCAAGCGCTTTACCGAACACCTCAACCCGCGTGCGGCGCGCGTGGTGGCACTGAACAAACCCACCGACGAGGAGCGCGGCCAATGGTATTTCCAACGCTATATCGAACATCTGCCAACCTCGGGTGAAATGGTCCTTTATGACCGCAGTTGGTACAACCGCGCAGGTGTTGAACGGGTCATGGGTTTTTGCGAGCCCGAAGAATACCTTGAATTCATGCGCCAGACGCCGGAACTTGAACGGATGCTGACACGCTCGGGCATCCGCCTCTATAAATACTGGTTCTCGGTTACGCAGGACGAGCAAAAGCGCCGCTTCGCCGCACGCGAAACCGATCCGCTCAAACAATGGAAACTGTCACCGATCGACAAGGCCAGCCTTGATAAATGGGCCTATTACACCGAGGCCAAGGAAGCGATGTTCTTTTACACCGATACCGCCGACGCGCCTTGGACCGTCGTGAAATCCAATGACAAGAAACGCGCCCGCCTGAACTGCATGCGCCATTTCCTGTCAACGCTCGATTATCCCGGCAAGGATCACGCCATTGCCCAAGCCCCCCAGCCCGAGATCGTGGGCAGCGCGAAGAAGGTGATCCACCACGCCGATCATATTCTGGGTACGGCATTGCATCCCGACACACGGCGGGTGAAAACATAATAAAAAAGGCGCTGCGGATTGCAGCGCCTTTTTGTTTCGTCAGTGATGAAGTGTCAGCCCTGCCGCAATTCCGAGAATGTCTCGCGATTGACGCAGTATTCCGGCGCCTGATCGACACGGGGCATATCCGCAAGCAGCTTGTCACAGCGTTCAACCTGCACGCAACCGCGGCAGCCGGTAATCATATCGGAATATTCGGCGATATTGATCCTGTCTTCATCCAGTGCCGTCGACAAATCGACATCGCAGGCTTTGGCCATTTTGATGACACGCCAAAAATGTTCGCGTGCGTCGCCCAAGGTTTGCATTTTTGATCCTCCGGTTGTTGTTGATACTTTCGTAGCAACACGCAACGGGGCGGTCTTTGCGCTGGATCAAGTCAGTAGGACCGCCCCACACCCGTGGAGATCGCCTGCATCAGCGATGCTTCGGCCCATGTATCGCGGCCACCGCGCATCCTTATTTCGGTCAGTTGCGCCTGCGCCAGAACCATTTCGCCCGACGCCACATGCCCTTGCCCCATATAGGACCGCGCCAGCAGGTTATCCGGATCGGCATCAATTGCCGCAGTGTAATAGGCCATCCCCAGCTCGACCCGATCCGCCTTGCGGTGCGCGAACCCGTAATATGTCAACGCGAGGGGGGCCTGCGGATTTTCCAGCGTGTCCAGCACATCAAGTGCTGCCTGATAATATCCTGCGTAAGCCAGTTCGCGCACATCCTTCAGACGGGCACTGTCGTCGTTGCTGCTTTCTGCAGGGTCCATGCAGCTTTGCGTCGCGATATCCCAGACAAGGCCTTCCGCGCAGGTCGTCGTGGTTTCGGACGGTGCAGGGGCAACTTCACTGCCCCCACCGGCGGCAATGGCGGCCATTGGAAACAGGGCAAGGGTCAGGGTCGTCAGGCGCATGTCTCTCTCCTATCGGTTGACGATGAGTTAGCTTTGTTCCTTATGGTGACAAGATGGTGCGACAAACACGCAAACAAAGGACCAACCCATGTCTGACAGCCTTGCCCTTCTGGGCGTCAAGGGCGGCCCTGCCATTCGCCCCGGTTCCAACATGCCGACAGCGATGCTGCTGCAGCTTGCGGGCAAGACGATTCTTGTGGATGCGGGTCTTGGGGTTACGCGCGGGATTTGTGATCAGGGTGTGGCCCTGACCGACATTGACCTGATCGTCATTACCCACCTTCATTCCGATCACTATCTGGAACTCGGCCCCTTATTTCACACGGCATGGACCGCCGGTCTGAACCGTACCGTCGCCGTGATCGGCCCCGAAGGGTTGAACAACTACTGGCAAGGGTTTCAGGACAGCATGGCCTTCGACATCGCCCTGCGCATCCGTGACGAAGGGCGCTGCGATCTTGGCAGTCTTGCGGATATCCGGACCCTGCAGGACACTATGACTTTCGGCGCGATCACGCTGCGCACCATGCGCAACGTTCACCCCCCGATCACCGACACCTATGCATTGCGATTTGAGACCAGCGACAAAGCGGTCGTCCTGTCCGGCGACACCGCCTATATGCCGGAAATGGCGGATTTCGCGCACGGTGCGGATCTGCTGGTCCACGAAGCCATGCTGCGCGATGGCGTCGAGGCGCTTTGCGCGCGTATGACCAACGGCGACGAACGGTTACGCACCCACATCCTGCGCAGCCACACCGATGCCGCCGATGTCGGGCGTATCGCAAGGGACGCAGGCGTGAAACAACTGGCACTGAACCACTTTGTCCCCGACGGCGACCCCGATTTCACGGACCAGCATTGGCAAACGCAGGTACGCAAGCACTGGGACGGGCCACTTTCGCTTGGCAAAGACGGCATGAAGATCACGCTCTGACCCTCACCCATTGCCCCTGCCCTGCACCATCGCTATCTAAGGCAAAACCCAGATTTTAGTGGAGCGTTCCCCCTTATGGCTGCAAATCAATTCGTCTATTTCATGGACGGCGTGTCAAAAACCTATCCCGGCGGTAAAAAGGTCTTTGAAAACATCCGGCTGAACTTCCTGCCCGGCGTAAAGATCGGCGTCGTCGGTGTGAACGGCACCGGTAAATCGACCCTGATGCGGATCATGGCGGGGCAAGACAAGGATTTCGCAGGCGAAGCATGGGCCGCCGAAGGCGCACGCGTGGGCTATCTGCCGCAGGAACCCGAACTCGATCACAGCCTGTCCGTACGCGAAAACGTCATGCTGGGCGTGGCCGACAAAAAGGCGATCCTTGATCGCTACAACGAAGTCGCCATGAACTATTCCGAGGAAACCGCCGAAGAGATGGCGGAACTGCAAGACCAGATCGACAGCCAGAACTTGTGGGATCTCGACGCGCAAATCGACATTTCAATGGAGGCGCTGCGCTGCCCGCCGGATGATGCTGACGTGACCACGCTTTCGGGCGGTGAAAAACGCCGCGTCGCGCTGTGCCAACTGCTGCTTGATGCGCCCGACATGCTGCTGCTTGACGAGCCGACCAACCACTTGGATGCCGAAACCATCGCATGGCTGCAACAGCACCTGACCGACTATAAAGGCACCATCCTGATCGTCACCCACGACCGCTATTTCCTTGATGCGATTACCGGCTGGATTCTCGAACTGGATCGCGGCTCGGGCATCCCGCACGAAGGCAATTACTCCTCATGGCTGGAAGCCAAGGCCAAGCGGCTTGAACGCGAAGCCAAGGACGACAAGTCAAAGCAGCGCACGCTGCAACGCGAACTTGACTGGATGCGGCAAGGTGCCAAGGCACGGCAAGCCAAATCCAAGGCGCGGATCGCGGCCTATAACGAAATGGCGGGTCAGTCCGAGCGCGAGAAGATGGGCCGCGCCCAGATCATCATTCCCAACGGGCCCCGCCTTGGTTCCAAGGTGATCGAAGTTGACGGATTGAAAAAAGCGATGGGCGACAAGCTTTTGATCGAAGGGCTGTCCTTCGACCTGCCCCCCGGCGGGATCGTCGGTGTGATCGGGCCCAACGGCGCGGGTAAATCCACGCTCTTTTCCATGTTGACCGGACAAGCCGAACCGGACGAAGGGTCAGTCGACTACGGTGACACGGTCAAGCTGTCCTACGTCGATCAATCGCGCGATGCGCTCGGCGCAGACAGCACGGTCTGGGAAGAAATCAGCGGCGGTGCGGAAATCATCGAACTGGGCGATGCATCGATGAACAGCCGCGCCTATTGTTCGGCGTTCAACTTTAAAGGCGGCGACCAGCAGAAAAAGGTCGGCCTGCTTTCGGGTGGTGAACGCAACCGCGTGCATATGGCAAAACTGTTGAAATCCGGCGGCAACGTCCTGTTGCTTGACGAACCGACCAACGACCTTGACGTTGAAACGCTGCGGGCCCTCGAAGACGCATTGGTCGATTTCGCAGGCTGCGCCGTGGTCATCAGCCACGACCGTTTCTTCCTTGACCGGATCTGCACGCATATCCTTGCCTTTGAGGGTGACGCGCATGTGGAGTGGTTCCAAGGGGCATTTACCGACTACGAAGAAGACAAAAAGGCGCGATTGGGTGCAGATGCGCTGGAACCCAAGCGGATGAAGCATAAGAAGTTTGTGCGCTAACGGCGGGGAAACATAAAAAGCGGCGCGTCTAGAATTAGACGCGCCGCTTTTTTTCACCATCCACAATCAAAGACCATTCAGGTCAATATTCGCTTGCTAGTCGTTCAAATCCGGTTTTAGCGACGCTTCTCGCCGTCATCATCATCGCTGCTCGACGCAACCCCGATCAACAAGGCAACAATAGCCGCTGGAATGACCCAACCCGGAAGGCTGCCACCTGTGGGGCCAACTTCGACCGGATCTTCCACGATCACGGGTGCCTCTACAATCGCATCTGACAGACCACCGGCGGATGCGACGGTGCCTGACAACACAACTGCTGTTGTCGCGGCGACTGCGGCTTTCATTCGTTTAAGCATAACTAATTCCTTCCCCTAAACTCACATGTTTACAAATTGTTAAGCATGAAACTAGGCTAAGGCAAGCAAAAGCTCGTTTCACGCCTGCGGTCGGGACATGAAGCTTTCACGATGAATGTCATCTTTTGGCGCAAGAAAATATTGATATGCGAGCATTTTGACCGATGAACAAATCACAGGACGCCCTGCTTCGATACTTGCCTTCTTCGATGCGCATGTCATGCGTTCGAACCGGCAAGACGCTTGATCACAACGCATTCCTGACGGCTGTCGAAGATCGTGCAGCGGACATCGCGGACCGTATTCCACAGGGCCCCAGCCGCGTCGTCATCGCGATCACCGATCCCATTGATTGCCTCGTCAGCCTTTTCGCTGTCTGGCGGTGCGGTGCCTGTGCGGTCATGGTCAATCCGGACATCAAGGACATGGAGCAGCAGAACGTCATCGCAACAACGGGTGCCGCGCTCTGGCTTGAGGATGGCCGGATCACCCAGATTGGTGGCAGCCCCCCCCACCCGCATGACATTGATGAGGCCGCGCTTATCCTGATGACATCCGGCACAACGGGCGTGCCCAAAGGCGTCACCCATAGCATTTCAGGGCTGCGCGACCGCCTTGTTGCAAACCTCGCCGCGATCGGCCATGCAAACCTGCAGAATACGCTTTGCACGCTGCCCTTGTTCTTCGGGCACGGGCTGATCGGGAACGCGCTGACCGCACTCTATGGCGGACATCACCTTTTGCTTTTGCCACGGGTGCAGATGCATGAACTCGCCAGCTTTGGCGAAACGCTCGACAAAAACCGGATCACCTTCTTCAGTTCCGTTCCCTCGTTGTGGAAAATGGTGCTGGCGACCTCCGCGCCGCCAAAACAAGCGGTCAAGCGCGTGCACGTCGGGTCGGCCCCGCTGTCGTTGCAGCTTTGGGGCAAGATTTGTGATTGGTGCGGGACCGAACAGGTCTTCAACACCTACGGCATGACCGAAACCGCAAACTGGATTTCCGGCGGCTCATTTGCAGAACAGGGCCGGGGTGACGGCTATGTTGGACAGCCCTGGGGCGGGGTCTTTCGTGTCCTGCGCGACGGCACTTTGCATAGTTCGGGCAAAGGCCAGATTGCCGTCAAAAGCCCCGGTCAGATGCTGGGATTCTGGCGCAATCCGGACAAGACAGGCGACACCATGATGGACGATTTCATGCTGACCGGTGATCTGGGCCATTTGTCGGCTGACCAGTCCCTGACGCTGGTCGGACGCACCAAGAATGAAATCAATGTCGCCGGCATCAAGGTCCTTGCAGAAGAAGTCGATATGCTGCTGGAAAGGCATCCTGATATCGCTGAAGCCTGTAGTTTCGGCATACCCGATGCCATCGCCGGAGAGCGGGTTGCCGCAATTGTCCGGTCCGCGAACAAGGCGCCTGACTGGGCATTTCTAAATAGGATGGTTCTATAGAATAGCCAGGAATTAAAAACTCGGCCAGCTTAATATAGCTGTTACCGAGTTTGTCTATGATTGATTGAGAGGTAATAGCGACTCTCTGTGAGATTTGCTGGTTAAATTGGCCGAGAGTCTCTGCCAAGCTGGCTAAATTAGAAGCTTGTCCTTCCTGCTTAAAAAAGAAAATTGAGCTAATTAGTAATAGGCCTATTAAAATGCTGCCTAAAACAGCTTTTGGCTGAATCTGGACAGTAAAATTTTCAATATAT
>NZ_JAWOAN010000247.1:0-7621 GCF_046498525.1 Yoonia sp.
GAGCGCTTTACAGAGGCACTGATCCGGATTCGGTCTTCACAGGGGCTTTATCAGACGCTGCCCACGGGCGTATTAGTTCAGGAAGAGGCGCTGTTCCGGACCCTTATACCGCTACCGGCGAACCTGACCGAAGGCGACTACAAGGCAGAGATTTACCTGACACGCGGACGCCAGATCGTTGACTTCTATGTCGCGACGATTCCGGTCAAAAAGGTCGGCCTAGAACGCTGGCTTTATAACTTGGCCCATGAAAATGCGTTCCTTTACGGCCTTATGTCGCTTTCTATCGCGATCGCCGCCGGTTGGGGTGCAGCCGCCGCATTCAACGTGTTCCGCCGCTAGCCACGCCCGATATGCGGCATCTTTGTCGCCATCACCATCATCGACTGCACATTCGCTTCCGGCGGAAGTGAAGCCATGTGAAATACGGACCGCGCAACATCCTCTACTGCCATGCTGGGCAGCGGATCCAGCCCTTGGGCAGCACGCGCTTTTTCAAGGTTCAGCACAAGATCGGTACGGGCGTTCCCGATATCAATCTGGCCGCAAGCGATATCAAACGCTCGCCCGTCAAGCGAAAGCGTCTTGGTCAGACCACTGACGCCATGCTTGGTTGTCGTATAGCAGATCGACCCTTCGCGCGGCGTAAAAGCGGAAATCGAACCGTTGTTGATGATCCGACCACCTTGCGGCGTCTGCCCACGCATCTGGCGAAAGGCTGCGCGGGCGCACAGAAACATGCCTGTCAGGTTCACATCAAGAACCTGCTTCCAGTCATCCAGCGCAATCTGATCAATTGTTGCCTGGGGGCCGAACATGCCCGCGTTGTTAAAGAGGACATCAAGGTGGCCAAAGCTGCCGAATGCCGCATCGACAGCCGCTTCATCGGTGACATCGCAAGGCATCAGGACCGCGTTCTCATGACTGATCTCTGCCAGAGTGTCCGCGCGTCTGGCGATCAGACCAACACGCCAGCCCTGCGTCAAAAAATGCTCGGCCGTGATCCTGCCAATGCCACTGCTGGCACCTGTGATAATGATTGATTTCATATCTCTTCGCTCCTCAATTCCAACGGGGCCGCAGGGACCTCAAGGTCATCAACGCGGAGCACGCCCTGCGGTCGCGCCAAACGGTTGCGTACGACCCAGCGTAACTGCGTTTCCGCACGCGTAATCGCAACATAGGCCAAGCGTTTCCAAAGCGGCTGCCCCGCCTCGACACGCCCCATGCGAGAGGCCGCATAGATATCGGGGGCAAAGACCTGCACCGTATCCCACTGCGACCCCTGCGCCTTGTGGATCGTGACAGCAGCCCCGTGCAGAAATGTCGCGCCCATACGTGCGGCAAAAGGAATGAACGGTTCCTCATCACCCTCTTGCTCGATCTTGACGATGCTGGCCGCGCTCACTTGCGGATCTTCGGCCCCCATCACGTGCAAGCGTGAAAACCCGGGTTTCTTTCCGGGTCCAAGATAGATCACTTGCGCGCCTTTGATCAGCCCGCGCGCTTCCAGATCGAGGCGCTTCTTGCGATGCTTGAGCGGCAATTCAATCCCGTCGCAAATCAGCGGCTCACCCGCTAACAATTCATCCCCAGGTGCGTTGAACGCGGCGCGAAAGGCATGGATCAATCTGATACGCGTCGCATTGCGCCAGACCAGACAGGGGGATCGCGCCATCAAATCCGCTTCGACACGCTGGGCCATGACGACGCGCTCATCAGATTTGGCCGCTTCTTCAACCATCCGTTCGAACCCGTGGAAATCCAACTGAGGATCGGCAAGTGCATGTGCCAGATCAAGGATCGGGTTGCCCGCATCCTGCCGGTGAATACGATTGAGCGTCAGGACCCGTGAGGCGGGAAGCGTTTCGAACACCATCCCGCCCGAGGACTGCACCGGCGGCAATTGTCCGGGATCACCGAACAACAGCAAGGTCGGAAAAATCTCTTTGAGGTCCTCGAACTGCTTTTCATCCAGCATCGAGCTTTCATCGACAAAACCGATATCCAGTGCCTCTTCACGCCGTTTCCAGCCGGTGATGAAATCGCTGCCACGCAGACCCGCCGCCGCCAACGCCGCAGGAACCGACTTGTGGGTCTGATAAGACGCAAAAGCCCGATCCAGCGCGATGTCGGTCAGCCCTTCAATGTCCGGCTTGTCACCCTGCCCCGCCAGCCATTCCGCGACCTTTTCGTATTCCGGATCATAGACCGGCGTATAAAGAATGCGATGGATCGTGGTGGCGGGCACGCCGTGGTTACGCAGGACACTGGCCGCCTTGTTCGTGGGTGCCAAGATCGCCAAAGTTCGGCGGTCCTTGCGTTTACGCCCTTCCCAATCGCCGGAAATAACGTCAACACCGGCTTCTTCAAGCGCATGATAAAGCTTGGCCAGCAACATGGTCTTGCCTGAACCGGCCTTACCGATCACAGCCATCACAGAGGTGATGTCCGACTGCGGTGGTTGCAGCAGGTTGTTGTCCAGATCAATACCGGACTGGCGCAGGGCAACGGCGACGTTATCCCAAGCTTCGGCCTGATCTTCAGAAAATGCAATTACTGGCGCGTTCATAGGTGCGACTGTATCCGGACGGCGAAGGCGCTGCTAGCGCATTCGATGGGGGAACGTGCCTCAGGTACGGCGCGGCATCGGCACCGCAATGGGGATGCCAAGGACCGGGTCAAGATCACCACGCGCTTGCGGGCGCGATTCTTCACCGCGCGAAGCAATTTCAACTTCAGCCACGAGACCGGCTTCTTCCAGTTGGGCGGTCAGCATCGGCAAATCGTTATCGCGCGCAAAACTGCGCAGATCGGCCAGCACATCGATGATCCAATCTCGTCCCATGCGCCACCGTCCCCATAATTCGTTAAAGAGTTCTTAACAGTCCTTGCGTGTGGGGCGTGAATCCAACGGTCCAACCACAAAAAAGGGCGCAGTTGTTTCCAACCACGCCCAGCTTGGGAAATCTGGCCGTCCTAGCGGTCGCGAGAGGCCTCCAGCGTATCTTCAAACGTCCGCAAACCCATCTTTGGGGCCTGTACCAGCACAGCCATGTTGCCGGGCTTGTGTTCATTGCGGCGCATCTTGGTATGGGCTGCGGGAATCGCGTTCCAGTCAAAGCACTCTGACATGCATGGATCAAGGCGCTGTTCCAGCATCAGGTTATTGGCCGCACTCGCCTGCTTGAGGTGGGCGAAATGGCTGCCCTGCAACCGTTTCTGGTGCATCCACATGTAGCGCACGTCAAAGGTGCAGTTGAAACCGGTGGTGCCCGCGCAAATCACGACCATGCCGCCCTTTTTGCAGACCAAAGACGATACAGGGAACGTCGCCTCGCCGGGATGTTCGAACACCATATCAACGTTAACGCCTTTGCCGGTAATCTCCCAGATCGCCTTGCCGAATTTGCGGGCCTCTTTCAGCCAGGTGTTGTATTCGGGCGTATTCACGGTGGGCAACTGCCCCCAGCAACTAAAGTCGTTGCGGTTGATCACGCCTTTCGCACCCAGTGACATGACAAACTCGCGCTTGCTTTCATCGCTGATCACGCCGATCGCATTGGCACCCGCTGTGTTGATCAACTGGATCGCATAAGACCCCAGACCGCCGGACGCGCCCCAGACAAGCACGTTCTGCCCCGGCTTCAAGTCATGCGGTTCATGGCCGAAAAGCATCCGGTATGCTGTCGCCAGCGTCAGCGTGTAACAGGCGCTTTCTTCCCATGTCAGGTGCTGCGGGCGGTGCATCAACTGCTGCGACTGCACACAAGTGAACTGGGCAAAAGATCCCCCTGCCGTTTCATAGCCCCAGATCCGCTGGCTCGTCGAATACATCGGATCACCGCCGTTGCACTCCTCGTCGTCGCCATCATCCTGATTGCAATGGATCACGACCTCGTCGCCGACTTTCCAGCGTTTGACCTTGTCACCAACGGCCCAGACAATGCCCGCCGCATCCGAACCCACAATCTGATAGTCTTGCTTGTGAATATCGAACGGGCTGACAGGAACGCCCAGCCCCGCCCAGACACCGTTATAATTGACGCCTGCGGCCATCACCAGAACCAGCACCTCGTGACTGTCGGGCTTGGGAACATCGACAACCTCAAGCTGAAACGCCTTTTCAGGCTCGCCGTGCCGCTCGCGCCGCAAAACCCAGGCATGCATCTGCGAAGGCACGTAGCCCAAGGGTGGCATCTCACCGACCTCATACAGGTCTTTCTCGGGTGCCGTATAAGCAGTTTGGTCGAGGGCCATCTCAGTCTCCATCGCTCTGATTCCGTTAGTGCCGCACCGCAGAATCGGTGCTGATGGGATTTAAATAAGCGATCAGAAAGTAACTTTGCAACCCAAGTTGGATGTTTTTTGTAATTTAATTACTCTGCAACTGCAGAAATATCTGCTGCACCTGCATCAAAATGATGCGCAATCGAATTGGCATAGAAGGTCAGGATGTCCTGCCCCTCCGCAGTTGCTGCAATCTGATCACCAGACACAGAAACCAAGCCGCGCGCGCGCAATCGGCTCAGGGCATCATGGACAACATCTTTCGCGCCGCGTTTGGGGCAAGGGATGCCACGCTCTTTCAGCAGTGCAATTGACCGTCCGACTGATGCCTCTAGGTCCTGCTCGGAAATCGGGGATGCCAGCAGAATGTGCCGCACAACCAATGGCACACCGACAACGGGCGTGACATCGGCAATCCGCTTCATCAGCTCGGTCGCAATCTGCGCGGTCAGGTCCTGTCCGTCGTCAACGTGATATTTTGACAGCTCGAGCGGTTCACCAAAACTCACCGATGCTACACCAAACCCGCGAAAGCGGCCGGTCAACCGCAATCCGATATGCCGCGCCACGCGCCAGAACACATCCACAAGGGGCGGCTTGAAACGGCGTGTACCGGATTTGTCGGCCGCAATCAGAATGGTATCTTCGAGAACGCGATCATAGTTCACCGCGACCGGCACGAAAATCACCTCGCGGACTTTCGGATCAAAGTCGTCGACGATGTAATTTAGCAAACCCATCCGTGGCGGTGCCAGCAAACCATTCAGGCTCAACCCGCCTTCGGGGAATACCGCTTGGCTGACGCCACCGCGCGTGGCCATCTGCACATATCGCGCCAAGACCTTGCGATAAAGCGCGCCGCGTGACTTGCGCCGGATAAAGTAAGCCCCCATCGCCCGGATAACCGTAGACAGCGGCCAGACACGGGCCCATTCACCTACGGCATAAGACAAAGCCCCCGCATTCGCCGCCAGATAGGTCACGAGCACATAATCCATATTGCTGCGATGATTGATGACAAAGACCACAGTCGCATTCGGATCAATCGCGGCCAACCTCTTGCGATCCAGCTTTCCCAACTTGATGCGGTAGAGCGATTTTGACAGCCAGCGCGCCAACCTGATCCCGATGCTGAAATATGCCGTTGCTGAAAACCCCGGTACGATCTCGCGGGCATAGCGACGTGCTTTTTCAAAGGCGACGTTCTCGGGGATTTTTTCCTTACGGGCATGATCGACAATCGCCTGTGTCACTTCGGGATCGTAGATAAGGCGCTGGATCATGTCGTAACGTCGCGCCAGCTTGAACGGCTCGATCGGGCGTTGCAGCCGCTGGTTCAGCTTTGCGATGACCCGTTCGGCCCGCTTGCGGAAAAACCACCTGACAGATGGAAACAGAAAATGCGACGCAAAGGTCACTGCCGCGAACAGGACGATCAGAACGAACACCCAGATGGGTAAGGATATGGTTTGCGTCATGAATTAATCGTGACAGGGAACCGTCGCCGCGTAAATCCCGTCATGCCGCGATGCAGCGAATTGACAGCGCCATAAAATGTCCGATAAACAACGTAATGTGTAATTTAATTACGCAGACTTATTCAGGAGTATCGCACATGTCGCAACCGCAGAAAGATCGCCCTTGGCTGTTCCGGACATATGCGGGGCACTCGACCGCAACGGCATCAAACGCGCTTTATCGTGGCAATCTTGCCAAAGGGCAGACAGGTCTGTCCGTCGCTTTCGATCTGCCCACGCAGACAGGCTATGACAGCGACCATATCTTGGCCAAAGGCGAGGTTGGCAAAGTCGGCGTGCCTGTCAGTCACCTTGGCGATATGCGCGCGCTCTTCAATGATATCCCGCTGGACCAGATGAATACGTCCATGACGATCAATGCGACAGCGCCTTGGCTTCTGTCACTCTATATCGCCGTGGCCGAGGAACAGGGCGCAGACGTCGGCGCCCTGCAAGGCACCGTGCAAAACGATATCATCAAGGAATACCTCTCGCGCGGCACCTACATCTGCCCGCCAGAGCCATCGCTGCGCATGATCACCGATGTCGCCGCCTATACACGCGAACACCTGCCCAAGTGGAACCCGATGAACGTGTGTTCCTATCACCTGCAAGAGGCGGGCGCGACACCGGAGGAAGAATTGGCTTTCGCTCTGGCTACTGCAACCGCCGTGCTGGACGATCTGAAAGGCAAAGTACCCGCCGAACATTTCCCTGCAATGGTGGGCCGTATTTCGTTTTTCGTAAATGCCGGTATTCGTTTCGTCACCGAGCTTTGCAAAATGCGTGCCTTTGTCGAATTATGGGACGAAATTTGCGCGACCCGCTATGGTGTTGAAGACGCCAAATACCGCCGTTTCCGCTATGGCGTGCAGGTCAATTCCCTTGGCCTGACCGAACAGCAACCCGAAAACAACGTCTACCGTATCTTGCTGGAAACGCTCGCGGTCACCCTGTCCAAAAACGCCCGTGCGCGCGCTGTACAGCTACCTGCATGGAACGAGGCTCTTGGCCTGCCGCGCCCTTGGGACCAACAATGGTCCCTGCGAATGCAACAGATTTTGGCCTATGAAACGGACCTTCTGGAATTTGACGATCTTTTCGATGGGAACCCAGCAATTGATCGCAAGGTAAACGAACTCAAAGACGGCGCACGCGCCGAATTGGCACAAATCGACGGTATGGGCGGTGCTGTCGGCGCAATTGCCTATATGAAATCCCGGCTTGTCGAAAGTAATGCCGCTCGCATCGGCAATATCGAAAAAGGCGACACAATCGTGGTCGGCGTCAACAAATGGCAGGCAGGCGAACCGTCGCCACTGACGGCCGGTGACGATGCAATCATGGTGTCCGATCCAGAGGCTGAAGCCGACCAGCTCCGCCGTCTGGCAACATGGAAGACAAACCGTGACAGTGCCGCCGTGAATGAGGCGCTGACAGCCCTGCGTACAGCCGCCGAAGATGGCAGCAATATCATGCCACCCTCGATTGCCTGTGCCCGTGCCGGTGTCACAACGGGTGAATGGGCAGACGTTATCCGCAGCGTATTCGGGCAGTACCGTGCGCCAACCGGAGTGAGCAGCAACCCGTCAAACCGTACGGAAGGGCTTGAAGAGTTACGCGAACAGGTCGATCTGGTGAGCACGGCACTTGGCCGTCGTCTGAAATTTCTCGTGGGCAAACCGGGGCTCGACGGACACTCCAACGGGGCCGAGCAGATTGCCGCGCGCGCGCGGGACTGCGGCATGGAAATTGACTACGAAGGCATCCGCCTCACCCCAGAGGAAATCGTGACGGCCGCACAAAATGGCGAT
>NZ_JAWOAN010000300.1:0-9689 GCF_046498525.1 Yoonia sp.
TGCCCATTCACCCACAGGTACATGGCCGAACTTACAGCACCAAAATGCAGGTATACCTCCTTTTCCCTCCAGTACCGGGGGAGCGTAAAATAGCGCTTGTAGGAGCCCACCGGGTTGTAGTGGTCCTGGATAACCGGAGGTGTCTTGGCATGAGGATATTCAATATTGGTATAGATGGGATAGGTGTGCCCCTCGAGCTCGAAGTTCGATGGCACCGGTATCGTGCCCCAGTCACGCACATCAAAATCGTCTTTGAAAAACCAGGCCGGACGTTCATCGGGATTCTCTGAAAAATGAAACAACCATTCACCATTCAGCGACTGCAGTAGCGAAGAGGCCCACTTGTTATCGGCATCCACCTCCGCGGCGCTCCCAAATGGAACAAACCAGGCCCGCGGCATCTCCCTGTTAATCTCGTTCACCGCCGGATTCTCCCAATCGGCCGGATTTTTCTCCTGAAAAACAACATCACTGTATTCACTGTATCTTGTACACGACACACTCAGTAATCCCAGGATTACCAGAAAAACCAATCTCCTATCCATATGTGTAAATTCTTTAATCATATAATTGATATATAATATTATAAGTATCTCTCGAACTACAAGTAACCTTTTGACTCGCACAAGAAATATTTTCAATGGTGCCCGGGCTCCAACGCTAAGTCCTTCGCCAAAAGCTTCGGTCGCCGGTGAAAGCTGCGGCGACCCTAATCTTCCCGCAGCACCCCCTCCAGGTACGCCTTCATCTCCTCCACTACAGGCTCGTTGCCGGCTGCAATGTTGCTCTGCTCACCAATATCCACCGACAGGTCGTATAACTGTGGGGAGAGGGAGGCTCCTGACTCAATCTTTTTTGTCCCGCCGATCCACCCCGACGACTGGACGTTCTTTACAGGATGAATATACTTAAAATTCCCTTTTCTTACCGAGTAGGTAAACGATTCCGTTACCAGGTATTCCCTGCCGCTATGCGACCTGCCAAGCAGGGCGTCGGAGATATCCTCACTGTCAGGTGCCTCGCCAGGTCGCAATGTGTGCCCCAACATGGCAGCAATCGACGCATACAGATCGACCTGTGAGATCAATGCGTCGCTAACACCCGGTTCGATCACTGCCGGCCAGTATGCAATGGTTGGCATCCTGGACCCGGCTTCAAAAGCGCTGTACTTGCCTCCTCTCAGGGGACCGGATGAGCGGTGATTGCCGCTGTCAGGATGAGCGATGCTCCGGTGGTCCTCGTATCCGTCGTTCAGCGCGGGACCGTTATCACTTGAAAAAATGATCAGGGTGTTTTTACTTAACCCAAGTTTTTTAAGGTAATCCACAAGCTGTCCTGTTACCCAGTCCATCTGTACAACCACATCGCCGTAATTGCCCAGTCCCGATTGACCCTGGAAACGGTAATCGGGCAAGCGGGGATCATGGACATCGTGCATAGAGAAATAGATAAAGAAGGGCTCCTCTTTGTGGTCATTGATAAACTCCCTGGCCTTCTTGAGCATCAGGTGGGGAATTTGCTCGTCATTCCACCGTGCAGCATTGCCACCCGACATCCACCCGATGCGGCTCACGCCGTTCACAATCGTTTTGGCATGCTGACGATCTGCGGGAATGCGCAACAGCTCAGGATTCTCCAATCCCGTAGGATCATTCCCGACCTTCTCTTTATAACTTACCTCAATGGGGTCTTCAGTATCCAGTCTGGCAACATGGTGGTTCTCTACCCATACCGTGGGAACGCGATCGCCCGTGGCCGGGATCATCCACGCATAGTCAAATCCTCTTTCCAGTGGACCCGGTGCAATTTTCCCGTTCCAGTCCAGGTTGCCGTCACCCAGTCCGAGGTGCCATTTACCGATCAGGGCAGTTTTGTAACCATTCGCCTGAAGCATCCCCGGCAATGTCGGCGTCCCTTCCTTTATAAGCAAAGGAGCATTGCCATCCTGAATCCCTGCTTTGATCCTGAAGGCATATTCACCGGTCAGCAAACTGTAACGGGAAGGGGTGCATGTTGCTGCTGAACTGTATGCATTGGTAAACCGGATCCCGTTTTCTGCAAGATGGTCAACATTGGGTGTTGCAATTTTACTTGTTCCATAACATCCCAGGTCTCCGTATCCCAGGTCATCCAGGTAGATAATAACCACGTTGGGCTTCTCTTGAACAGAAGCCTTGTCGGTGCATGAAAAAAATCCTGCCACCAAAAAAATCAATAACAATTTAATATCCATAACTATGTTGTTTTATATAATTATCCAATCTTTTTTGCTTCAAATCAGTCAGCGCCCGTCTTACCCAATTCGTTCACCTCTTATTCAATTACCTCTCATCATATTCAACTATCTCTATTCTTATTCAACTACCTCTATTCTTATTTAACTACCTCTCCTCTTATTCAATTACCTCTCTTCTTATTCAGGCTGATAAACCCTTACATAATCCACTTCATAGCTGATCGGAAAGGTCGATCCGGACGGGTCACCACCATTGGCTCCCAGTGCCAGGTTGAGGAGGATATAATGTGGCTGACGGAAAGGGTTGAAGCCGTCATTGTACGTAGCGCTTTCCAAATCAATCTCGTTCAGAAGCTCTTCGTCGAGGTAGAGGTGGATCACATCCTCTGTCCAGACCATTTTCCAGACATGAAATTTTTCCGGCCACCGGGGATCACGCTCGAGGAAACAGGAGAACGGTATCTTTTCAGAATCCCAGACCGGCTCCCTCTGATTGTTACCTTTCCATGCAGCATTGGCCAGGATCGTGGGTATTCCTTCAATCCTGTAATACTCCATAACATCGACCTCACCGTTTTCGGGCCAGCGTCGTCGCGGTCGCCCGGGTCGCGAAGTGTACGGGGTGCACGCCAAGATCCACGAAGATCGGCCCCAGTATCGGCCCGAGGATGATGATCGCGGGCCCTGCATCAAGGAACATGCCCACGATGAACAGCAGGATGTTGATCAGGAACAAGAGCATCAGCGGGTTTTCCGACAGCGACAGGATATAGTCGCTGAGGATCTGTGGCGCGTATGACAGGGATACGACAGTCTTGAAGGCGACCGCAGCCCCGACCAGCAAAAGCACCGCGGATGTCGCCAGCGCAGAGCGCGTCAGGACATCGCCGAGGTCCTTGAGCTTCATCGAGCGCAGCACGAAAAAGCTGACGATCAGCGCGTAGGCCACGGCCACGGCAGAGGCTTCTGTCGGGGTGAAAACACCGACAAGGATACCGCCCAGAATAATGATCGGTGTTTGCAGCGGTGCGATGGCTTTCTTGCAGACCATGCGGAAATCATGGCTGACCCGCTTGCGATAGCCCATCAGCATGAAATGCGACGCGATCAGCAGGGCTGCGAAAACGATCCAGAGGTTGAGGTTGTGCACCTTGTCGCCTGCCTCGTTGATTGTTGCCAACCCGACGCGCGTGGACAGCCCGGCATAGATTGCCATGAGTAGGCCCGCGACGTTGATCCGCAAAAGGGCAAAGCTGACCCAGTATTCGACCTGACTGATATCCTGGTTTTTGGTGACGATCCGTTCGGCCTTGGGCAGGTCATAGCGGTCGGCCATCAGCCGCACCATGACCATCAGACCCACGCCCACCATGATGCCCGGAACGATGCCTGCCAGAAAGAGTGACGCGACGCTTTCGCCCATCACATAGGCATAGATGATCATGATGCCGGAAGGCGGGATGATCGGCCCGATGACTGATGATGCAGCCGTGATGGCCGCCGCGAATTTGCGGGTATAGCCGTTTTTCTCCATCGCGGGGATCAGGGTCGACCCCAGCGCAGAGGTATCCGCGACAGCGGAGCCCGAAAGCCCGGCAAAAAGCATCGACGACATGATGTTAACATGGGCCAGACCACCGCGCAGGTGGCCCATGAAGGCTTGCGAAAATTCAACAAGGCGCAGGGTGATCCCGCCGCGGTTCATGATCTCGCCTGCCAGCATGAAGAAAGGCAGTGCCATGAGAGGAAAGCTGTCCATGCCGTTGTAAAGGTTACGATAAAGGCCCGCGACGACATTGCGGTTGTCGCCTTCGAGCATGATCAGCGCAAAGGGCGAGGCCAGTAGCGCAAAGACTACCGGCAGGCCGACCATGATCAGGACGAGGAAAAGGGGAAGAAACCACAACAGCATCAGTCAGCCCCCTGAAATTCTTCCGCGCTCAGCGGTTTGAGACGGTCGCCCGCGCCCAGCAGTTTGATGATCTGGCGGATGATCAATTCGATGTTCACGAGGATCAGCAGGTTCACCCCGACCCAGAGCGAAGCATATTGATAATTGTTCTGGAACTTGTTGCCGCATTTGCCGTATTCGAACCCGAACGGCCAGCGCAGCGAGGACGAACACCCGCGCCCCGACAGCGTATCGACATGGTTGTTCAGCCCCCGTTCCCAGGCGATGACAAGCACCCAAAGCGCAATCCCCAAGAGAAGCAGTGTCAGCAGGCCTGACACGACGCGGGGCAGGGCCCGTTCAAGCATGTCGATCGAGACGAAACCGCCCATGCGGAAGGCCAGCGGCGCCATCAGGCCCGTCATCCAGAGCATGCCGAAGCGCGCCCCTTCTTCTGTCCAGTTGGGCGCGTCGCTCAGGATGTAGCGGAAAAAAACCTGCCCCAAGATCAAAGTTACCATGATGGCAAGTGCGATCACCGCGATGACCTTGCCTATCGCAAGGACGACGGTGTTGAACCGTTCGAGCGGCCATAAAAGGCCAAACAGGACCGACATCGGCTCCTCCCCTGTTTATATCCGGGCCTGTGGCCCGCGTTGTTGAGGGGCTTTGCCCCCGCCGCTTTGCGGCTCCCCCAAGGTATTTTTGAACATAAGAAGCCCGGGGTCAGCCTTCTTTGGCAAGTATGCCGTATTGTCCTGCGTGAAAGACGAGCGGGTCGCCGCCTTGGTGGTGTGCCTTGGTGACCCGGCCCACGATGATTACATGATCGCCTGCGTCATGGGTGGCTTCGAGGTTGCATTCGAATGTGGCCAAGGCCCCTTCGATGATCGGCATGCCGCAATGGGATTTGTGCGTGGGCACATCATTGATCGCGGTTTTGGATTTGACGATCGCTGCGCAAATGTCGCGCTGGTCCGCGCCGAGCACATGGATGGCAAAACGCCGCGCGCCTGCGAAATGGGCGAACCGTTTGGATGATTTGGCCGGTGACCACAGCACCAGAGGCGGGTCGAGCGAGACGCTCGAGAAGCTGTTTGCGACGATGGCGACAGGGCCTTCAGGGCTGTTTGTGGTCACGACAGTGACGCCCGTGACAAAGCTGCCCAGCGCTCCGCGAAAACTGTTGCTGTCGATGCCGGGATCGAATGTCGCGGGAGTGCCTGCGTCCATTATGGTACCTCTTTGCCGCGTGCGGCTGTGTAAAGTTCGAACCAGGTCTCGCGGTCCATGTTTACCTTTAAAGCGTCTGATAGTGTTTTGATACGATTGATATTATTGGTGCCCATAACCGGCATGATCTTGGCCGGATGCGCCAGCAGCCACGCGATGGCGACCGCGCTGTTATCGACGCTATTGTCCGCTGCAACCTTGCCGAGCGCGTCTTGCACGGCGCCTGTGCCGGTCATGATTGTGCCGCCGGCCAGAGGGGACCACGCCATCACCGGCACATTCCGTTCTTGCAGATAGGCCACGTCGCCGTTGGTGAACCCTTGGTGCGCCATCAGGGACAGTTCGATCTGGTTGGTGATCAGCGGAGCTGTCATCGCCGACTGCAGCAGCGTCCAGTCATGCAGTTTGAAGTTGGACACACCGACACTGCGCACCTTGCCGGAGGCCACGACCTCGTCCAGCGCGGCCCCGGTTTCATGGTGATCCATCAGCGGGTCGGGGCGGTGGATCAACAGTGTGTCGATCTTGTCGATGTTCATCAGACGCAGCGCATGATCGACCGAAGCAAGAATATGCGCGCGGCTGGTGTCATAGTATTTTACGCGTGCGTGAGCATAGCGCCCGGCGGGGGCCAAGATATCGCATTTGGTGACGATCTCGATCTGGTCTTTGAGCGCAGGCACGGCTTTGAGTGTGCGGCCCAGCACTTCCTCGGCCTCGTAACCGCCGTAGATGTCGGCCTGATCCATTGTTGTGATGCCCTGCGCAAGGCAGGCTTCGATCTTGGCCTGAACATGCGCGACGGATGTGTCCGTGTCGTCGCCAAGCCGCCACATGCCATAGACGATGCGGCTGAAGGAAAGGTCGTCGGTGATATTGATCCGGTTCATATTAACGGCGGGGTCCTGTACCTAGGGGGGTTGCGGGTGTCTCGGACGGCACGCGCCCGTATGCGTGCGGCAGCGAGCAGGTTTTCAGATGCGGCATGACGCGTTTGCCAAAATGTTCGGCCTCGTCGATGTGCGGATAGCCTGAGAAGATGAAAGCACGGATGCCCATCTTTTGATACCCTTCGATTTTCGACATGATCTGATCGGTCGAGCCGACAAGGGCCGCGCCGCAGCCGGACCGCGCGCGCCCGACGCCTGTCCACAGACCCGGTTCGGAGTAGCCGTATTTGTCGGCCAATGCGCGGGCCTTGGATTGGTGGGCCACGCCAAGGGAAATGCTGTCGTGGGCGCGGTCGCGGATCAGTTTGCCGTATTCGTCATCCAGCTTGGAGGCGATGTAGTCGGCGTATTCCTTGGCCTCGGCCTCGGTGTCGCGCACGATCATGTGGACGCGCAGACCGTAATCCAGCGTGCGGCCATTTTCGGCTGCACGGGCGTGCACGTCTTTCATGCGCTGTGCCAGCATATCGGTTGTCTCGGGCCACATCAGATAGACGTCGCACTGCGCGCCGCATAGTTCGAGAGCTGCGGGCGAGTAGCCGCCGAAATAAAGCAGCGGTCCGCCGTTTTGCTGGTAGGGGCGGGCCGGGTCGGTTGTCAGTTTGGAAATCTGGTAGATGTCGCCGTCATAGCTGACTTCGTCTTGTGTCCAACATTTGCGCAGGATTTCCACGACTTCGTGGGACCGCTTGTAGCGGTAGCTGCTTTCGGCGACTTCACCGGGGAAGTCGGAACTGATCACGTTGAGCGTGAGCCGCCCCTTGAGCATGTGGTCCAGCGTCGCGATGGTACGCGCCAGCATGATGGGCTGCACTTCGCCACAGCGGATCGCGGCAAGGAAATTGATCTTCTCGGTCAGGGGGGCCATGCCCGCCACAAACGACAAGGTGTCCTGGCCGACCTGATAGGAAGACGGGGCGAGGATGTTGCGGAAGCCTTGCTTTTCAGCCGTCAGCGCGATGTCGCGGCAATGGTCCCAAGAGGAGCGCAGATCGCCGTCGGGGACGCCAAGAAACTGGTAATCATCTGAGCAGAGCGCGGAAAACCACGATACTTCGGCCGCATCCAGATCGGCGCTCGTCACCGGAACGATGGTCATTGATTCTCCTCCCCCAGAAGTCTGTCTTTGCACTTGCCTAGCACGCAAAATTCTGTGCATCAATAGTATATCAATTATCATGTGTCGGCTCGGGGAGGTGCCGCCATGGCACAAACTTCTGCCTTGCCGAAATTCATTCAGCTGAGTGAAATGCTGATCCGCGAGATTGCCGCGGGGCATCTGGCCGATGGTGCGCGCCTGCCGCCGGAACGGGACATGGCGGATGAACTTGGCGTCGCTGTCGGCACCTTGCGCAAGGCGCTGGCGGATGTGGAGGCCAAGGGGCTGCTGGATCGCGTACAGGGGTCCGGCAACTATGTGCGGCATCGGCCCGCGGTTGATTCAGTCTACGCGTTCTTTCGGCTGGAGCTGCTGAAGGGGGGCGGCTTGCCGACCGCAGAGGTGCTGTCGGTGGATCGTCTGACCAAACCCGACAGCTTTGCGCGCTTGGGCGGAGATGCCGAAGGGCATCGTATCCGGCGGATAAGATCGCTTGATGGTATCGTGATCGCGCTGGAAGAAATCTGGCTGGACGGGGCGCAGCGCAAAAGGGTCGCGGTCTCTGATCTGTCGGATTCGCTTTATCACTTTTATCGCCATGATCTGGGTTTGGTGATTGCATCGGTCGAGGACCGGATCGGCGTTGCGCCCATGCCCGACTGGACGCCGGACATGTATCACCTCAAGTCTGGTGATACTGCAGGCTACATTGAGCGGGTCAGCTGGACCGCCGCCAAGGAACCAGCGGAATTCTCGCGCACTTGGTATGATGCCAGGCGCGCCAATTACATCTCTCGTATGGGAAAAGGTTAAACGACGTGGAAACGGTAAACTACGGCCTGATCGGCTGCGGCATGATGGGCCGCGAACACATCCAGAATATCAACCTTCTGCCGCATGGGCAGGTTTCTGTTGTCTATGATCCGGTGACGGAACTGGCGGAAGAGGCGGCGACGCTTGCCGGTGATGCCCATGTCGCGGGGTCGCTGGAAGACCTGTTGGCCCATGAGAAACTGGATGCGGTGGTGATCGTCAGCCCCAACTACCTGCATGTGCCGCAGTTGCAGCAGATCGTGGCGATGCGCCCTCTGCCGATCCTTTGCGAAAAGCCGCTGTATACGAATCCGTCCGATGCCGCTGTGCTGAACCGGCTGTTCGAAGGCTATGCCCATCCGGTCTGGGTGGCGATGGAATACCGTTATATGCCCCCCGTTGCGGCCCTGGTCGCGCAGGCCGAGCAGGCCACGGGCGGCATCAAGATGCTGAGCATCCGCGAGCATCGTTTTCCGTTCCTGCCCAAAATCGGCGACTGGAACCGCTTTAACGCAAAGACCGGCGGCACCTTGGTCGAAAAATGCTGCCACTTCTTTGATCTGATGCGCCTGATTTTGCAGGACGAGCCTGTGCGCGTGATGGCCAGTGCGGGGCAGGCGCTGAACCACATCGACGAACGCTATGACGGAGAGGCCCCTGATATCTGGGACAACGGCTATGTGATCGTCGACTTTGCCAAGGGGGCCCGTGCCATGCTGGAGCTATGCATGTTCGCCGAAGGCTCGAAATATCAGGAAGAAATCAGTGCCGTGGGACCGGATGGCAAGATCGAGGCGCTTGTGCCGGGGCCGGGGCGGTTCTGGCCGCAACTGCTGGGCGATCCTCCGGTGCCGCAGATGATCATCAGTCCGCGTTCGCCCAAAGGCCCTTATGTGTCCGAGATCCCCGTCGATCCCGCGCTTCTGGAGGCGGGTGATCACAATGGATCGACCTTTTATCAGCATCAGCGGTTCAATGCGGTGGTGCGCGGAGACGGCGTGGTCGAGGTCACCCTGGCCGATGGGGCCAAGGCGATTGCGATGGGCCTTGCCGCGCAGCAAAGCGCGCGGACAGGGCAGGCTGTGCTGCTCTAGCTGTCGGCCGAAAGCAGTGTGCAAGGGCGCAAACAGGCACAGTTGGCTGAAACTCCCTGTTTGCGCCATCAGGACTGCCCAGAAATACTATATTCAATCCTTTCAGGTGCGTGTTACCGCAAGGCCGATCTTTGGCGTGTGGATAGGGCACACCGCTTGCCGGTGTTTGGTTCCGTCACGTCAGCAGCACGAAACCACCGATCATGCCGGCAAGCGCCGCACCGACCGCCAGAAAATTCAGCGTCCGTCGCCGGTCCTGACGCGAGGCGCTGCCTGCATAGTCGAACCGTTCATAGACAACGTTGTTCATCGGCAAGCCCAGATCGAGCAGCGCATCTGATACCGCTGCGACCATCGGACCGGGACCACAGAT
>NZ_JAWOAN010000007.1:0-2720 GCF_046498525.1 Yoonia sp.
CAACGGTGATCTTGGCGGGCGCGTGAATGACCGGCTCTGGCCGATCGTGCAGGCCTATCTTGATCTGGCGGAAAAACATGGGTTGGACCCTGTGCATATGGCGATGGCTTGGCAACGGACCCGCCCATTCGCGGTGTCTGCGATCTTTGGTGCGACGACCTCGGATCAACTGAACCAGATACTTGCAGGCAGGGATGTGGTTCTGTCGGACACGTTAATTGCCGAGATCGACACGGTGCATAGGGCGCATCCGATGCCCTATTAAAGGCGGTGGGTTGCACCCACCTTACCTGTCGTTTCCATGGCAGTCCTGAACAGCGGGCGGTGTGCTGGCTGCAACAGCGCGCCCTGCCATCTGTCAGGATTCTGCCTTGTGTGGTACGCTGATTTGGGCAAGTGTCCGGTCAAGCCAGTTGCACAGGGGGAGAATGCAAATGCCACTCGAGATGAACCGCGAGGTCTTTATCACCTGCGCCGTCACTGGTTCCGGGTCCACACAGGACCGCAGCCCGCATGTCCCGCGTTCGCCGCAACAGATCGCTGACAGCGCGATTGATGCGGCCAAGGCGGGTGCGGCTGTCGTGCATTGCCACGTGCGCGACCCTGAAACGGGTGCCCCCTCACGTGATGTCGCGCTTTACCGCGAGGTGACCGAGCGTATCCGCGATGCCGACGTCGATGTCGTGCTGAACCTGACTGCCGGGATGGGCGGGGATATCGTTTTCGGCGGCACCGAAGCCCCTTTGCCGGTAATTGCCGGCACGGATATGGTTGGCGCGACAGAGCGTGTGGCCCATGTGGCCGAATGCCTGCCAGAGATTTGCACGCTGGATTGCGGCACCATGAATTTCGCGGAAGCCGACTATGTGATGACCAACACGCCGGGAATGCTTGTTGCGATGGGGCGGATGATGACCGATCTGGGCGTAAAGCCAGAGATCGAAGCCTTTGACACCGGCCATCTTTGGTATGCCAAGCAGTTGGTCAAGGATGGTGTGCTGGACAGCCCAGCATTGGTCCAGCTTTGCATGGGTGTGCCATGGGGCGCGCCGGATGATCTGAATACCTTTATGGCGATGGTCAATAACGTGCCCGACGATTGGACGTTCTCGGCCTTTGGTCTGGGGCGCAGCCAGATGCCCTATGTCGCCGCGTCCGTTCTTGCGGGTGGTCATGTGCGGGTCGGGCTGGAAGACAACCTGATGCTGGATCGCGGCGTTTTGGCGACCAATGCGCAACTGGTGGAACGGGCCGCAGGCATCGTGGAAAACCTAGGCGCCAAGGTCATCGGCCCCGCAGAGGTCCGCACGAAGCTGGGGCTGACAAAGCGCGCGCTGGTAGCCAAGTGAGAGCATTGGCTTTGATCCTGCTTCTGGCAGGCTGTGCGGCGCAAGGAAGTGGCGGGCTGTTTTCAGTCTACCGTGATACCGATGTGCCGATTTCTTCCAAAGCGGTATTCGAGCCGACGCGCTATCTGGGTGTCTGGCACGAAGTTGCGCGCTATCCTGTGCCTTTTCAGGCAGGCTGCGTCGGGGTCACCGCCGAATATGGCTTGCGCGAGGATGGCCTGCTTTCTGTTTTGAATATTTGCCGTGACGAGACAGGCAAAGAAACATCCCGCATTGCAGGCACCGCCGAAATCGTGGGGCCGGGCCGGTTGAAGGTGCGGTTCCCCTCGGTGCCTTTCGTGGCCGCCGATTACTGGGTGCTTTGGACGGATGAGGATTACCGGACGGCCGTCGTTGGCGCGCCCAACGGGCGGTCGGGCTGGATTTTGAACCGCACGCCGGATATTCGTGCGGACCGGTTGGAAGCGGCGCGTGATGTTTTGGAATTCAACGGCTATGATCTGGGCCGACTGGAGGAGTTTGAGTGATGAAACGTTTGGTTTTGTGCAGCGTTATGGCTCTGGCCGCTTGCGAAGGTGGCAGTGTCACAAGCAGTGCGGGCGGTATGCGCGAGTTCATGGTGATCGGGAACCGCATGTCCTTTGAAGACTGCCGTGCGCGGGGTGGGTTGATCATCCGTGACAGCAATACGGCAATGGTCGCCTGTGACCCGACGATCCGCCGCGAGCCTGTTCCGGCGGACGAATTTGATCACCCCGATGACAAACCTGCAGGTTAAGACATGAAAAGACAGACGGCAGCCATTATTGGCGGTGGTGTGATTGGTGGCGGTTGGGCTGCACGGTTCTTGTTGATGGGATGGGATGTGCGGGTCTTTGACCCTGATCCAGAGGCCGAGCGCAAGATCACCGAAGTCCTGAACAACGCCCGCCGGTCTTTGCCGGGGCTGTCCGATGTCGCATTGCCCGCCGAAGGGCAACTGAGCTTTCATGACACAATGTCGGCTGCCGTGGCAGGTGTGGCATGGGTGCAGGAAAGCGTTCCCGAACGGCTGGAGTTGAAGCGCAAGGTTTATCAGACGTTGCAGGAACACTGCCCGAAAGATGCGGTCATCGGGTCCTCGACCAGCGGTTTCAAACCATCGCAGCTACAAGGCTGCGCCACGCGGCCCGAACAGATCGTGGGGATCCGTTCGGACAGAACGTTGACGAATTCGGATTCCAGGTTGTTGTACCGCGCTGGCGCCCAGGTGCGGATCTCGTCGATCATGCGGCTGGCCCGGGCGGTGTCGAAGCTACGCTCTTCTTCGAAGATGCGCTGCAGCTCGCGCGTATTGACCTCCACCGTGTAGCGTTCGCGATCGCTGTCGAG
>NZ_JAWOAN010000009.1:0-4618 GCF_046498525.1 Yoonia sp.
GACGCAAGAGGGTAATTCGGTCACCTGCGACCTTTCTTATCGTGTGGTTCTCGGACCAGGCCACTTGGCCCCGTTTTATTTCAACGCGCTGAAGCTGCAGGTTGCCTACACAGACAGCACGCTGATCAGAATTTCAGTCACAGCCGGAATATTCAGACTGCATTTACTGCGTCAGTGACAGTGTTGTTTACCACTTATGCGGCACGCGCTGAGGCCCACAACAGGCGGCGGCTGGGTCTGTTCCATAGGGGGATCGTTCGTATCGATCGCTTTTTGCCTGGTGATGCTGGCTGAAGAACCGAGCTTTGCAGCGTTAGCTGTGCGCGAAGATGTCGATCCGGCACCTAAACCTGCGCAGCTGTCGCCGTTGGTTCTGATCTGCGGTGCTCTCACCTTGCGACTGGATGGACATCAGCGGCGCGCATTGCCAAGATTGCCCACGCCTTGGATGCGCCTTCATGATTTTCCCTTCAAACCGGATGCCGGCGTGTGGTTGCGCCATCATCACGCCAACTCCAAAGTGGCAACATTTTGCGCTGGCCTTTGGCCAACTTTTACTTTGCCGTTGACGCGCAGACTTATCTGGAAATCTCGGAATTGAAGACCCAAATGCATAATCATCGAAGATATTTAACGCCCTCTAAAGGGGTAAGCTGCAAAAAATTCAATTTTAGATTGATCGTTCATGTTGCAACATAGCTCGGTCCGCCGTGAAACCTTGAGAATGAATACCATCTTCCGCAAATTCCCAAAGTCGAATAATTCGAGAGGCACACGCTGGATGTCTCGCGCGCAAACAAACTCCCAATAGGGCGGAGACGGCGCATGCACAGGTACGGAACATTGCGTCGAAGATTTACTGGAGAGGCTGCATGGAAAATCTTTCGCCAATAGCCCTCGGGCTCCTTGGAAGCCTTGTCACAGGACTGATGACAGCCCTTGGTGCCCTGCCCGCACTTTTTGGAAAGGTTCCGGGCCAAGGTTCGCGGGACATGTCGCTGGGGTTTGCGGCGGGTGTCATGCTGTCCGCATCATTTTTTTCTTTGATTATCCCGGCATTGGAGGCTGCAGAGGTACGATATGGCGAAGGTGTGATCCCGCCTTTGATTGCCGTTATCGGAATTCTTGCCGGGATGGCTGCTATCGCTGTCCTGAACGAAGCATTGCCACACCAGCATTTCAACACCGGACGTGAAGGACCGCAGGGCGCGGCGCTTCGCAAGACCTGGCTCTTTATCATTGCGATCACCATTCACAACTTTCCCGAAGGATTGGCCGTGGGTGTTGGATTCGGCGCTCATGGGCTATCGGGTGGTATGCCGCTTGCAATTGGTATCGGGCTACAGAACCTGCCTGAAGGTCTGGCCGTAGCTGTCGCCCTGATCAGTGAAGGCTACGGACGGTTGCGTGCTTGGAGTATCGCGGCGCTCACTGGATTGGTTGAACCCATAGGTGGTGTGATCGGAGCAGCGCTGATCGCATTTTCAGAGCCATTCCTGCCTTGGGGACTCGCATTCGCAGCAGGAGCGATGCTCTATGTCATCAGTCACGAAATAATTCCGGAGACGCATCGCAGAGGACATCAGAAGAAGGCGACACTCGGACTCTCAATAGGACTTGTTCTTATGCTCTTTCTCGATGTTTGGCTGGGTTAAAAACCAGGCTGATAACAAAAGCGACTGATCGCGCCCTGCAGATCGCCGACCGCGCGGTATACGCCGTGCTTGAGCCTGTGGCGGTTTTCAATCGGTTCGAGGGCTAGGGCATTGTCTGTTTCCATCTCTCTCAACGCGCATCTAGGCCGGAGAGCCATGTCATGGCGAAGCCTGCCAACCCCTTCGCATTTAGGTATCACGTTAATTGAGAATAGGCCAAAGCTGACGCATGTTGCGACCCGACGATTGATGCGGGTTAATGACGACATCCCCAGGCCCATGTTCATAACACAGGCACTGCGAATGGATGCAGCACGAAGGGACTTGACCTATGGCCAAGGATGAGGCGACGACGAGTGTCACAAATCTGGCGCGGCGGACACAGGCGCCGGTTAGAGCATCCATCTTGCGTAACAGTGTACCGCCCCAGGTTTCCGATAGCATGAAACGCTTCTTTGTCGTGACCCGAAAGGCCCCGGGTCGCGCCATGCTGACATCCTTTCTGGCTTTGGTCGTGTTCCCGGGTTCAAAGTTGCCCATCAATCCAAACCAGGTGTCAGCCACCCTTGGCCGTGAGACACGGTCGCGGCGGAAGTGCGCCAGCGCGGCTCGCCATGGTGCAAAAGGAGATTCACATGTTTTTTCTGACTAGTCCCGATTTCGGTCCGGGAGAGACCATTCCCGTGCGATTCACCTGCGATGGCGACAACGTTTCGCCCGCCTTTCGCTGGGCAAACCTGCCGGAAGGTACGGTTGAACTGGTGCTGTCATGCGACGACACCGACGGGCCGGACGGCCTTTACCGCCATTGGACAGCTTGGGGCATCTCGCCCGAAAGCGGATTTCTGCACGGCGGCTTCGGGCGGGCCTCGCAGGAGCCGGGGTTCCAGCAGGCGCTAAACGATTTTGACGAGTTCGGCTATTGCGGGCCCTGTCCGCCACCGGGCGACGCGCCGCACAGTTACCACTTTCGCCTCAGCGCGCTGCGTGAGAAAATCACCACCGCAGCGCCGGGTGCGACGTGCCAGGAGATCGACACGCTCGCTGCGCCAAAGGTGATCGAGTTCACAGAACTGGTGGGCCTTTACGGGCGGTGAGACTCGTCATGCGCCCCACCCCGCCCGCGTCTGCGCGGGATCTCTCAGACGGGAGTGCCGGAGTCGCCGGGCCGCACCCGAAGGAACCGGTCCAGCTCGGCCATCACGTGACCCAGCGTACCCGTGGCAATTTCCTGACCGGCCCGATCCTCGACATAAAATTCATGTTGGTCGCGGTGCCGTCCGATGCGGGCGGCCAGCACCTCGTCCGCGCCACCGCTAAAGATATCGAAATGCGGGGCGCCGTCCTGTTCGCCCCAAGCGAAGCGGGTCGCCGCTCCATTCTGGATGACATGGGCACCGTAGCTTTCCAGCCGCCGATGATCGGCTGGGCCGATCAGGTTATGAGCAAGTCTGATGACGTCGTCGGACATGATATGTTTCCCGCTTGTGTGTATGGATCTGGCCGGACCGCACCCGGTTCGGTGGTGGCAGGATTCCATGTGTGGGACCTCGGTGCGTTAACACTGATCATGCTGCGTGACCGCGATGGCGGTCAGTGTTTCGCGCAGGGAGGCACAGGGATCAACGGCGTTCAGCTTGCACGTTTCAATGAGCGATGCCATGTCCGTCCAAGTGCGTTCGCCCTCATCAAGACCGCCAAGCTTGACAAGGTCGATCCCCCAGCCTGGCTCACATGGGTCTTTGCCAGGATCGCTGACCATAAAATCAACCGGCTGGACGAGCTGATGTCTTGGCATCACTCTGCTTAAGCCGCGCAATTGGCCGCGTCGACACAGCGCCAGAGCGCCGGCACCGGACGGTCACCTCATTCTCGGCACGCTAACCACTAGTGTGCTGCACCTGACGCTCCATGCCCGTGTGAAAGCAGCCCTGAGGTAAGGAGACAAGTATGCTGAGCGAAAACGTCAGATGACGGCAGGAGCCCCAAAGCGGACCCAAGTCTTGCGATTAACCGGGCCAAGAAGCTCATGCCCGCACGGCGGAAAGTGTGAATTCCCTGCACCTGCAAGGCCATCCTATCAAAGACATGAAAGCGGCTATTCACGGCTCAGCTTCTTCCGTTAGCACCGTCCACGCGTAAGGGTTGGGGGCATACACAATTTTCGCCAAAGGTCACAGCAGACATCTGAACCTCATGTTGGTCGGTTGCAGTGCCAAATAACCGTATCGCACCACAGACCCCGACACGACCCTTTGTCTGATTTGCCAAAAACATTTCGCGTCGAACCTAAACCAGAATGCGCTGCCTCTCAATCAGCGAAGAGCTGACTTTGAACGCGATTTCTCAAGTAAAACGCGAAACGCTATATTATCCTAGGGCATCAGCGCCACGAACCCTGCTGGTCCTTGATATTGCAAATCGCCAGGCGGCCCCGCGGTCGGGGCCACCGATATCGTTTACGGTCTCAGGTAGGCATAACCCTGTTGCTGCAGTTCCATCAGGCGCACGGCACCAGACGGCACGACGACGGCCTCGCTTAACAGAGGCACGTCTTTTTGGGACTTTTGTTTCATGGCTTCAACCGTATTCAGGCAGGCGGAAAAGCTGATGTTGTCCATCTCCAGCGACATGGTAGAAATACGCTGTGCAACGGGCGAGGTATCGGAACGCAGCATGTGAAGGCCGGGGCCATATGTGACGATCTCGATGATCACATCCTGCCCTTTCTCATCGTAATAGGCGGCGATGTTCTGCGCGTTGTTCAGCGCCATGTTCATTGTCTGGATGCTCTCTTCATCCACATGAATAGCGACCTTGTTGACCGTCTCGGCAAAAGCCATGTGGGCCCCCACAATCAGTGCGGCGGTGGCCATTGCAAGGCGTGTCACGGCACGCATCGGGTTGAGTATCATTTTGTCATCCTCCCTATAGACAAATTACAGTTCTGATCGTGTCAAACC
>NZ_JAWOAN010000017.1:0-8276 GCF_046498525.1 Yoonia sp.
GCGACCGCGCACGGGCTTGCAGATCGGAAATAGCGGGATAGCGGCTGTGTAATGTCATGTGGCGCAAGCTATGGCGACTGTGCCGCGTTTGGCAATCCTTCGGAGCCTCCGGCGGGGATATTTATGGGCCAATAATAACGAGGGGAACGGAAGTAGAACAAGCCTTTTCACGCGCGGCACGAGGCGCTATGTAAACGACATGAGCAATTTTTCCGAAGATGACGCATTTGAAGCGGCGGCTGTCCCGCTTAGTCAGCAGGCGATGGCGCAGCCGAGCAAGGCTTATCTGGAAGGTCTGAACCCCGCACAGCGCGAGGCGGTCGAGACCTTGAGTGGCCCTGTGTTGATGTTGGCAGGGGCAGGGACGGGCAAGACAAAGGCGTTGACCACCCGCATCACCCATCTGTTGGCGACAGGCAGTGCGCGCCCGCACGAGATTTTGGCAGTGACCTTTACCAACAAGGCCGCGCGCGAGATGAAATCGCGTGTTGGTGGCCTGATGGGAGAAGCTGTCGAGGGCATGCCCTGGCTTGGTACATTCCATGCGGTTTGCGCCAAGCAGTTGCGGCGCCATGCCGAACTCGTCGGGCTCAAATCGAATTTCACCATTCTGGATACCGACGACCAGATCCGCTTGATGAAACAGTTGATCGAAGCGGCGGGCATCGATCACAAACGCTGGCCCGCGCGAATGCTAGCAGGCATTATTGACGGATGGAAGAACAAGGCATTCACGCCTGACAAGGTGCCGGTCGCGGACAGCGGTGCCTTTGACCAAAAGGGGGTGGAGCTTTACGCCGCCTATCAGCGCCGTCTGCGGGATCTGAACGCCGTCGATTTCGGTGATATCCTGCTGCATATGGTCACGATTTTTCAAAACCATCCGGATGTGCTGGCGCAGTACCAGCGCTGGTTCCGCTATATTCTGGTGGATGAGTATCAGGATACCAACGTCGCCCAGTATATGTGGCTGCGCCTGCTGGCGGCATCGCACAAGAATATTTGCTGCGTGGGCGATGACGACCAGTCGATCTATGGCTGGCGCGGCGCCGAGGTGGGCAATATCCTGCGCTTTGAAAAGGATTTTCCGGGCGCCCATGTGGTGCGGCTGGAAGAGAATTATCGTTCAACCCCGCATATTCTGGCTGCGGCATCCAGTGTGATTGCCGCCAATAAGGGGCGCTTGGGCAAGACGCTGTTCACATCCCGCAAGGATGGCGAAAAGGTCCGCCTGATCGGCCATTGGGATGGCGAGGAAGAGGCCCGCTGGATCGGCGAAGAGGTTGAGGCGATGCAGCGCGGCACGCGTGGTTTGGCCCCGATGGGCCTTGATAGCATGGCGATTCTCGTGCGTGCGTCCCATCAAATGCGCGCCTTTGAAGATCGCTTTCTGACGATCGGCTTGCCCTATCGCGTGATAGGCGGCCCACGTTTTTATGAGCGGATGGAGATCAGGGATGCGATGGCCTATTTCCGGCTGGCCGTGTCGCCCGAAGATGATCTGGCGTTCGAGCGGATCGTGAATACCCCCAAGCGGGGCTTGGGCGACAAAGCCGTGCAGACGATCCAGCGGACCGCACGCAGCAATGATGTGTCACTGGTCGAGGGCGCGCGGCTGGTCTGTCAGGGTAAACTTTTAGGTGGCAAGGGCCTGAAGGAGCTCACTATTTTGGTGGACAGCCTTGACCGCTGGCATGGGCAGGTGCGCGCCGAGGCAGACACACATGTTGAACTGGCCGAAATGATTTTGGATGAAAGCGGCTACACCGGCTTTTGGCAGAACGACAAGACGCCGGAGGCGCCGGGTCGGTTGGAAAACCTCAAGGAACTGGTCAAGGCGCTGGAGAATTTCGAGAACCTGCAAGGGTTCCTCGAACATGTCAGCCTGATCATGGATAACGAGACCGAGGAGCAGGGCGAGAAGGTCAGCATCATGACCCTGCACGCGGCAAAGGGGCTGGAATTTCCCGCGGTCTTCCTGCCGGGGTGGGAAGACGGGTTGTTTCCCTCGCAGCGATCGATGGACGAAAGCGGCATGAAGGGCCTCGAAGAGGAACGGCGTCTGGCCTATGTGGGGATCACCCGCGCCGAGGAAATTTGCACGGTGTCCTTTGCCGCCAACCGCAGGGTCTATGGCCAGTGGCAGTCGGCCATGCCGTCGCGGTTTATCGATGAACTGCCGCCCGCGCATGTCGAGGTGCTGACCCCGCCCGGCCTTTACGGTGGCGGCTATGGTGCTGCGGGCATGTCGGCCAGTGCATCCCCTGCGGTCATGGGGATGGCCGGATCGAACCTGCATGAAAAGGCCCATCAGGCGGATGTCTACAACTCTCCGGGCTGGAAACGCCTGCAATCGCGCAGCCAGCAGCGCGGAATGGCCCAACCCGCCGAGGCGCGCAATATGACGATCGATCTGGATGCCGTGTCCGCCTTTACCGAAGGCGAGCGCGTGTTCCACCAGAAATTCGGCTATGGTGAAGTGATGGGGATCGAAGGCGACAAGCTGGTGATCGAGTTCGACAAGGCCGGATCAAAACATGTGGTGGCGCGGTTTGTCGTCAGTGCGGATCAGGCGGATGACGTGCCGTTTTAATGGACCAGCATCGGGTAAAGTGACCCGACCAAAAGCACCGCCATCGACACGTTGAACACACGCAATCGCCGCGCGGTTCCCAGCCAGCGGCGCACCTGCACGCCCATCCACGCCCAGACCGTGACCGACGGCAGGTTCGTTGCGGCAAAGACAGCCGCCACCATGAGTGACCCGATCACGATGCCGCGGTCTTGGGGGGCATAAGCGCTGATCGCGGTGATTGCCATGAACCATGCCTTGGGATTGACCCACTGAAAGGCTGCGGCCTGCAGGAAGGTAAAGGGTTTGCCTGTGACTTCTTTGGCTTCGGGTGGTACCGCATTCGCGATCTTCCATGCCAGCCACATCATGTAGGCGGCACTGAGCACCTTGAGCGCGATATTCAGGACCGGGTAGGTTTCGAACACCTGCAAGAGCACGATCCCGACCATCGTTACCATGAAGGCATGGCCAAGGGAGATACCCAGCATATGCGGCACCGTGCGCCGTAGGCCATAGTTGGCCCCCGAGGCCATCAGCATCAGGTTGTTCGGTCCGGGTGTGACCGAACTGGCAAAGGCAAAGCCGACAAGGGCGAAAAAAATATCTGGTGACATGATGCCGCTTATGCAGCCTTGGGCGCACAACTGCCAGAAGCAAAAAACGGCCATGCCCGGGAGGAGGTGGGCATGACCGTCTTTACTTATCAGCGCCCCCTTGCGTCTCGGGAGGAGAAGAAGCAAGGCGCGTCCTCGCTGACGTTGCTCGGGAGGAGGTGAGCGCGGTCTGCGGTATGATCGGTTCCAAACCCGGGAGGAGGTGGGCCGGTTCCGAATTCTGTTTTATAAAGTGGCGGCACCCGGGAGGAGGTGGATGCCGCCACCTTATTGCTGACCCATAGCCTCGGGAGGAGGTGAAGCGATGGGTCTTGTTCCGGATCTGCCTAAAGGGAGGAGGCAGCAGATCCGAATTCGTGAATTACTTGCCGTAGGCGGCCTCGTGGGCGATGGCTTTGATCATGCAGCGTGACAGCCCCAGATCGTTGAGATCGCGTGTCGAAAGGCTCTCTAGCTCGGACAGGGTTGTCCGGTATACTTTGCGCTTGGCGGCTTTATCGGCGAGCCGCGCACGGAACGTGAAAAAACGCTCGGTCAGGGAAGTGCCAGCAAAGAATGTTTCGGTGTGGACGGTCATTGTACTACTCATGTTTGTTCTGTGTGCCGCGACTTCTGCCGCGCTGTTGTGACCAAGATGTATGATTATGCTGCAGTTGCACAATGGCTGTTTGCGCAATGCTGCCATGCAGAAAGTGCATAAGCATTGCTGACCTATCGTTATCAATCTGTCGCAATTTTGTGCATCTGTTTCCGAACCCTTGCACTTTGCCCAAAAGATGCGAGATGGTGTCTGGAAATTAGACGTTTTTGAAACTTGAGGTCTCAATATGGCTACTACACGGGACGAAATACTCGGCGCGCTGTCGCGACTCACGTTGCCCGGAGGCGAAGATCTGGTGTCGCGGGACATGATCCGCGCACTGAATATCGAGGGAGGCGCGGTCCGTTTCGTGATCGAGGCTGCAGATCCCGGCGAGGCGTCCAAGATGGACGGAGTGCGCCGTGCTGCCGAAGATATCGTGCGCCGTTTGCCCGGCGTCGAGAGTGCGACTGTTGTTTTAACAGCGCATGGCCCTGCGCCCAAGTCGCCAGAACCACCGTCGCTTAAGATCGGGCGTCATCCCACACCGCAGGCCGGCCCTGCGAAAGTATCGGGCGTTGACCGCATCCTGGCTATCGGTTCGGGCAAGGGTGGCGTGGGTAAATCCACCGTCTCGTCCAACCTTGCCGTGGCCTTGGCCCGCGAAGGCCGTCGCGTCGGTCTACTTGACGCGGATATCTACGGTCCATCGCAGCCACGCATGATGGGTGTGAACAAACGCCCCGGCAGTCCCGATGGCAAAACGATCATTCCATTGCAGGCGCATGGCGTCACGATGATGTCGATCGGGTTGATGATGGAAGAAGGCAAGGCCGTCGTCTGGCGCGGCCCGATGTTGATGGGTGCGTTGCAACAGATGCTCGGGCAGGTGCAATGGGGAGAACTGGATGTCCTGATTGTCGATCTGCCACCCGGTACGGGCGATGTGCAACTGACACTTTGTCAGAAAACGGAACTGACGGGGGCGGTGATCGTCAGCACACCGCAGGATGTGGCTTTACTCGATGCCCGTAAGGCACTGGATATGTTCAGATCATTGCGGACGCCGGTGCTGGGCATGATCGAAAACATGTCGACCTTTGTTTGCCCGACCTGCGGGACCGAGACTCATATCTTTGGGCAGGGCGGCGTCGCTGCGGAAGCGGAAAAGATCGGTGTTCCCTTTCTGGGCTCGCTGCCGATTGATCTTGATACCCGTCTGGCAGGTGACAGCGGCACGCCGATTGCCGCAGGCGACAGCCCGATGGCTGATGCCTACCGCGCACTGGCGCGCCGCTTTATCGAGGGTGGGATTGCGTGATCACAATCCGCGCGGCAACGCCGGATGATTTCGATCTGATCTGGCCCATGTTGCGCGATGTGTTTGCGGGCGCAGACACTTACGCCGTTGATCCGGCCATCACAAAGGCGGGTGCGCGGACCTATTGGATGACACAGGCCGATGCCACCTATGTGGCAGAAGCGCCAAACGGGATCATCGGGACCTACTATATCAAAACCAACCAGCCTGGCGGTGGGGCGCATATCTGCAATTGCGGCTATATCGTCGTCCCCGCGGCGCGAGGGCAGGGCGTCGCGGAACAGCTTTGTGCCCACAGCCAGCAGGAGGCACGCGCGCTGGGATACCGCGCAATGCAATTCAATTTCGTACTGGCAAGCAATACAGGGGCTGTACGCCTGTGGCACCGGCTTGGTTTTGATACTGTCGGCACCATCCCCGAAGCGTTTGATCACCCGAGGCTGGGAATGGTCGAGGCGTATATGATGTATAAACGGTTGTAAGTCTGCATCACCTCCATGGCCCTTTTCAGGTATTTCTTGGGAATTCATGGAATCGTCTGCAGATTCGGATTACCTGATCTCGAAATTGAGTAGAATGTCGGCGTTGCGCGTGATTTTACGCCTTTCCAACGTGAAAGCGAAAATTAATACGGATTTTTTGGCACACATGACATTGAATTAATATTGTCTATATGTTGTGCCTAATTTCTCTGTAAACACCACAATTATTGCAAATTATCGGCGTGTTGACCAAGATATCGTCCGAAAATGTGCTGAAAGACCCCATATAGTACCATGAATTCCCAAAAAGTTGTTGCTTGGTGGGCGGCGAGGTGGCACAACTGTCTTACGGTAATGACGGACACAATTCCAAAGGGGCAAATTAAGAACCCCAACCGGCAAAAGCAGGTTTCATACAGGCTTCGCCATTACCCAATGAGATCCGGCGCGTGAGCGAGCAGACATCCCCCCAGGTGGCACGCGCAGTCGGACTTCCCGCAAGGGACGAGACGGCGGATTGATCAGTGGCAGCAGATCAATCCGCCGTTTTCACATTCAGGGCAAATTTCGGGGGCAAGTGAGGACCGAGGGACAGTGGTTCTGAGTTTTACCGGCACACACACCCAGAAGGTGGACGGGAAGGGGCGCATGTCGATCCCCGCTGATTTCCGTCGTGTTCTCGAAGCCGGCGACCCGGAATGGAACCCGGGTCTGTCCCCGCGCATGTACCTTCTTTATGGTGATCATCTCAAGCACCAGTTGCACGGCTATACCGTGGATGAATTCAATGCCGTCGTCGGGCAGATCAATGCGCTCCCGCGCGGGTCTGCGGATAAGAAAAAGCTGTCGCGCCTGATTATCGGACAATCCATCAAGCTGGACGTTGATAAAGACGGCCGCACGGTCATGCCGATCAAGCAGCGCCAAAAGCTGGGTCTGACAGAAGGTGATCTGACGTTCAGCGGTTTGGGCGATCATTTCGAGATATGGAAGGCCGAGACCTTCAATCAGGAGGTCGCGGACGACTTGACCGCGTGGCTGGATGAACAGGGTGATGGGTATGATCCGCTCATCCTGTTGGACGGTTGAGCGATGCCTGCTGCAGATAAAACCCCACCTCATATTCCCGTTCTGATCAGACCGCTCATCGCAGCGGTCTCACCCGTTTCGGGGGTCTGGCTGGATGGGACATTTGGCAACGGCGGATATACCCGTGAACTGCTGGCTGCCGGTGCGGATAAAGTGATTGCCGTTGACCGTGATCCGCTGGCATTCGAGATGGCGGCGGACTGGATCAATACATATGGCGACCGGATCGAAACGGTTGCAGGCGTATTTTCCAAGATGGATGAATACGCGACCGATCTGGATGGCGTGGTGCTGGATCTTGGTGTCAGCTCCATGCAGCTTGATCTGGCCGAACGTGGTTTTTCGTTCATGCGCGACGGCCCGCTGGATATGCGCATGTCGCAAGAGGGTCCGTCTGCGGCGGACATTTGCAACGTGGCTGATGAGGCTGAACTAGCTGATATCATTTATCTTTATGGCGAGGAACGAGCATCGCGCCGCATCGCGAAAGCGATTGTCACAGCACGCCCCCTGACGTCGACACTGCAACTGGCAAAGATTGTTGAAGGCTGTTTGCCACGCGCCAAGCCCGGCCAATCGCATCCCGCCACACGGACCTTTCAGGCTTTGCGGATTGCGGTCAATAACGAATACGGCGAGTTGGCCGAAGGATTGATGGCGGCAGAACGTGCGCTAAAGCCCGGTGGAAAACTGGCTGTGGTGACCTTTCATTCGGTCGAGGACCGGATGGTAAAGCGGTTCTTGCAGGCCCGTTCAGGCAATACGGCAAATGCGAACCGCTATGCGCCGGAAATCGCGCAGGTGACACCCGCATGGCGCATTGAAAAGCGCAAGGCGATCGGACCGGACGCACAGGAACTGGCAGAGAACCAAAGGTCGCGCTCGGCCAAGCTGCGTGTGGCGATCCGCACGGATGCACCAGCGGAGCGTATTGATCCTGCCGATCTGGGGATGCCGATGAAAAAGAGAAAAGGGGGTCGGTAAGTGCGTGGTTTGTTTTATGTTCTGACAGCTTTGGCCGTCATGGGCCTCGCGTTTTGGGCCTATCAGGAGAACTACAAGACACAATCGTCGATTGCCGAAGTGCGCGATTTGCACCGTGAAATCGGTGCTTCTCATGAACGTCTGGGCATGTTGCGGGCAGAATGGGCCTATCTGAACCGTCCCGACCGTCTGGCAGATCTGGCCGACCTGAATTTTGACCGTTTGGGTTTGCTCCCGCTGATGCCAGACGCTTTTGGTGCGGTCGATCAGATCATCTACCCTTTGCCACCGATCCTGCCCATTACGAACCCGATCGAGTTGTCTTTCGATCAACGCGCGCAGATGGAGAACGACCTATGAGCCGCACGCCGCTGCGCCCGCTGGCACGTATCCTCAAGGCGCGGGCGCGCGGCGAGAATCCTGACGCGATCGAGGCCGAGAACCGTGCCCGTCGCCATGAGGCGATGGCGGACAAGCAGCGCCAGCGCGCCGAAGGGCGTTTGTTGGTTCTGGGACTTGCATTCTTTTGCGCTTTTGGCCTGATCGGGATGCGGATGGGTGCTTTGGCGTCCTCTGTCCCGGAAGAACCGCGTGCGTCTGCCATAGGCAATCCGATAATCGGACAGCGCTC
>NZ_JAWOAN010000116.1:0-11010 GCF_046498525.1 Yoonia sp.
ATGACTTGGCTTCCTTCTGTGGCTTATGGAAACCGGCGGTATAATATGACTCTCATACCCTTGAATATCGACCCAAGAAAATGCTTCATCGCGGGGGCTTGGGTTGATGCGCTATCCGGCGAAACGCTCCCGCTGATCAATCCTTCGGATGGCTGTACGTTGTGCGAAATTGCGCGCGGCAAGGCTGCAGATATTGACGCAGCCGTGCAGGCCGCCAATGCCGCGCTTGCGGGTGACTGGGGGCGGGCAACTGCGGCAGAGCGCGGGCGCATGCTGGCCAGCATCGGGCGTGCGGTGCTGGATCATGTTGATGAACTGGCGCAACTCGAAGCAATGGATGTGGGCAAGCCGCTCAAGCAGGCGCGCGCCGATGTGCTGGCGCTGGCCCGTTATATGGAATTCTACGGGGGCGCTGCCGATAAGGTGCATGGCGAAACTATCCCCTATCTGGATGGCTATACGGTCTATACCCTACGCGAGCCGCATGGGGTCACGGGGCATATCATTCCCTGGAATTATCCGATGCAGATCATCGGGCGGTCCGTGGGTGCAGCCTTGGCGATGGGCAACGCCTGTGTGTTGAAACCCGCCGAAGAGGCATGCCTGACCGCGCTGGCCTTTGCAGAGATTGCAAGGATGGCCGGTCTGCCCGATGGCGCGCTGAATGTCGTGCCGGGGCTTGGGGCCGAAGCGGGGTCAGCGCTGTCGGCGCATCGGGGCGTGCATCATATTTCGTTCACCGGGTCTGTCGGCGTGGGCAAGATGATCCAGCAATCGGCAGGGGCCAATGTGGTGCCTGTAACGTTGGAACTTGGCGGCAAATCCCCGCAGGTCGTATTTGACGATGCCGATATCGAAGCGGCCCTGCCGTTTTTGGTCAACGCGGGCATCCAGAACGCGGGGCAGACGTGTTCCGCATCATCACGGATACTCGTGCAACGCGGCGTTTATGATCAGGTCGTCGCGGCAATGGCTGCGCGCTATGGCCAGCTGTGGACCGGACCGGCCATGACTGATCTTGATGTCGGGCCTTTGGTGTCGAAGCGGCAGAAAGAGATCGTCGAGGGGTTCCTTGCCAAAGGCGATGATCTGGAAGTCGTCGCGCGGGGCCAGATCATATCGGAAGCGCCTACAGGCGGTGCCTATGTTGCGCCGACGCTGTTTGCAGGCGTGAGTCCCGATCACACCTTGGCCCAAGACGAGATTTTTGGCCCGGTTCAAGTGATCATTCCCTTTGAAGATGAAGCCGAGGCGATTGCGATCGCCAATGGCACGGATTTTGGGCTTGTTGCGTCCTGTTGGTCGGAAAACGGTGCGCGGCAAATGCGGATGGCGCGGGCGCTGCGTGCCGGACAGGTGTTTATTAACAACTACGGTGCTGGCGGTGGCGTAGAGCTGCCGTTCGGCGGCACGGGATTTTCGGGACATGGACGTGAAAAGGGGTTTGAAGCGCTTTACGGATTCTCTGTTCTCAAGACCGTCGCGGCGCTGCATCACTGAGGGGCAAAGTTTTCGCCATAGAACCGGTGCCAGTTGCCGCCCATGATCGCTGCGACCTCATTATCTGAAAATCCGGTCGCTTTCAGGCCCGCTTCGATATTGTCAAAGTCGCGGTTGTCCTGAAACCAGCTTGGCATCGGGGGAAAGCCGGGTGCGGCGGCAGAGCCTTCGCCATAGTCGATTTCCTTGCTCCAGCGTCCGACGCGCATCCATTCGACCACACTGTCGGGTTGATCCTGACATAGGTCCGTGCCGATCCCCAAATGCGCTGCGCCGAATTTCTCGGCTGTGCGCGCGATCATTTCGCAGAAGCTTTCCAGCGTGCAGTCGGATTTGTCTTTCAGGTGATGCGGATAAACCGAAAATCCCAGCATCCCGCCGTTTTGCGTGACAGCGCGGATCACGTCATCCTTTTTGTTGCGCAGCGCGGGGGACCACTCAAAGGGGTTCGCATGGGTGATCGCGATAGGACGTTCCGAGATGTCGGCGGCCTCAATCGTCGAACGATCCGCTGAATGGCTCATGTCCACCACCAGCCCGACCCGGTTCATTTCCTTGATCACTTGGCGGCCCATGCGGGTGATGCCTGTGTCTTCGGCCTCGTAACACCCCGTCGCCAATAGCGACTGGTTGTTATAGGTCAGCTGCATAAAGCGGGCACCCAGCGTGTGCACGATCTCGACCAGACCGATATCGTCCTCGATCGGGCTGGGGTTCTGGAAGCCGAAAAAGATCGCCGTGCGTCCGGTTGCCTGTGCGTGGTCCACGTCAGAGGCTGATTGCCCTTTCATGATCAGATCGGGGTAGGCCTCGAACCTGCGGTTCCATGCTTCGAAGTTCAGCACGGTTTCGCGGAAATTTTCGTGATAGGCGATCGTGACATGCACCGCATCAACACCGCCTTCGCGCATCTGGCGAAAGATCTTTTCCGACCAGTTGGCGTATTGCAGGTTATCGATCCGGGGTGCGCGTGCCATTATAGCGGCTTTCCGGCGCTGATATAGGCGGTTTTGACGGTGGTATAGAACTCTGCCGCCGCCTTACCCTGTTCGCGTGGCCCGTAAGAGCTGTCGCCGCGTCCGCCGAAAGGCACGTGATAGTCGGTGCCAGCGGTCGGCAGGTTCACCGTCACCACACCTGTCCGCGCGTTCCGGCGGAAATGTGTGGCGCGGGCAAGGCTTTGGGTGACGATGCCGGAGGTCAGACCGAAACGGGTGTCGTTGACCGTGGCCAAGGCCTCTTCATAGCTATCCACCTTGATGACCGATGTGAGCGGCGCAAACATTTCCTCGCGGTTGATGCGCATGGCGTTGGTGGTGTTCACAAAAATGCCGGGTGCCATGTAATACCCGTCATGCGGCATGTCGAGCCGGGCACCACCGCAGGCCAGTTCGGCCCCTTCGGATTGCCCCAAGGCGACATAGTCAAGGTTTTCGTTCAACTGCTGTTCGCTGACGACCGGCCCCATCTGGGTGCCTGCCTCGAGAGCATGGCCGACGTTCATCGCCTTGGTGCCAGCAACCAGCTTTTCGACAAATGCATCGTGCACCGCGCCATGCACGACCAGCCGCGACGATGCAGTGCATTTCTGCCCTGTGCCGCCGAACGCCCCGCCAAGCGCCAGTGTCACCGAAAGATCAAGATCAGCGTCGTCCATGACGGCCAATGCGTTCTTGGAGCCCATCTCCATCTGCACTTTGGTGAGGTTCTGAATGGCTGCCGCCGCAATGCCCTTGCCCACAGGGACAGAGCCGGTGAAGGAAATTGCATCCACCTTCGGGCTTTCCACCAGACGCTGGCCGATATCACGGCCAGACCCCATCACGAGGCTGAACAGCCCCTTGGGGATATCCTGACGCGCGATGATCTCGGTCAGGGCGACGGCTGATGCGGGGGTGATATTGGCAGGTTTCCACACCACCGCGTTGCCATAGCAAAGTGCGGGTGCGATCTTCCATGATGCGGTCGCCGTCGGAAAGTTCCAAGGTGAGATAACGGCCACAACACCGACAGGTTCGCGGCGCACGTCGATTTCGACACCATCGCGGACTGAATCCGCGTTTTCGCCCAACTGGCGCAGGCATTCGGCGGCATAGTAGGTAAAGAACTGACCGGCACGAAAAACCTCGCCCTTGCCTTCGGCCAGCGGTTTGCCCTCTTCACGGCTGAGCAATGTGCCAAGCTCTTCTGCGCGGGCCATCAATTCGTTCCCGATCGCCATCAGGACGGCCTGCTTGCGTTCCATGCCATAGGCGGCCCATTGGGACTGTGCGGTCTTTGCCTGATCCAATGTCGCATCCAGTTGGTCGGTGCTGGCCTGGGCGAAAAGACCAATGACGTCGGTCAGATCAGACGGGTTGCGGTTCTCGATTTCGGACGCGCCTGTAACCCACTCACCGGCGATATAGTTTTGGTGCAGTTCTGACATGATCGTTTCCTTGTCTTTGAATTTCTTGCAGCTTGAGTATCTGATTATGACGTATGACGCATGAATAAAATTCCGGTTTTTTAAACCCGTCGGGTGGTTGCAAGCGGGGAGTCCTTGGAGGGATGAATTGGAAAAAGGCTTGCCATCATGGCTGATGTCTGACCATGAACATTGCAAAAGTTTGGCATTGCCGATGCGGCGTGCGGCGAGAAAGAAAAGGAACGACCTATGATTGAACGGATCGAGACAGGCGAACGGTCATCCAAGATCGTAAAGCATAACGGCGTGGCCTACCTCACCGGTCAGGTGGCCGAAGGCGACACCATTCAGGAACAGGTCCGTATCTGTCTGGACAAGATAGATGCGTTGCTGGAGCAGGCAGGATCATCGCGTGAAAACATGCTCAGGGTCACAATCTGGCTGGCGGACATGAAAGACTTTGCCGGCCTCAACGAAGTCTGGAATGCTTGGGTTCCTGCCGGACATGCGCCTGCGCGCGCTTGCGGCGAAGCCAAGCTTGCGCGGCCGGAGTTGAAAGTGGAGTTCATCGTGGATGCGGCTTACGCGTAAGTTGGTAAGTGGCGTCTCAACGTTCACAACATCCCGTTCCTTGCTGTCGCGTATCACCAACTGGTTGATGTCTGCGGTCCGTCCATATTTGACTCCGCTCATGGTTTCGGAACAGCATGTGACGTTGTCTGAAGTGTCGGAGTGACAGGAATGACGAGAAGCGAGAGTGCCAAAAGGCCAGAGTTCCTTTCCGATGATGTACTGGCTGCGCTCAACAGCGGCACCTGCAAGGATTCATTTAATGTCCTCGGCCCGCACAAGAGCGACAACACACGTTGGATCACGACGTTCCAGCCTGATGCGGTCGAAGTGGTCGCTACCGTTGCGGGCAAGCAAAAACCGTTGGTCCGCATAGCGGGTGACGTGTTTTCAACCCCGGCCCCCAGTCAGACCTACACACTGACCATGCGCTACGCGGATGGCAGCCAAAACACGATCCGCGATCCTTTTTCGTTTGATCCCGTTCTTTCGGATTTTGACCAATATCTGGTCGGTGAAGGCACCCACAAGGAACTCTGGCGCGTTCTTGGTGCGCATGTCACCAAGCATCAAGGGGCAAGCGGGGTGCATTTTGCGGTCTGGGCCCCCAATGCAAGGCGCGTCAGCGTCATTGGTGATTTCAACATGTGGGACGGGCGCAGGCATCCGATGCGCCCGGCGGGTGACACCGGCGTCTGGGAGATTTTTCTGCCGGGCATCGGTGAAGGTGCGCATTACAAATACCAGATTACCGGTGCGGATGGGCATGTCCGCGACAAGGCTGATCCGGTTGGGTTCGGATCGCAGCATCCGCCTGAAAAGGCCTCTGTCGTGCGCGATATTTCGGGCTATGGCTGGAAAGACGAAGCATGGATGAAAGATCGCGCCGCACGGGCCGACCGTGCGCAGCCGATTACCATCTACGAAGTGCACCTTGGGTCATGGCGGCGGCGTTATGACGATGGCGGCAGGCCGCTGTCCTATCGGGAGCTGGCGCAGGATTTGGTATCATATGTCAAACACATGGGTTTTACCCATATCGAATTGATGCCCATATCGGAGTTTCCCTTTGATGGGTCGTGGGGTTATCAGCCGATCGGGATTTATGCGCCTACAATCCGGTTTGGCCCCCCGAATGAATTCCGCGACCTTGTCGATGCAGCCCACGCCGCAGGCCTTGGTGTCTTGCTGGACTGGGTGCCTGGTCATTTTCCGACCGATGCACATGGCCTTGCGCAGTTTGATGGCACAGCCCTTTATGAACACGCCGACCCGCGTGAAGGGTTCCATCAGGACTGGAACACGCTGATCTATAATTACGGGCGGCGCGAGGTGAAGAACTACCTTGTCGCCAACGCGCTTTACTGGCTTGAGGAATACCATCTTGACGGTCTACGGGTCGATGCTGTCGCCTCCATGCTTTATCGGGATTATTCGCGCAATGAGGGTGAATGGGTGCCCAACAAGCATGGCGGTCGCGAGAACTACGAGGCTATCGCTTTCTTGCAGGAAGTGAACGTCGCAGCCTACGGCGCCGACCCCAGCATCATGACAGTCGCCGAGGAAAGCACGTCGTTCCCCGGCGTCTCGCAGCCTGTGCATGATGGGGGGCTTGGCTTCGGGTACAAATGGAACATGGGCTGGATGAATGACACGCTGAGGTACATGGAAAAAGACCCCATCTACCGGCAGCATGATCATCACCTGATGACTTTTCCGATCGACTGGGCATTCACTGAAAACTTCATCCTGCCTATCAGCCATGATGAAGTGGTGCATGGCAAAGGGTCCATGCTGGCTAAAATGCCGGGGGCCGCATGGGAGAAATTCGCAAACCTGCGCGCCTATTATGCGTTCATGTGGACCCAGCCGGGCAAGAAGCTGTTGTTCATGGGGTGTGAATTTGCGCAGCCCGAAGAGTGGAACCACGACGCGGAACTGAATTGGGGCGCGGCAGAACAACCGGCCCATAAGGGTATTCAGCATCTCGTGCGCGATCTGAACCGGATTTACCGCGAGATACCTGCCTTGCACGTCAAAGACTGCGACGCAGGCGGCTTTCAATGGATATGCAACGATCCTGTGCAGTCAACGACGGGATACGTCCGATTTGGGGCTGACGGGGATGCACCGGTTTTGGTCGTTTGCAACTTTACATCGGTCGAGCGGTCGAATTTTCAGATCGGCGTTCCGGAGAACGGCTTTTGGGAGGAAGTGTTGAACACGGATGCGGACATCTATGGCGGTGGCAATCGCGGGAACCTGGGGGGCTGCGCAGCGCAAGAAAGGCCCGCGGACGGGCAGGCGCAATCTGTCATGCTTACACTGCCGCCACTATCTGTGGTCGTTTTGAAAAAACGCGATACAGTGGGCTAGGACTTCAAGAGGGGGAGACGACATGCCGACAAAGCGTATTACACAAAGGTCCATGGCCTTCGTATTGGCCGGTGGGCGGGGGAGCCGCCTGAAGGAACTGACGGACCGCCGTGTGAAACCTGCCGTCCCGTTCGGGGGCAAGGCGCGGATCATCGACTTTGCTCTATCGAATGCCGTCAATTCTGGCATCCGCAAATTGGCCGTCGCCACCCAATACAAGGCGCATAGTCTGATCCGGCATACCCAGCGTGGCTGGAACTTTTTTCGGGCCGAGCGCAATGAATTTCTGGATGTGCTGCCGGCCTCTCAGCGCGGCGGAAACGAGAGCTGGTATAAGGGCACGGCAGATGCGGTGACCCAGAACATTGATATCGTTGACAGCTACAATGTTGATTATGTGATCATTCTGGCCGGTGATCACATCTACAAGATGGACTATGAAATCATGTTGCGCCAGCATGTCGATACCGACGCAGACGTGACGGTCGGTTGCCTGACGGTGCCGCGGATGGAGGCCACGGCCTTTGGCGTGATGGACACCGACAGCGAAGGCCGGATCACCAGCTTTCTTGAAAAGCCAGCGGACCCGCCCGGCACGCCGGAAGACCCCGACATGGCTCTGGCCTCTATGGGGATCTACGTCTTTGACTGGAAATTCCTGCGCGATTTGCTGATCAGGGATGCGGAAAACCCGGACTCGACGAATGATTTTGGCAATGATCTGATCCCCGATATCGTCAAGAACGGCAAAGCCATGGCGCACCGGTTTGACGAAAGCTGTGTGCGGGCCGAAGGTGCGCCCGCCTATTGGAAGGACGTGGGCACCGTCGATGCGTTCTGGGAGGCGCATATCGACCTGACCGACTTTACGCCCGAACTGGATTTATGGGACAAGGAATGGCCGATCTGGACCTATAATGAAAGCGTGCCCCCGGCGAAGTTTATCCACGACGAACGTGACCGGCGCGGGATGGCGATTTCGTCGATGATTGCGGGGGGCTGTATTATTTCGGGAACCGAGGTGCGTAATTCCGTGTTGTTCACGAATGTGCACACAAATTCCTATGCGGTGCTTGATCATGCCGTCATCCTTCCGAATGTCTTCATTCACCGGTCTGCCCGTTTGCGTCAGGTCGTGGTCGATAGCGGCGTGGTGATCCCTGAAGGATTGGTGGTGGGCGAAGACCCTGTCGAAGACGCCAAGTGGTTCCGTGTTACGGATCGCGGGATCACGCTGATCACGCAGGATATGCTGGACAAAAGGGCTGCTGCCTTATGACGAACGCGCTTTTCGTTGTGTCTGAATGTGCGCCATTGGTGAAAACTGGCGGTCTGGCTGACGTGGCCGGCGCATTGCCAGTGGCGCTGGCCGCGCAGGGTGTCGCGGTGCGGGTTCTGCTGCCCGGCTACCGCAGTGTCATGCGGCACACAGGCACTGCGAAGACAGTCGTGCGCTATGACGCGCTTTTTGGCGGTGCGGCTGAATTGCTGGCTTGCAAGGTTGCGGGCGTTGACTTGCTGATCCTCGATGCCCCCCATCTGTATGATCGCGACGGGGCGATCTATGGCGATGCGACGGGGCAGGATTGGCCCGATAACGCAGAGCGGTTTGCCGCCCTTTGCAAGGTTGGTGCGATGATCTCTGCCGATGGTGTGGATGGTTGGCGGCCCGACATTGTGCATGGTCACGACTGGCAGGCGGGTCTGACGCCAGAGTACATGCACATACTGGGGGTGGATGTCCCGTTCGTCTTTACGATCCACAACATCGCGTTTCATGGCAATGCCGAGGCGGGCAAGCTTAAGACGCTTGGCCTTGATCCGGCACGGTTCAACGCGGACCACTTTGAGTTCTGGGGCCAGATTTCAGCGCTGAAAGCCGGTCTGGTCGGTGCGGCCAAGATCAACACCGTGTCGCAAACCTATGCCGAGGAATTGCTGACGCCCGCGTTCGGCATAGGCATGGATGGCGTGCTGCGGGCGCGGCAAGCGGACCTGTCAGGCATCGTGAACGGGATCGACCTTGATGTCTGGAACCCGGAGACTGATCCGAACATAAAGACGTATCAATCGCCGGCCGGAAAAGCCCCGAATAAAAAAGCACTCCAAATGACCTTCGGGCTGGGTGCATCCGACGGCCCGCTCTGTGTGCTTGTATCCCGCCTGACGGAACAGAAAGGCATCGACCTTTTGCTTGATGCGCTGCCCGCACTTCTGGATCGCGGCGGGCAGTTGGCCTTGCTTGGCTCGGGTGATCCCAAGCTTGAGGTGGCGTTGCTCGAGGCTGCGGAGCGCCATGAAAACCTTTCGGTGAAAATCGGTTATGACGAGGCGCTTTCCCATCGGATGATGGCGGGGGGAGATGTCATTCTGGTGCCGTCCCGTTTTGAACCCTGCGGGCTGACCCAGCTTTATGGATTGCGGTATGGGACGTTGCCTCTGGTGGCGCTCACTGGCGGACTTGCCGATACCGTAATCAACGCGTCCCCCGCTGCACTGGCGCGCGGCGTTGCGACCGGATTGCAGTTTTTTCCTGTCAACGCGCAGGCACTTGCGAATGCGTTTGCGCGGCTTGCCGATCTTTATGATGACGGCGCAGTCTGGAAAACCATGCAGCGCAATGCCATGAAGCAACCTGTCGGCTGGGAAACATCGGCCGCCGCCTATAAAAACATCTATGACAGCCTGACAGAGACGCACACTTGAACATCGGCCCATTTCAGACACGACCGGGACGCCCGTCACCGTTGGGGGCGACGCTGGATCCTGACGGCGTGAACTTTGCCGTCTTTTCGCGCTATGCGACCAAGGTTATGTTGTGCTTGTTCGACGAGGACGGTCACGAAAACCAGATCATCACCCTGCCCGAAAGAGAGGGGCATGTCTGGCACGGGTATTTCCCCGGAATGAAGGCGGGCCAGCAATACGGGTTCCGGATGGACGGTCTCTATGATCCCGAAAACGGGCACCGGTTCAACCCCTACAAGCTGTTGGTCGATCCTTATGCCAAGCAGTTGACGGGGCATCCTAAATGGAATGACGCGCTTTTCGGCTATCAGACCGGTCACAAGGATAAGGACCTGAGTTTTGACAAGACCGACAGCGCACCCTACATGCCCCGCTGCGTTGTCGTTGACCCGTCTTTCAATTGGGATAACGCGGCAGAGCCCCGACATGCGCTGGAAAGCTCGATCATCTATGAGGCGCATGTCAAAGGCCTTACGGCGGGCCGCCGCGACATTCCGAATCGCGGCACCTATCTGGCGATGGCGTCAGGGCCGATTCTCGAGCATCTCAACAGTCTTGGTGTGACAGCGGTTGAATTGCTGCCGGTGCAGGCCTTCCTCAACGAGAAATTCCTGCTGGACCGCGGTTTGACCAACTATTGGGGCTATATGACCTACGGGTTCTTCGCCCCCGATCCGCGCTACATGCAAGGCACTGATATCGCTGAATTTCAGCAGATGGTGCGGCGTTTCCATTCCGCCGGGATCGAAGTGATCCTTGATGTGGTCTACAACCACACCGCCGAAGGGTCCGAGCTGGGGCCGACGCTGATGTTTCGGGGGCTGGACAACGCAAGCTATTACAGGCTGGCCGACAATCCACGCTATTACATCGACGATGCGGGATGCGGGAACACGCTGGATTTCGAAAACCCGTTCGTCATTCGTCTGGTCATGGACAGCCTGCGCTATTGGGTCGAGGTCATGCATGTGGACGGCTTCCGCTTTGATCTTTGCACGGCCTTGGGGCGTACGGCACGCGGGTTCGAACGTGACGGGCCCTTCTTTCGCGCCATCGGGCAGGATCCGGTGCTTAATCAGGTCAAGCTGATCGCAGAGCCTTGGGATATCGGGCCGGGGGGCTATCAACTAGGCGCTTATCCTGCGCCTTTCGCCGAATGGAACGACAAGTACCGCGACAACATCCGCGAATTCTGGCGCGGGGATGCAGGCAAGGTCAGGGACGTTGCCGAGCGGTTGGTCGGGTCAGCACCTTACTTTGATCATGACGGCCGGGCTGCGACCTCATCACTGAATTTCCTGACCGCGCATGACGGTTTTACCCTGCACGACACGGACAGCTATAGCCGCAAGCATAATCTGGCCAATGGCGAGGACGACAGGGACGGGCATTTCAACAACCGTTCCGAC
>NZ_JAWOAN010000138.1:0-9274 GCF_046498525.1 Yoonia sp.
CAACGGTATTCTTTTCAATCACGAAAGCCCAAGGCGCGGCGAAACCTTCGTTACCCGCAAGATCACACGCGGAATGGCCCATATCGCGCTTGGCCTCCAAAACTGCCTCTATCTGGGCAACATCGACGCATTGCGCGACTGGGGGCACGCCAAGGACTATGTGAAGATGCAGTGGCTGATGCTGCAACAAGGTCGTCCGGAAGATTACGTGATCGCCAGTGGCAAACAGCACTCTGTCCGCGAATTCGTCATATGGACCGCAGCAGAACTGGGTATGAAACTGGCGTTCAGCGGCACCGGGACGCAGGAAATTGCGACCGTCACAGCCGTAAACACCAACCGCGCACCCAATGTGCGCTGTGGTGATATCGTGATGCGGGTCGACGCACGTTATTTCCGCCCAGCGGAGGTCGAAACGCTTTTGGGCGATCCCTCAAAGGCGAAAACACAGTTGGGCTGGACCCCGACGATCACGCCAGGGGAACTCTGCGCAGAGATGGTTGCGGAAGATCTCAAGATTGCACGGCGCCACGCACTGCTGAAAGAACACGGCATGGACATGCCCATCGCTCTGGACGCCTGACGATACAGGCTTTCGGGGCGGTCCGCACACGTGGCAAACCAAGAGGTCGAGCATTAAAGCAAGGGTGCCTCGCATCAAAAGATGCAAGGCACAATGAAAACAAACTATTGAACCGCCGCCACTGGAACCCCCCAAGCTGAACGTCAACCCGTTCACCCAATTGTTTCTGCGCGTTTTGTCACAAACTGTCTGTTTCAGTTCGTCACGCGACAGACCGGTTGCACCCCATTTACGGGGGCAGGTCCAGATTCCAATAATCCCGCCGCGTACGACCGGAACCTAAGCTGCACCAATACGGTCGCATACGGCATTCACGAAAAATCTGAAGCGATATTGAACAAATTGAAAGGCAAGCTTCATGCCTGCGCCACAATTGCGCCGTGCCGACAGCACGCCGTGCAATCACTCTGGCAGGACATTTTGACGACACGCGGTTTCGGGGGGACCTAACATGTCATCTATATCATTTTCATACTACGTGACCGACCCCGGTGACGTGACCCACTCGCATATTACCGATCTGGTGATCGTGGATGTGGACGGGACAGCACAGCTTTATAGCGGGACGCGCTATGATGGTGTCTTGCGGCAATGGGACATTACGGGCGGAATTCTGTCGATTGGGGAAAGCGTTGCGTTTTCCGGCAATATTCTAGCAGGTGGCATGGGGGGGATGACCGATCTCTCATTCGACGCGACGCCGGGCCTGTTGGTGGGCGGGGGCCCAAACGGGGCGCTTCAGACGGTGCGGCTTGAATCTGACGGGAGCTTCGGTAGTACAACGATACTGACTGCTTTGCCGGACAGTTTTGACGGGTTCCAGCATGGCGCAACCCTGAACCTACCCGAGGGTGGGCAAACTGTCTTTGGCGCGCTTGCGGGTCAGCAGGGCCTTGCGCAACTGACCTTTGATGCCCGCGGTGAGCTGCAGGGATACGCCGTTTTCCAAGACGCCACGACAACAGGCTTGGCTGCCTTGGCAACGACGCCGGTCGCCGGACAAAACTATATCGTCTCTACCAGCACACGCCATAACGGCCTTACAGCCAGAGCGATCGATGATGCAGGACAACCTGTAACTGAAACCACCATCGGCGCAGCTGACGGGCTTTGGATCAGCGCGCCAACAGCGCTGGAAACAGCCATCTTGGGGGATGCGACCTATCTTATCCTTGCCGCCGCCGGAACCGACAGCCTTACCGTCATCGCGCTGAATACCGATGGCAGCATGACCGTCCGCGATCATGTTCTGGACGCGAGGGAAACACGGTTCGGCGGGGTCGCCGCCATTGAAGTGATCGAAGCCGACGGCAGGACCTATGTCATTGCCGGGGGTGCCGATGACGGGGTGTCGGTCTTCTTGCTGCTGGAAGGTGGCCTGCTTGTTCATCGGGCCACGATTGAAGACACCGAAGACTACGGTCTTGACAACATCAGTGCGCTGGCAGCGTCACAGGGCGCTACCGGTGTCGACATTTTCGTGGCCAGCAGCAGCGAACGGGGGGTGACACAATTGCGGTTGGACACCGGACTTGCAGGCGTGACAAAGACCGCAACATTGACCGGTGGTCCGCTGGAAGGCACGGCGGGCGGGGATATTCTGCAAGGTCATGATGGCGATGACATCATCCATGCGGGGCCGGGTGACGACATTCTGCGCGATGGGCAAGGCTCTGACGTGATGTCTGGCGGTGCTGGCGCGGATTTGTTCATTCTGACCGCTGATGGCGAAACCGACACGATCACCGATTTCACACCGGGCGAGGACAAGATGGACCTGTCACTCTGGCCCATGCTGCGCGATATCAGCCAGCTTTTCATCACTTTGCAAGAAGACGGCATGCGCATCATCTACGGCGACGAGGTGCTGAACGTCCAAAGCGCCGATGGCAGTCCAATTGATTATCGCACACTGGGCACAACCGATCTGATCGGCGCCACACGCCTGCCCGTCGATATCACACCAGGATATCCCGGACCTGCGACACCGACGCCAGCGCTGAACGGACCACAGGATCTGCCTGCCATAGATGAGGGAGGTGACAACTGCGGGCTGATACCGCTGCAAGCGATTTCAACGGATACCTTTTCCCTTTTGCGCGATGCCATGAATACGCCGGAGCCAAATCCGGCGACCGGAATGGTGATCAACGGGGGGGACACCACCGAGATTCTGATCGGAACCGACCACATTGACCTTATTTTTGCTGGCGCTGGTAACGATACACTCAGCGGCGGCGATGGTGACGACACACTTTTTGGTCGTGCGGGCAACGACACGCTGGAAGGCGGCAACGGTGCCGATACGCTTTTTGGCGGCAGTGGTGCCGACATGATCGACGGCGGGAACGGGCAGGATGTACTTTATGGCGGCAGCGGGTCTGATGTTTTGAACGGCAACTACGGGGACGATGTACTTTACGGCGGCGGCGGCGCAGACACGTTCATCTTCAATAGCGGGTCGGACATCATCGCTGATTTTGAACAGGGCATTGACCGGATCATCCTCGACGCCGCCCTGTGGACCGGGCTCACGTCGGCGGCGGATGTTCTTTTCGTCTATGGCGAATTTGATGACGGTCGGACGACGATCAACTTTGAAAACGGCAACACGCTCGTCATTGAAGGTGTCAAGGACCCAGCGACTTTGGCCGATGACATCAGCTTGTTTTAGCGTCAGTTGCCGCCAGCGACGGATGCAAGCGTGTTTGTCAGACCAAACACCGCCAGTGCGGGATTAAGCGCGCTCTCGGTGCCGTAGATCAGGTCGTCGCCCTCCAGCATGAAATTCCCTGCCGAAAACAGACCATCAGCCGAAGTCAGATCAATGGTGAAAACCACTCTCTCTTTCGGGGGCCCGGCTATTCCGTCAGACACAGCACCCGCAGAATATTCACGCAGGATCAGGATGCCTTCGGGGTTGGCACTGCCTGCATTGACGCCGCCAATAAACGCAAGCGCTTCAAGCGCTGAAAATTCCACCTCTGGAAAGTCGACGATAGATTGCGTTCCGGTCGCCCCAAGTGCGATGAACTTGCGCGCATCATCCTCGATATAAACCCGGTCACCGCCACGCATCGCAATATTGGCGCGGGGGTCTTTCAGCAGACGCTCGAACGGAATGCCATAGGTGCGTGACCCGCGCACAAGTCGCACCTGCGGCGAATTCAAATCAGGGCTCGGCCCGCCGGCCTGCGAAAAGAGGTCGAGAATCTTGACGTTCCGGTCAAGCAGGGGATAGAGGCCGGAAGCCGCAAAACCGGACACCAGATTGGCGCTGTTGGAAGGGCCCGGTTCGACCGAAAGCTGCACTTGGGCAGACGGGACGGTCATGATCAATTCTTCTTCGATCCGCTCGCGGGCGGTACTGGGCGACATGCCCGAGACACGCAGATTGCCGATATAAGGCACGAATATCTGTCCATCAGAGCTTACGACTGTAGGCTGTAAGGCCGTCACCCCCGTTGCCCCGAAGATCGAGTTTTCCTCTGCGTCCCAGATCGTGACCTGCACTGTGTCACCCGCCGCGATCAAAAGTGACGCGGGCTGCTCTTGGGCAACAAGCCAGGGCAAGGCGGCATCACCGGTCACCGGCCAGCCTTGCAAAACCGGCAAAGTCTCGCGGCCTACTTCATAGACGGCAAAGTCATAGACCGGTTCTTCGCCTGCTGCGGCTGTATTGGCATTGGACGCAGCCAGAACCTCGGACTGGAAACCGGCACCGCGCGGCAGACCGCAACTTGCGAGGGCGAAACATGCGATGACAGCAACAAATCCTTGGGCGCGCAAACGTGAGTCCTTTCAAGCAGTGCGCGTAACCTACACCGCTGAAATGGCATAAGACAGCACGCGAGGTGCAAAATCAGTGAATAACTTCCAAGCGGGCCGATCAACTAGAAATCAATCGCGAGGCCCTTTTTCTCCCAGTCGCCGTAGCGCACAGGTTCTGGCCCGTCGCGCCCCCCCAATTCGGTCGGCAATACCTGCCCTTTTGCCTTCTTGCGGCGCTCTTCGGCTTCGGCCAAGGCGCGCTGGGCGGCGGGCGGCAGGTCTTTGGGCTGATCAGTCACGGGCGGCACCCTCCTTGTCGATATGATATGTTTGATATACGTCCCGCGCACCCAGCTTCAAGTGAGACATCCATGAACCAGACAGGTTTGCCCGCCCGCCGCTCTGCGCACCATCTGCTGATGCAGATCACCGGCGAGGGCCGTTTGATGGCCGAATTGATCAGCGGTGGCGCATTGGCGCGTCTGGAAAACGACGACCGCGCCCGCGCCCAGCGCCTTGCCACCGAAGCGTTGCGCGGTCTGGATCGTGCCGACCGGATGCTGAAACCCTACCTCAAGAAAACGCCGCCCGATCACGTGATGAACGCCCTGCGCCTTGGCGTGATCGAGTTGTGTAGCGGTGAAGCGGCGCATGGCGTTGTGAACGCCTATGTCGAAATCGTCGCACGCAACAAGCGCACCCAAGCGATGAAGGGGTTAACCAATGCCGTCTTGCGCAAGATCGCGGCAGAAGGACCCGAGGGCTGGAACAAACGCGCTATTCCTCTCACCCCCGGCTGGCTGCGTCAGCCACTTGTTGCGGCATGGGGGCGTGATGCTGTCACAGGCATGGAAGCTGCGCATTTCGCGGGCGCACCGCTTGATCTTTCCGTGAAGGGCGATGCAGAGGCCGTCGCACAGGCACTTGATGGAATTGTCCTGCCTACAGGTTCGGTCCGATTGCAAAATGGCGGTCAGGTGTCTGCCCTCAAAGGCTACGAGGAGGGCGACTGGTGGGTGCAGGATGCTGCGGCTGCTATTCCGGTCAAGCTACTGGGTGACGTCAAGGGTTTGAACGTGCTGGATCTTTGCGCCGCACCGGGCGGCAAGGCCATGCAACTTGCAGCTTTGGGCGCAAGGGTGACTGCGGTAGATATCTCCGAAAAGCGCATGGAACGTATCAGCGAAAACCTTGCCCGTGTCGGATTGTCGGCGGACTGCGTGGTCAGCGATGCCTTTACCTATGAACACGGCGGCTTTGATGCGGTGCTGCTCGATGCCCCCTGCTCTGCCACCGGCACGATCCGGCGGCACCCGGACCTGCCATATGCGAAAGACGGGTCCGAATTCGGGGCGCTGATCGACCAGCAAGAGGCGATGATCGACCACGCCCTGACCTTGCTCAAACCCGGCGGAAAGCTTGTTTTTTGCACCTGCTCACTCTTGCCGGACGAAGGCGAGGTTCAGGCGGAAGAAGCACTTGCGCGTCACCCCGGCCTCAGGATCGAAGCTGACGCCCTGCAGATTGATGGCATTGATTCTGACTGGATCACACCCGAGGGCGGGCTGCGCCTGCGCCCCGATTATTGGCCGGACATCGGAGGTATGGACGGGTTCTATATGGCGGTCCTGAGAAAGCCTGCGTGACTTAGGCACGGGCATTTCCTATGGTTCGTGCAAAAGCGTTGTGAACGCGTGCAAACCGAGGCTGCAGGAATTGGCCCAAACAACAACATGGCGTGAGCGCCGAACGCGCTTTCTGCACCGCTGGCATGCGCGCCGTGCCGCGCGAGCAGCGCTTGCGACCGCCTTTGTCTCACTTCCAGAGCCGCGCACCATTGGCGTTGTGGAGCGGGGCAGGCAGCTGATTGCGGGGCAGTTTCTGTTCTCTGGCCTGTTCGTTGAAGGCAAACAATACACAATCTGGGAGATCGCAGCGGCCTACCCCGAAGTCGCGAACGAAATACACGGGTGTGCATGGCTGGATGATCTGGCCGCCGTCGGTGATGAAACCGCACGCGAGCTGGCGCAAAAATGGGTCTTTGCGTGGATCGAAAAATACGGCGATGGCCGCAGTGATGGCTGGACACCGGGCATCACCGGGCGTCGTCTGATCCGGTGGATCAACCACGGGCCGTTTTTACTGCGCAGTCGGGACATGAATACCTCGGCAACATTTTTCCAGAGCCTCGCGCGGCAAACCTTGTTCGTGTCCCGCAGGTGGAAGACCGCAAAGCCCGGCCTACGGCGGTTCGAGGCATTGGCCGGAACGATCCATGCAGGCCTGTCGCTCAAAAGTATGGACATGCACGCAGCGCCCGCCCTTGCAGCACTGGCGCAAGACTGTGCCGAACAGATTGGTCCTGACGGGTCAATCGCGACCCGGAAACCGCAGGACCTGCTTGATATTCTCAGCCTGCTGAACTGGACCACGCAATCACTGCACAATGCCAAGCGCACCGTCCCGTCAGAAATAACCCGCGCTATCACGCGGATCGCGCCCACGATGCGCGCCTTGCGACATGCGGATGGTGCATTGGCCCGCTTTCATGGCGGCGGTGAAGGCATCGACGGGCGCTTGGACGAAGCACTGGCTGCAACAGGCATCAAGACCCGACCTGCCCCGGAAACACACATGGGTTACGCCCGGCTTGCCAGCGGACGCACCACAATGATCGTCGATGCAGCACCACCGCCACAAGGCCAGGCCTCGGTTGAGGCACACGCCAGCACATTGGGGTTTGAACTGACCTCGGGGCGCAGGCCCATGATCGTGAACTGCGGCTCTGGCGCGCGTTTTGGCGAAGAATGGCGCAGGGCAAGCCGCGCGACGCCCAGCCATTCGACGATGATGATCGAAGGAGTCTCTTCTTCCCACCTCGGACCGATGGGGCGTTTGGCGAACGGTGATGAGCTTTTGACCGAGCTGCCCACTCTGGTACAATGTGCCTACACCGAGACAGACGATGGCCGTAAACTTGAACTGTCGCACAATGGCTACCAAAGCTCGCACGGGCTGACCCACGCGCGTATTCTGGAACTCTCCGCAGATGGCAGGTCACTGCACGGCAAGGATTTGCTCGCGACGCTCGGTCCCAAAGACGACGCCGCCTTCGAGAAGGCCCAAGCTCCCGGTGGTTTGCCCTATATCATCCGGTTTCATCTGCACCCTGACGTCACTCCCGCCATTGATGCCGCACGCACCACTATCTCGCTCACGCTGAAGTCTGGTGAAATCTGGAGCTTTCACCACGACGGCCAGGCAAATTTAAGCCTTGCCGCGTCGGTTTATCTGCAAAATCGGCGATTAAAGCCCGTTCCGACGCAGCAGGTGGTTTTATCCGGACACACAATAGCTTATGCGACCCGTGTCCGTTGGTCGTTGGCCAAGACGCAAGATACGCCCGTCGCGGTGCGAGACTTTGCGCAGGCCGATCCTTTGGACGCGATTTAGTAGTTCTCGTAAGGACCCACATGACCGATCTTGCCCCGCTGCGCCGCGCCCTGCTTTCTGTTTCCGACAAAACGGGGTTGATTGACCTTGGCCGTGCGCTTGCCAAACGCGGAGTCGAGATTTTGTCGACCGGCGGATCGGCAAAGGCGCTGCGCGAAGCCGGGCTTGAAGTCCGCGATGTGGCGGATGTGACAGGTTTTCCCGAAATGATGGATGGACGCGTCAAGACGCTACACCCTGTCGTGCATGGCGGCCTGCTTGCGCGGCGCGATCTGGAAACGCACCGCGATGCGATGGTCGAACACAACATTGGACCAATCGACCTGCTCGTGGTGAATCTTTATCCCTTTGAAGAGACCGTCGCCAAAGGTGCCGACTTCGACACCTGCATCGAGAACATCGATATCGGCGGTCCGGCGATGATCCGCTCTGCGGCCAAGAACCATGCGTTCGTGACCGTGGTGACGGACGTGGAAGACTATGACGCGCTGCTTGCCGAACTGGACGCCAATGACGGGCAGACCACGCTGGCCCTGCGCCAGCGCCTTGCCCAGACCGCTTATGCCCGCACTGCCGCTTATGACACCGCCGTCAGCACTTGGATGGCGGGCGCGATTGGCGAAGACACGCCGCGCCGCCGGTCATTCAGCGGCACGTTCAAGCAAACCATGCGTTATGGCGAAAACAGCCACCAGTCCGCAGCCTTCTATACTGACGGCACAGGCCGCCCCGGTGTCGCGACCGCCGTGCAGCATCAAGGCAAGGACCTGTCGTATAACAACATCAACGACACGGACGCCGCCTTTGAATTGGTCGCCGAGTTCGATCCTGCCGATGGCCCCGCGGTTGCCATCATCAAACACGCCAACCCCTGTGGCGTGGCGCGCGGTGCGACATTGTTAGAGGCATACCAACACGCCTTTGACTGCGACCGTACCAGTGCATTCGGCGGCATCGTCGCGCTGAACCAGCCGCTGGATGAAGACACCGCCAAAGCCATCGTCGAGATTTTCACCGAAGTGGTGATTGCACCCGGCGCCTCTGACGCGGCCAAAGCGGTGTTTGCTGCCAAAAAGAACCTCCGCCTGCTGACCACCGATGGCTTGCCTGATGTGAAAGCCCCGATCACAACCTATCGTCAGGTCGCCGGCGGCATGTTGGTACAGGACAAGGACACCGGCTTTGTCGGGATGGATGACCTGAAAGTTGTCACCAAAGTGGCCCCGACAGACGCGCAAATGGCCGATCTGCTCTTTGCATGGAAGGTCGCCAAACACGTCAAGTCCAACGCCATCGTCTATGTGAAAGACAAAGCAACCGTCGGCGTCGGGGCTGGCCAGATGTCACGCCTCGACAGCGCGCTGATTGCCGCCAAGAAGGCCGAGCGTATGGCAGAGGCGATGGACCTGCCCGAGCCGCTCACCAAAGGGTCTGCCGTGGCATCGGACGCGTTCTTTCCTTTTGCCG
>NZ_JAWOAN010000126.1:0-9670 GCF_046498525.1 Yoonia sp.
TTCCTATCAGGCTTTGCGCGTTTGCTGCGGTGCAGGAAAGATCTTCGCCAGTTTGCGGAGGTTCTGGGCGGTTGCGGCGAGCAGGAATTCGTCGTTTGCACCGCACGGTCCACGTAATCGGAGCCTTCCGAGGCCGAGAATGCGTTTGAGGTGGGCGAAGAGCATCTCGACCTTTTTGCGCAGCCGCATCGAGATGGCATATTGTCTGGTTTTCGCGATATCTCGGGCAACTTGGCGGGCGTCTTCATGTTCTTCGCAGGTGATCTTGCGGGCATCAGCATTCGGACAGCACGTCATCTTTGACGGACAGGCTTGGCAGGTACGCGCCACTCCCCTACTACGCATTCACAGCTGTTGCCAGTAACCAAATAACGGTCTTCTTGATCAGTCTCGTAATCCATCGCGAGGCCAATCATGGCCGTTACGCCCTTCAAAACCGAGACGTCTTCCCGTGGAGCACGCATGTTGCGCACGGCACTCGGGCCTGGGGTAGGAGTCAGGAAACGCTACCGGGCAAAAGATCAGTCGCTGAAGCGTTTCTTCAGACCATCAGTGTTCACCCCCATTTTATCCATATGGGCGATGAGATCATAATGTTGCTGGCGTTTCTCGCTTTCGCGAGCATCCAGAGCAGGCTGGACTTCCAGCATGATGTTGATCGCCTTGAGCAGGGACGGTACATGGCCTTTGAGGCCCTTCTTGCAAAGTGCGAGGTAGGACGCTTCGAACCCGTCGAGTGACACAGTTTTTCCCTGCGGTGTTCGGGCGCTGACGGGCTCGGAAAGGATCGCTGCGGCATCATTGATCAGATCAAATCTTGTTTTCGGGCGACCCTTCGGATTGCCCGACTGACCCTTTTGCCACTGACTGGATTTCGGCGGCTTGCCAAAGCCGGTTTTGTAATCGTCAGCCATTGTCGGCTCCATCATCTATGATTGTAACGCCCATCCGTCGGAGCAAATCAAGCACCCGCCGTTTTTTCTCTTCCGGATCGATGCGTTCAGCCTGATTCACCCCGGCTTCGTCCAGAATACGCCGCTGCAGAACGATGGCACGACGGTCGCCTGACAGCGCCAGTTCCCGCAGCTTGCGGATCAGCGCCTCACGGACTTGCATTTGCTGGCCTGCACCGCTCACTCGAACTTTCCGTTTCAGTACCCGCTGTAGCAATGTGTATAGGTCATCCTTCTTTTTGGGCCGCCCTTTCGGGTTGCCAGACTTTCCTTTCTTGAACTGCGTGTGTTCCGGCGGGCTCATATAGCCCACCGGGTATTTGTCATTTTGATCGCTCATTCTGCCGCCTCCACAGAAGGCGCCGAGACTTCATCAGCACGCCGTAGAGCAGCGTTGGCAAAACGCTCACCGGTTTCCACCAAAACAGCCTCATTACCTGTCAGGGCCGCGTAGCGGCGGCAAATCACATCGCAATAGACAGGATCAAGCTCGACAAGCCGGGCAATGCGGCCACAGCGTTCGGCTGCAATCAGCGTTGTGCCGGAACCGCCAAAGCCATCCAGTACAATGTCACCACGACGAGTCACATCTTTGATGGCATCAGTTACCAATGCCACAGGCTTTACAGTCGGATGCAGCTCCAGATCTTTCTGGTTAGCGCCAAAGCTGTTTACGCCAGGATATTCCCAGACATTGGTGCGGTAGCGCCCTGTTTCACCAAGACCAAAGGTATTGATATGAGGCGCAGTTCCGACTTTCCACGCAAAGACCAGTTCGTGCTGCGAGCGGTAAAACGTGCCCATACCACCATTCGACTTTTTCCAGACGATGAGGTTCTTCAGCTCCGAATATATGCCGTCCCCGGCACTCTGCAGCTCTCCAATATGACGCCAGTCCATGCAGACAAAGTGAATGGCACCATCCACGCTGACATTGCGCATGCCAGTGAGCGCTTTTGCCAGAAACCGGGTAAATCCCGCCTGATCCATTTCACCCGACGCCATCGCAAATTCCCGGTGTTGAATCGCGCCAGAGCCGCAGACGTGGCCGCTGATTTTCACATTGTAGGGAGGATCAGTGAACACCATGCGGGCCTGATCATCCTGCATCAGTATGGCATACGTCTCAGACAACTGCGCATCGCCACAGATCAGACGATGATCGCCCAACAGCCAGACATCGCCAAGCCGCGTTGCGGGTGCAGCTTCCAAGGTCTCAGGCACAACATCACCAGGATCATCGTCGTCACCGAAATCGCCATCGAGCAGCAAATCCAGTTCGGCTGTTTCAAACCCGGTGATTTCCAGTTCAAAGTCCAGCTCCATGTCAGCAAGTGACTGAAGCTCAATTGTGAGAATGTCGCGATCCCAGCCGGCAAGTTCTGCCAGGCGATTGTCGGCAATGACATAGGCACGCCGTTCAGCATCAGACAAATGCGCAAGTTCAATCGTCGGAACTTCGCCCAGACCAAGCTGCATTGCTGCAGCAACCCGGCCATGACCGGCAATGACGATGCCATCGGATCCGATCAAAACAGGGTTCAGGAAACCAAATGTTCTGATGGACGCCGCGATCTGTGCAATCTGTTTAGCAGAATGCGTCCGCGCGTTGCCATCATAAGCAATCAGTTTTCCAGGATCGCGATTAACAATTTTCAGCCGGGTTTCGGCCGGAAGGGTCGAAGCATGCGCTTCGTTGGAGATTTTAGACATAGGGGTTACCCCACAACTTGTGCGCCACCCGGATTTGCCGGGGCTGACGCGGGCTGCACCCCTGTCTGGGAAGCGCAGCCGGTTTCAAGAAATGTGAAGGCCGAGCCATTCATGGCTCTTTGCAAAGGGCCGGGTTTCTCCGGCACAAGATCGGCAGGCCCTCCCACCGATCACTTCGCTTTGTTTGGTGAAACCGCACAAGATGTGCGGGTTCACAAGTCACGCCAAACGACGTGCTTTTGGGTAAGACATATTTCCACGGGCATCGCAGAATCCGCCGTCAATTTTGAACTCGGTGTTCAGACGCATATTTGGCAGGCCGCGAACATCAATTTCAAGAGACCCTGGCTGCCAGTTTCCCAGCCTTGCAAAGCGCATCAAACCGATACTAAGAAGACGCCGCTCCTGCTCAGTCATATACTGAAGCGGTATAGTTGGAATCGACGATAGTTTTAGTTTCCTGGCCGCTTCAACACGACCTTGCCCGCTTACAATCGAGTTTTCCCCGTTTGTAACCACAGGCAGGGAGAATCCAACCTTGCCGATCGTTTCTACGATCGTCTGAATTTGCTCTTCGCTATGGCACGGCATGTACTCACAACCGTGATCCACGAGCTCCTGCGGAGCTACGTGGATTAATTTCCACCGACTTGTCGCCGGTAGTTCAAGAGCCTTTGGCTCAGTCTTCAATGTGGGCATTTGGAATCCTCCTATACGCACCACGCCCCCGGACTGTTCCGGTGACTTCGAAATTCGATGCGGTGATGTTCACCGCCTAACTCCGTTGATGCGTAAGCAGATCTGAAGACGCTTACGTGGATGCCAGGTTTCGCCCCGACAGGTGCAACAGCCAGAGGCTGTCTACGTTACGTTTGCAGGAGGACGATCCAGATTGTCGACGCCTGCGGTATTTAATTGCATTACGCATGAACACATACGCAAGAAGTTTTTTTGGTAGAGCAGCCCAAAATATAAATAGCTTATACAAAAAGCGACATTTTGCCCGGTTTTGCTATGCGCCACTGCCCCCCAAACGGAACACTAGCGGCATTTTAGTAAGAACTCGAACCGCTGGTGATTCTATTCTCGTCAAATCGAAGCGCTTAGCGCACGCATGGCAAAGGCTTACAGCAATCTTGTCTAAAGCTGTGGTAATCAGTTTCCGTACACTGCGTTCAAGCAAGCACAGCACAGCAAACAATAGGGCGGATATGCAACCTTAGAACTTCGAGATCTGTTTTGGCTTGGAACTTGGAGGGTCTATTCCCTGACAAAATTTGACACCCATAGGCTTTATGATTGGTCTAAACGTGAAAGAACGATTCGCCCCAAGCTTCGGGGGCAATTTCTGGTTTGAAAACGCGAAGCAAAGCCAGAGCAGTGGACGTGCGCACCGGATATTGGGAGACGATGTTTGATTAAGTTATTACACACTGCCGATGTCCACCTAGACTCGCCGCTGACATCCTTGGCTCTGCGCGATGAATCCTTGCGAGAAAGCATTCAGTCTGCGACGCGGTCCGCCTTCGTTCAGATTATTGACACATCTCTGGCTGAGAATGTCGATGCACTACTGATCGCGGGCGACCTGTATGACGGTGCGCAGCGCAGCGCAAAAACAGCAGCTTTTCTGACAGGGCAATTGGAGAGGCTGCGGACCGCGGGGATCCCAGTTTTCTACATTAAAGGTAATCACGACGCTGAAAATCCTATCACAGGTGAAGTGGCTCTCCCCGACAACGTCCATATTTTCGATGGGCGGGGCGGTAAACAACAGCTTGAGGGCAAAAATGTTTGGATTCACGGCGTGAGTTTCAACGGCAAACATGCCCCCGACAGCCTGCTCAGTAAGTTTGAGGCGCCGGTACCAGGTGCTGTGAATATTGCGATGCTGCACACATCATTGGCCGGCGCAACTGGGCACGACAACTATGCGCCCTGTTCGGTCGCCGAGCTTTCGGCGCTGGGCTTCGACTATTGGGCACTAGGCCACATACACAAACGTCAGGTGCACAGCGAGGCACCATGGGTTGTCATGCCAGGGATCCTGCAGGGCCGGGACATCGGCGAAGCCGGGTCCAAGTCGGCTACGCTTTTAACGATCGAAGACGAAGGTATTGCCATCGAAGAGGTGCCAACCTCGGTCGTTACCTTTCTTGGGCACAACATTGATGTTTCTGGGGCCGAAAATGATGATGAGATCCGCCAGCGGATCCGAAGTGGCATCCACGGTCCGATCGAAGGCTTGCAGGCAGGTAACAATGCTATTTTGCGGCTAACACTTGTGGGGCGCACGACGCAGCATTGGCAGGTGTTGCGCGACAGAGACGTCTGGGCTGAAACCGTCTCGCAAATTACCGAAGAAACCGGGCGGCTTTGGGTCGAAAAACTCGACTTTGCACTGGAGGCGCCAAACGCAGTCGCAGACAGCAGCGCCACAGACGAGCTTGGCCAGCTTATGAAGCAGATCGCAATGGAAGAGGGTTTCGCTGCGCAAGCGCAGGCGGAAGTCGACGACGTGCTGTCTCAGCTGCCGTCCACCCGACGGGCCGAGCTACTGTCGGATGAGACAGCTCTCGCTGACCTGACGCGGGATCTTGCGGAGGCCGGATCCAAACATCTCTATGCACTGATGAAGGGAGCTTCGGAATGATGCGCCTTCGAAAGTTGGATCTTGAGCTTTTTGGTGGCTTCACTGGTAGGGGCTATGATTTCGGGCCGCGACGGGAGGCCGGAATTCCAGACTTTCACGTGATCTATGGTCCGAATGAAGCTGGGAAGACCACCACTATGGAAGGTTATCTACGGCTTCTGTACGGCTTTCCCCATAGGGAACCTTACGATTTCCAGCACCAGCGCAAGAACCTGCGGGTTTCTGGATTGCTGGATATCGACGGCACCGAGGCGGCGTTCACGCGGCTTCCGACGCGGGATCCGTCATTGCGCGATGTGCATGGAGCAGAATTGCCGAACAGCGCGCTGCAGGGACATCTTGGTGGCCTTTCGGAAGATGATTACCGCAACCTTCTTTGCCTGGACGATATGACGATCGAAAAGGGTGGTGAGGAAATTACCCGGGCCAAGGGTGACATCGGGCGACTGTTGTTTTCTGCTGCGGCTGGGATCAGCGAGCTCTCCGAGGTGCTCGACAGCGTTCGTGACGAAGCCGATGGCCTCTATCGTAAACGGGCCAGCACAACACGTCTCGCAGTCCTGAAGAAGGAATATGCTGAGGTTGAGCGGCAAATCCGCGACCTTGATGTGTCTGCAACCCAGTATCGCAAGCTGAAACAGGCTGCCGATGAGGCTCATGCAGAAGAAACCGAGGTTTCCGGGTGCCGAAAAGCACTGTTCGGGGCGAAGGCGGCGCTCGAAGCCAAGCTCAAGGCTCTGCCGGTGTTACGTGAGATCGACGGGCTCGATGAAAAACTCGAGCCGTTCAGCTTATGGCCCGCGCAGCTGGACATCGACCCGGAAGACTTGGTGCGGATGCTGACGGATCAGGCCAAGGCGCAGAGCAGCGTCAAAAAGCTGGGTGAGGAAATCGATGGGCTGCGTGCAGACCTTTTGGAGGTTGAACACCACCCTGAGCACCTCGCGCTGTCACAGGAACTGGACGATCTGGATTCATTGAGAAGCCGATATGCCACAGCGGAGCTCGACCTTAACCGGCGCCACACAGCGCTTGACGAGATCCTCGACGACCTGCGTCTTGCAGCCCGAGATCTTGGTGCCCCCGCAGGCATCGATCCCAAGGTCCTTGTTCTTTTTCCTGCCGCGTTGTCAGAGCTCGAACAGGCACGCGAGCGAATGCGTGATGCTGAGAACTCGGTCAAACGCGAACGTGATGAACTGACGGAACTGCACGAAAAGATCGAGGCGGCCAAAGACGCGCAGAGTGCACTTAGTACCGATGGGTCTTCCGTGGTCGATCTGGAGGAGATCTTTGAGCGCTTCAGTGTTGATAACCTCGCCGCGCGCCATGCGGCGGCCTCCGAGGCTGTGAAGACCGCACTTCGACATGCTCGCGCAGCTTTGGATGCACTCACGATCAAGGGGCAGAGCTTTGATGACCTGCCCATTTGTCCAATTATATTTGAAGAAGCCGAAGCTTTGTTGGGTGATGTGCAGGAAATCACACGTAAGCACGAAAACTCTATCCTTGAACTTGAAAAAACGCGCTCAGAGCTTGCCGAGCGCAGCGCGCGGATTGCGCAGATTAAGGGGATGGACGGGCTCATCAATGATGAAGAGGCCCATAGTATAAGGGCGGACAGGGATGGCCTCTGGAAGGCGCACAAGGCCAGCTTGACCGATAAGACCGCACTGGATTTTGAGGGCGCGATGTTGCGTGTCGACGGCGCCACGGATCTCCGCCTCTCGCAATTTGCGGATATTGGAACCTTGCGCCAACACGAACAGGATGTCGCGGCATCAAAGGCTCGGAAAGATTTGGTGGAGCAGAAAATTGCATCGCTGGTTGACGAGCGCGACGCAGTTTTGAAGCAGCTGTCGGCTGCAGCGAGTGAGGCTGGCATTAGTGCGACGATTGCGCCAGAGGCGTTGGTGACCTGGCTAAGAAAGCTTGAAGCGGCCGCGCAGGCTTCGGCCGAACTGCACCGTCTTCAGGACGAGCATCGGGAGACTTTCGAAAAGTCGAAGCGGCTGACGGATGAGCTGTCACAGCATGTCATTCGTGATACGCAAGATTTTGACGATCTCGTTGCCGCTGCAAAAAGAGATCTTGCGGCACAACGCACCTATCAGGAAGACTTGCGTGCCGCGAGGTCCCGTGTCGATGATTTAACGAGCGATCATACGAAACGGACCGCCAGACTTGCTGACCTTGAAGAGGACGCCGCCGCCGCACGCCGCCATTGGCTAGAGCAAGTGTCAGAGGTCTTACCGGCAGGCCTGAACACCGAATTACTTGAGACCTCTTTTCAGCCGCTCCACGATCTGCGTGAGCGCGAAAAAGAGCGCGTGGTGCTCGAGCGCCAGGTGTCAGCCATGCAAGCGGACCAGACTCAGTTCTCTGAGAAAATGAGCAAGTTGGCTGAGCGAGTTGGTGTCGCCGCCACGTGCTCGCCGCTTTCGGATTATGACGTGCTCAAGAGGTTGTCGGAGAAGGCTATCGGTGAGGAGGACACATCGCTCGCACTGAACAAGCGAATCAACGAACTCGAACAGGCGCAGGGCGACGCCAACAAAGTGCTGGACGACATCGACCTCGCGGTTGCCGCGATGGCACGGCTCTTTCCACAAGGTGTTGATGCCAGTTCGCTAGGCGCCCTGAGGCAATCTGTCGGTACCGCCACTGGCGTCATCAATGACCGTGCCAGGCGCGCGGAACTTGAAAGAGATTTGCTGTCTTTCCTTCACCTTGAGAGCCAAGAGGAAGCTCGCGCCGTATTGGCGGGGGCGAGCCAAACCAGTCTAGGCTCCGAACTGGACGAGATCTGCTCCGATTTGGAAAGCGCTGAGGACCTATACAGGGGCGCCATCGAGGAACGGACCACTGCAGAGAGAGAGTTGCGCGCCATCAGTGGGGATGATGACATCGCGCGCCTCGTCGAACGGAAGACGACGCTGGAGCTTGAGTTACAGGAGGCAGCCCTCCGGCATCTTGAGTTGAGCCTTGGCCACCGTCTCGCCGAAACGGCAATTCGCCGCTACCGCGATGAACATCGCAATGCGATGATGCAGGCAACCGAAGCTGCTTTCGCGGAACTAACGAACGGAGCTTATTCTCATCTCCAGACCCAAGTTGATGGTGCTTCGGAAACTCTGTTGGCGCTTGATGCGAGCGGTATGGCAAAGCAAGCGCAGGACATGTCAAAAGGTACCCGGTTCCAACTCTATCTTGCTTTGCGGGCGGCCGCCTACGAGCAACTTGCAGAACAGGGGACATCGCTACCATTCTTCTGCGATGATATCTTTGAGACCTTTGACGAAGAACGTACGCGATCTGCCTGCCGCGTGATGGAGCGGGTCGGCCGACAGGGACAAGCAATCTATCTCACCCACCATCAGCATGTCGTCGACATCGCCCAAGAGGTTTGCGGGGATGGCGTGCAAATCCACAGAATTAGGGATTAGCAACAGCTCTTCGAGCGATGCGGTTAGATGGCGCCACAACTATTCGATGACAGGGTAGAGCGGCTTTCCCCAGATTTCGTCGGGATTACCCGAGGCAAAATGCGAAACAGTCGAGCTGATGCGGCTCGTCAACACGCTCTGTGCTCTGCCAGAGAAGAGCATAAATGACAGTTGATCAAATGATTGGTGGTTTAGCCAAAGGTTATCTCCGGCAGGACCGACCCCACTAATTGCGGCTGAAAATATTCTTTATATCAGTGACTTAATCCGCAACACTTGCGATGTTCAGCTCTCTTTTTGTTCGTGAGTTTTCGAGCAGGCGTGCCGAACCGTGCGATCCTTCGACACGCCTGCAAATATCGCAACTACATCAGTAGTCACGCGGTCGGCGAAACCTCGCCCAACCTGGTGGGCTCCGCGCGGGTTCGCCGCTATCCCCACCACCGCGCTCGATCCGACCCGCCGTCCGGCGTCTCCTGCGGTCCCCGCGCTTATCGGGTCCGGGTCCCCATCAGTTCTGATTGCCTCTGCTACTGTGCCTCGGGTGGCGGGGTGGAAGCCATCTCGGTGATAGCTTGGAATTCCGCCAGAAATTCCGGTCGGTGCTGCATGAGGTACCGGACGATACGGGCGTTCTGGAGCAACTTTCCCAAATACCCTTTTACGACAGTCAGCTGCAGATGATCCTTCCCATAAGAGTCCTGAATCGAGGTGATCCCTTCCTGCAGTCGGGCCAGTTCCCGTTCCATGCGCGCCATGGCCTCGGGTGTAATTCCCTTCATCTTCTTGGGTTTTTTCGTGTCCACCAACTGCGCCTGAGGCGTTCCCGCAAGGATCGCGGAGATGTATGCCGGAGTGTAATTGTTCGCGTTCATCATCAGCTCGGCCGCCTCGATCTGGCGCAT
>NZ_JAWOAN010000130.1:0-7137 GCF_046498525.1 Yoonia sp.
AAAACGCCATGATCCAGACCGCTGAAAATGTGACAAAGGAAGCCGGCATCACCAGAGAACAGTGCGATGAGGTGGCCCTGATGCGGTATGCCCATCAGGTCGTTGCGGAACCATTGTTTCAGCAAATGCCGGATACGTTTCTGCGTTTTCCAGGGTTGGCCGACATAGTTGTAAAGAGGGCAACTACGATGAACGCTTCTCGGCGGCGACCGCTGCTGCGGGTGGTACGGTGGGTATCATCATCCCGCCTTCCATCATCTTCATCGTGTATGGCTTTTTGCTGAACCTGCCGATCTCTGACCTGTTTGTCGCGGGTATCATTCCGGGGGCGTTGATGGTTCTGGGCATGATGACCGCAGCCTTCATCATCTGTACCATCAACGGCTGGGGCGTTCTGATCGGCCTTTCGATTACGCGGATGATCAAGACGGGTATCGGCGCATGGTTGGGCTTCTTTGCCATCGGTCTGGTACTTTGGGGCATCTACACCGGTAAGTTCTCGCCGACCGAGGCGGCTGGTGTGACTGTTGGTTTCTGTGTGTTCATTGGCCTCGTATCCTATCCACTGAACCGGATCATGGGCAGTTCTTCTGATCTTCCTGTCGAAGAAAAGAGCTTTGCATCGATGTTTGTTGTCGAAGGCTTCACCATTCCACAGATCCCTTCGATTGTGTCGCGGTCTGCACAGATATCGGGCATTCTTGTCCCGTTGATTGCCGTGTCGGTTGCGATGCAGCAAGTGATGTCATCGTTGGGCGCCAAAGACTTTATCGGTGAATTTGTGACCGGTATGGGGGGCTACTATGCGGTACTGTTCACGTCTATGGCGATCGTATTTGTCACTGGGATGATTCTCGAGTCCCTGCCGGTCACTATCATCCTTGCACCTATTCTGGCCCCAATCGCGGCGTCGGTCGGTATTGACCCGATCCACTTTGCGGTTGTGTTCCTTGTGGGTGCGTCTATCGGCTTTGTGACACCGCCCTATGGTCTGAACCTCTATGTTGCCTCGGGTGTGACTGGGGTGCCGTACTTCAGACTACTGCGCTACATCATACCTTACCTGATCGCTTTGATCAGTGTCTGGTTCTTCGTAGCCCTTGTGCCTGAAACGGCTCTTGCTATCTTGCCGGATAGATAAGGTAGAAAGCGAGAGACATGAAAGATGAGGACACCGGCCACATTCCGACCAATCTGCGGCTCTTGTTGCTGTTGGAGCAGGTCGCGAAAGTCGGTGTCCCTGTAACCCCTTCGGTGGTGAATGAGACTTTGGGTCTGCCCAAACCAACCATTCACCGCCTCTTTGCCACGGCCGAAGCCGAAGGGTTTTTACAACGTGACATCGACGGTCGTTCATACAGCCCCGGCCGTCGTATGCGCCTTTTGTCGACTAATACGCTATCCTCGGAACGGGTACGCACCGTACGTCTGGCGGTTCTCAAATCCCTTGCGGTGCAGGTTGGCGAAACCTGCAACATAGCGATTCCCGAACGCGAAGGGATGTTCTATCTGGACAGGGTCGAAACACACTGGCCGCTGCGCATCCAGCTGCCTGTTGGCACACAGGTGCCGTTTCATTGTACGGCGAGTGGAAAAATGTATCTGTCGACCCTGCGTCCCGATTATCTTGAACGCTTCTTGAACAATCATGCGCTTGATAAGCAGACCGAAAAGACCATTACCGATCCCGCTAAGCTGCAAGAGGATTTGGCCCGAACGCGTGAGCGCGGCTATGCCACGGACGATGAAGAATTCATGCCCGGCATGACGGCGATTGCGGTACCGATCCTCGACAACAGAGGACGACTTTTGTCGACCCTGTCGATCCACGCACCGGAACAACGGCGGCATCTGCCCGATCTCATCGAATATCTTGAACCGCTGCGCAAGGCAGCCGATGAACTGGCAGCTATCGCCGGGCGCTAGATCGGCATGGTATGTGATGCCGTCATGATCCCGATCGCCCCGACGAGGATCAGACTAAGCGCCCAGACAACATCCAAGTTGAACCACGCCCGCGACAAGAATTTCAGTCCGAGCCAGAAATACATGCCTGCCGCCAGCGCCCCACCTGCAAGGGTCATGGCCGCCGTGTGCACACCCGCTACGATAAACGCCATGCCAACATTGCGGGCCATCAAATTCTCTGCTGCACGGTGGCCCGCATCAAGGCCTTCAGGCGCGCATATCCCCAAGAAGATAGGCACCAGCATAAGGCCCGCGCCATGCGCCATCGCGGCCAGAAAAGACCAGAGCGCCAGCCGCGACGGCGGCACGCGGGCAAGGAACCTGGGATGTTTGCGATTGATCAACAAGTAGACGCCCAGACCTATGACCAGCAATCCCGCACCGATCCGGATGTGTCCTTCCCAGTAGACCAATGTCACCATGAACGAAAACGGCAGCAAAATCACGCACATCGCCAGAAAGTGCCCACCTGCAAGCGCCACAAGGGCACCGGGCAGAGCAGAGGTCTTGCGCTCCATCAATGCAGCCGAGACCGCGAGCGGCCACCCCATCCCGGGGTTCAGGCCGTGATACAGGCCCGATACGATGACGGCCCACCATAGGGCCGTCACTGTGGTCATCTCGAACAAGGGTCAGACCGATGGATAGCAGAAACTGTCGGTCGAACAGTCGCCGCCCTCAAGCCTGATCTGGTGACTGCGATAACCTTCCGGGAAGTCGACCCAGAAATTCTTGTTCAAGGTCAATCCTCCGTCTTTTCCAACATCCGCCATGACCATCGCAGCCCCTCTTTCGCCGGGATAGAACTGGTCGTCCCACGTGGAATAAAGCGAGTTGGTCCAATAGACGCGTTTGCCGTCGCGGCTGATCTCGACCATCTGGGGGCCATAGCCAAAGTCCTGACCGTTGGGGTGTTTGGTTTTCTTGACGATCCCGCCAAGATCAACCTTGCCTGCCAGCTTGGGGTTCATCGGATCGGAGACATCATATTGATGCATCTCGCCCAAGCCCCAGCACGCCACATACAGGAAACGGTCATCGAGGCTCAGGTCGATATCGGTGACCAAGGGCGGGCAGGCGCCGAAACCCTTGAGCAAGTCTGGTAGGTCATCGGCATCTGCCGGGACCGGATCAATCGTGATCGTCTTCTTGGCCTCGAACGTGCCGTCATCTTTGCGCCACCATGTAAAAATCGCGCCTTGCAGGTTTGTGGTATCCACGACGACACCGCAGAAGCCGTATTCCTTGGCCGGATCATGGGCAGGGCGGATTTCCAAGGCCATCTGGTGATTTTCGCCCAGATCGATGCTCTGGATATTCTTGCGCGCGCGCAGATCCCAGAAATGGATCGTGTGCCCGTATTTGTTGGACAACAGATCTTCGGGTACGATGCCGTTCTCGAACTGCGGAGGCAGGCCCCATTCGGAGCTGACCATGTAATCGCGCGGTAGATTCCACCAGAAATCGTAGTGCTTATCCTGAATTCCGCGATCCATTTCATAGCGGCCCAGAATTTCAAAGGTCTCGCAATCCATGATGAAGATACCCGGAGGACCATCGGTTCCGTCTTTGCCGCCGCCGCCAAGGGTCGAGACATAGATACCTTCGGGACCGCAGTGTATGGTGTGAGGGCGCGAATAGCCGGTTTTTTCGAACAGTTCTTCGGGTTCGATGATCTTGTGGATTTTGGCTTTCAGTGGTTCTTTGACATCAATGATGTAGATACGACTGGACCGGATGCCAGGAATGATCAGGTAGCGGCGTTCAAGAAAGGCGTGACCGCTCAGCGGCGACAGCGCGGACGAACAGGCGTTCCAACCGAAATGGTGAAATTCATCGCCCTTGTTGGGCATGAAAAGGCTGTGCACGATCTTGCCGTAAGTGTCTGACGTTGGGTCAACGTCGACAACGGCAAGACCGTCTGGCTGGCTGCCATCGGGGCTGAGCATCAGGGTAAAAGCCACCGTTTCAACCGGTGCTTCCATCGCGATCTTCGCCGTTGGATAAAATGTTGGATCAGGTCTCAGGTTCATTCTTCTTCCTCCCAGTTAAAGAAAACGCGCCAGTTCAGGCTTATTGGGCCAGATGGCCGGATGCCTAAAAAGGCAGCATCAAATGTCATACAATTGACCTAAGTATGGTCTCAGCACCGCTGTTTGAGTCAAGAAAAAAACTGTAAATTCGATTAGACAGGTGGTTGCGTCAGAATTACTAGTTGGTCAACCGCATCGATTCAGGCCATAGTGCCGGTAGCGAAACACACTGGGGATACATCATATGACGCTCGCCGTTCCCAAACTGCGTTCCTGTTCAGACTGTCCGATCCGTTACAACGCTGTTTGTTCCAAGTGCGATCCAGACGAATTGTCTCAGCTTGAAGATATCAAATACTATCGGAGCTATTCGGCTGGTCAGACTATTTTTTTCGGCGGCGATCCTCTGGAATTTGTGGGTTCCATCGTTTCCGGTGTCTCAAGTATGACCCGCACACTGCCGGATGGCCGTGTCCAGATGGTCGGCCTGCTCTTGCCGGGCGATTTCATGGGCCGACCCAATCGTGAAACCATTGAGTGTGACGTGATTGCGGAAACGGATGTCATGCTTTGCTGTTTCCGACGCAAACCATTCGAGACTATGATCACGGAAACGCCGCACGTCGGGCAGCGCCTTCTTGAGATGACGCTGGATGAACTGGACGCCGCGCGCGAATGGATGCTTGTGCTGGGTCGTAAGACGGCACGCGAAAAGATCGCATCGCTCTTGCATATGATTGCGGTGCGGATGGCATCTTTGAAGCCTGGTGAAACTGCGGCAGCAACCTTTACGCTGCCGATCACACGGGAAACGATGGCGAATTACCTCGGCTTGACGATCGAAACCGTAAGTCGGCAGATGTCGGCGCTCAAGAAAGACGGGTTGATCGCATTTGACGAACGGCGGGATATCCGTGTGCCCGATCTTGAGGCCCTCAAGGCCGAGACCGGTGAAGACGAATAAGCCATAACGCTTCGATAACGATCAAGTCGCCGTCAGCGTGACATCAAGATTGGCAAGTCAGCCGCTTCCAGCAGACTCCGGGTCGCCCCACCAAAAACCGCTTCGCGTAGACGCGAATGGCCATATGCACCACTGACGATCATCTGTGCGCCCACTTCCTTGGCGCGCCGCAGCAGTATCTCGCCCACATGCGGTTCCGTTCTGGCCAGTACGGCGACTTCTGATCTTGTGCCGTGACGCATCAGGTATTGTGCCATGGCGCCGCCGGGATCAGAGCGGTCCGCGGCGTGGGTTGGCGGGTCGATAATGCATATATCGGTGACTTCGGCCTGTTCTAGAAGTGGCAGGGCGGCACGGGCCGCAGCCAGTGCCTCGGCCCCGTCGTTCCATCCCATAAGCACATGGCCACCTGCATCAGGTGCCTTGCAGCCTTTGGGAATCATCAAGACCGGACGCTCGGCGGCAAAAAGACACGCTTCGACCAAAGACGCAGCCTCCGGGTTGTTCTGATAAGGTTTGGGGAGGACCACCAAATCAGAAAAACGTAATTTTCGTGCAAGATAACCGGTCAGAGCAGGGCCCTGAACCGTGGCTGCTTGCGCCGACCAGCGCACCAGTTCACCGTGCATTCGGTCTTTGAGCCAAACTTCGATATTGTCGCGGTGCATCATAGCATCGCGGGTCTGTTCGGCGATCATCAGCGCCTCGGCACCGATGTAGTAGTTGGTGGTTTCGGTGTGGCTGATGGTCACGATGTAGATATCAAGATGCGCGTTCATCCGATCAGCAAGCGAAATCGCGGCATCAAGGCCCTCTGTGGATTGGTCGGTATCCGTTAAAATCGTTGCAAGGATCTTGTATGACATTTGTCCGGTCTTCCCCATATCGGTTCTAAATAGGGGGGCGATCGTTCGCGCAAAACCGCTCCTTGATGTCACCCTGCCAAGGCTGTGAAAATGCTGCCTTGATCCATGTCAAATGACCCATTGATCCACATCAAGGACCCGACGCGCCCCAGATTCCATAAGCGAAAATACCAAGTAGCTGTCGGACCCATTCCGCGATCCGGCCAAAGAAGGGGATCTCTTATGGGGAACTATATCAAGTTGATAGCATTGGGGTGTGTCACGCTCTTTGCTGCTATCGCTGCAAACTGGGGGCGTGATGTCGCGTATATCGTACACGCCATGATTATTATGGCGGTTGGTGCCTTCCTGTTTGTGCACGTGCTGCGCAACATGGACGCGCCGGTCGCGGCAACACCGGAAGGCTATATGGACGATGTCGTCCGTGCGGGCGTGATCGCCACGGGCTTTTGGGGTGTTGTCGGATTTCTGGTTGGGGTGATTATCGCCTTTCAGTTGGCGTTCCCGCAACTCAACTTCGAGGTTCTCCAACCTTACGGCAATTTCGGACGGCTCCGCCCACTGCACACAAGTGCGGTGATTTTTGCATTCGGGGGCAACGCCCTCATCATGTCGTCGTTCTATATCGTGCAGCGGACCTGCGGTGCGCGTCTTTGGGGCGGCAATCTGGGCTGGTTTGTTTTCTGGGGTTACAACCTCTTTATCGTGCTGGCCGCGACAGGGTATTTGCTTGGTGCGACGCAATCCAAAGAATACGCCGAGCCGGAGTGGTATATCGACCTGTGGTTGACGATCGTCTGGGTGGCCTTTCTGGTGGTTTATCTCGGCACGATTTTCAAGCGCAAGGAAAAGCACATCTATGTGGCTAACTGGTTCCTTCTGAGCTTCATCATCACTGTGGCGATGCTGCATATCGTCAACAACCTCAGCATCCCTGTTAGCATCTGGGGCAGCAAGTCTGTGCAGGTGTTCAGTGGTGTGCAGGATGCGATGGTGCAGTGGTGGTATGGTCACAACGCAGTGGGCTTCTTCCTGACGGCGGGCTTTCTTGGTATGATGTACTACTTCGTGCCCAAACAGGCCGGTCGTCCGGTCTTTTCGTACAAGCTGTCGATCATCCACTTTTGGGCGCTGATCTTCCTGTATATCTGGGCGGGTCCACACCACTTGCACTACACGGCACTGCCTGACTGGGCATCGACCCTTGGTATGGTCTTCTCCATCGTGCTTTGGATGCCGAGCTGGGGCGGTATGATCAACGGTCTGATGACGCTGCAAGGCGCATGGGACAAGCTGCGCACCGATC
>NZ_JAWOAN010000020.1:0-10032 GCF_046498525.1 Yoonia sp.
CCCGTGCCTTTGTTGCTATGCGCAATTTTCTTCTAAACAATAACAGGTCCGCTAGCTCCGACCATGGCGCTTCATCGAACATCAGGTAATTGCCTTCGACAATCACCACCTTTGCAGCAGCGGGCACGGCAACCGATCCCGCAATCGCCAGATCACGCGTGCGGTCAAAAGAGGGCGCAAAGACTTCTTCGCCTGTCTTGAGCGCCCTGATCAGTCGCAAAAAACCGGGTGCGTCAAACGTTTCAGGCGCGCCTTTGCGCGGGCGCAGGCCGCGGGCCTCGAGGATGCTGTTATCAAGGTGAAACCCGTCCATCGGAACGACGATGGACTTGCGCCCCTGTGCATTCAGGCGGCGGGCCAGTTCGCTGGAGAGGGTGGATTTGCCACAGCCCGGTGCGCCGGTAATGGCCACCAGATAGCGGTCGCTTTCTTGGGCCAACACCCGCTCGGCGAGCGTGTTGGTATGTGCGGTCAGGGTGTTCACTGCATCTGCCTTCGGTTTCAGGGTTTTCCCTGTTTTGAGGAATCCTAGCGTGTCTTTCACTGCGACGCGACTGTTTTTCCGGTCTGGCGTGTCGTTGTCGCTGCTGGACGCTGCCTTTTGACGACATATGTGGCGGCTGGCGCGACTTTGCCCTAAGTTAAAGCTTAGCAATCAAAAAATGGCGTTTAGTTCAGTCGAATGGTGACATTGAAGCGGATATGGCAAATCTTGGCTGCAGTCTGGAAGACTGCGGGAGAAAAGCACATTGGCCTGATCGCCGCCGGGGTCGCTTTCTTCGGCATGTTCGGAATTTTTCCGGGGATCGCCGCAGTCATTGCCATTTTCGGGCTGATCGCCGATCCGGTGGTGATCGCCGAACAACTGGCGTTGATGGAAGACATCATCCCGCCGGATGCCTATAATCTGATTGCGTCACAGGTCTTTCGGTTGGTTGCTGCACCCACGGATGCGCTGGGCTGGGCCACGGTGGTATCCATCGCGCTGGCGCTCTGGTCCAGCCGTGCAGGTGTAGCGGCCCTGATCGGGGGACTGAACGCGATTGCAGGCCAGCGCACGCGCAACGGGCTGTGGCAGATGGTTGTGGCCTTGCTGTTGACGTTTGCCCTTGTGACATTGGCAATTATCGCGCTGACTGTTGTGGTGATCGTGCCTATCATTCTTGCTTTCATCCCGATGGCCGGCGCGACCGCATGGGTGCTGGAAGCCATGCGCTGGCTGATCGCCTTGGGTGTCCTGATGACGGGGCTGAGCCTGCTTTACCGCTTTGGCCCTGTGCGTATCGGGGGGCGGGGACGCTGGATCACTGTGGGTGCGTTTGTTGTCGTTGTCTTATGGGTCGGTGCGTCGGCAGGGCTGTCTTACTACCTGACCAATTTCGCCAGTTATAACGAGGTCTACGGCTCTATCGGCGCGGTCATCGGCCTGCTTTTGTGGCTTTACGTCAGTGCCTATCTGATCTTGCTGGGGGCGGCCCTGAATGTGGCTGTCCACGGGTATGACAGCCTGCCGGACGAGCAAGAGGCGACCTATGTCTGAGTTTCAGGTAACGCGGGCGACCTGTTTGTAAGCCGGATCATCCCAAATCGCATGACCCATCACATCGGCGATCACATCAATTGCCGCATCCACATCGCCCGCGTCGATGAAGAGCGGGCAAAAGCCAAAGCGCATGATGTCGGGTGCGCGAAAATCACCGATGACATTGCGTGCGATACAGGCCTGCATGGCGGCATAGCCGTGTTCAAAGGCGAACGACACCTGACTGCCGCGCTGATCGGTATCACGCGGGCTGGCGAGGGCGAGCATCGGGCAACGTGCTTCGATGCCTGCGATAAACTGTTCCGTCAAACGGATAGAGGCGGCACGCAGCGCATCCATATCCACCTGATCCCAGATATCGAGCGATGCATCCAGCGCCGCCATTTGCAAGACAGGCGGTGTGCCGACACGCATCCGCTCGATCCCGGTGCCGGGGCGGTAGTCGAGGTCGAAGGCAAAGGGGGCTTCATGGCCCAGCCACCCCGACAAGGCTGGCTGGCACTTGTCGATGTGTTTTGGCGCGACATAGATGAAGGCAGGCGCACCGGGCCCGCCATTGAGGTATTTATACGTGCAGCCAACGGCGAAATCCGCGTCGCAGCCTTGCAGATCGACTGCCATCGCCCCTGCCGTATGCGCCAGATCCCAGCAAGCAATAGCCCCAACCGCATGCGCCTTGGCGGTAAGCGCCTTCATGTCGTGCAAACGGCCAGTCCGGTAATCGACTTGCGTCAGCATAAGCACCGCCAGATCATCGTCGATGTGGTTTTCCACATCCTCGGGGTCCACGACGCGCAATTCATGTCCGCGCCCCAGCGATTTGATCAGACCTTCGGCCATGTAAATATCCGACGGAAAGTTGCCGTTGTCGGTCAGGATCACCTTGCGATCGGGCACCAGATCAATGGCGGCGGCGAGCGCCTGATAGACCTTGATCGACAGGGTATCACCCAGCACCACATGGCCGGATTCGGCACCGATCAAGCGCCCGATGCGGTCGCCCAATGTTGTTGGCTGCGCCATCCAGCCCGCACGGTTCCATCCGGTAATGACCTTTTCGCCCCATTCGGCGGTCACTGCGCGTTCAACGCGTGCGGCAGCGGCCCTTGGCAACGGCCCCAGCGAATTGCCGTCCAGATAGATCATGCCTTCGGGCAGGTGAAACATCGCTTTGGTCGCTGCAAAATCAGTCATCAGACCAGTCCTCCGGAAATCTGTATCGTCTGGCCGTTTACACTGCGCAAGATGCCGGTGTCGACATAAAGCAGACACAGCGCATGTTTTCCTGTGTGTTCCATGATCCGTCCAACGCCCTGATAAAGCCTAACGGCAGGCAAGGCATGGACAAGGGCAAAATGCTCCGGCAAAACAAGCGCATGAAATGGATCGACATCCCTCCCGTCTGGCTGCTGCTGGCTATCGTTCTCACTTGGTTGATCGCGGACCTACAACCGATGTCTTGGGCCATCGGCGGGCCGGTGACGGATCTGTTGGGCGGGTTGCTGGTAGGAGGCGGGATCGTGCTGATGCTGCTGGCCTTTGTCGAGATGCGGCGAAAGCGCACAACGATCATTCCGCATATGGAAGCCGATCAACTTGTCACGTCGGGCATCTTCAAACGCAGCCGCAACCCGATCTATCTGGGCGATACGCTCGTTCTGGCAGGGCTTGCCTTGCGCTGGGAAGCGCCTGTCGCCTTGCTACTGGTGCCGCTTTTCATGTTTACGATCACGCAACGCTTTATTATTCCCGAAGAAAACCGCCTGCGCGTCAAATTCCGCGCGGATTTCGCCCGTTATTGCCAAAAGACGCGACGCTGGGTGTGACTGTTAGCGCATGATATTTAATGTCATGGCAGCCGGTCCCTTGTGAAATATTCTGTCGCACGATAATGCATCTTAACTGCCAGAACAGATATGGGGGATGATCCGTGAAGATCGGCACACCAAAAGAAATATTTGAAGGCGAAGACCGGGTCGCGATGACACCCGCTTCTGCCAAAGACCTGCAAAAGCTCGGCTATGAATGCGTGATTGAAACAGGGGCTGGCGAGGCCGCCGGTTTCTCGGATCAGGTATATAAGGACGCGGATGTAGAGGTCGTAAAGACTGCCGCCGCTCTTTACAAAGCTGCGGATATTGTCGCCAAGGTGCGCCCGCCGTCAGACGCCGAGATCAAGCGCCTGCGCGAAGGCCAGACTCTGATTTCGTTCTTCTATCCTGCGCAAAACAAGGAGTTGATGGAGGCCGCCAACAAAAAAGGCGCCACTGTCATCGCCATGGACATGGTACCGCGTATCAGCCGCGCGCAGAAGATGGACGCGCTGTCGTCGATGGCGAACATCGCCGGTTATCGTGCCGTAATCGAAGCGGGCAGCAATTTTGGCCGCTTCTTCACCGGTCAGGTGACGGCTGCCGGCAAGGTCCCGCCCGCGAAGGTTCTTGTTGTCGGGGCTGGTGTTGCCGGTCTTGCCGCGATCGGGACAGCCACATCGCTGGGCGCGATGACCTACGCCTTCGACGTGCGCCCCGAAGTGGCCGAACAGGTCGAATCAATGGGTGCCGAATTCGTTTTCCTTGATTTCGAGGAAGAGCAGCAGGACGGCTCTGCGACCGGCGGTTACGCCGCTGTTTCGTCGCCGGAATTCGCTGCCGCGCAATTGGCCAAGTTCCGTGAAATCGCACCCGATATGGATATCGTGATCACCACGGCGCTGATCCCGGGCCGTGAGGCACCAGAGCTTTGGACCAAGGATATGGTCGAAAGCATGAAACCGGGGTCGGTGATCGTTGACCTGGCCGCCGAACGGGGCGGTAACTGCAAGCTGACGGTCAAGGACGAAAAGATCGTGACCGACAACGGCGTGACCATTGTCGGCTATACGGATTTCCCAAGCCGGATGGCTGCGCAGTCTTCCACGCTATATGCCACCAATATCCGCCACATGATGACGGATTTGACACCACAAAAAGACGGCACGCCCAACCACAACATGGAAGACGATGTGATCCGCGGTGCAACGGTGACGCACCACGGCGAAATCACCTTCCCGCCACCACCACCCAAGGTGGCCGCGATTGCGGCGGCTCCCAAGAAGGAAGCACCAAAAGAGCTGACGCCTGAAGAAAAGCGCGCAAAAGAAGTCGCGGCCTTCAAGCAGGAGACAAAGACACAGGTAAGCCTTCTAGCCGCAGGTGCGGCGCTCATTTTGGGCATTGGCCTTATTCCGGGGATGCCTGCCAGCTTCATGCAGCACTTCATCGTATTCGTCTTGTCGGTCTTCATCGGTTTCCAGGTCATCTGGAACGTCGCACATTCGCTGCACACACCGCTGATGGCCGTGACGAACGCGATCTCGTCGATCATCATTCTGGGCGCGCTGATCCAGATCGGATCAAGCAGCGCACTGATCACCGTATTGGCGGCACTTGGTATCTTTATGGCAGCCATCAACATCTTCGGTGGCTTCCTCGTGACACGGCGCATGCTCGCCATGTTCCAGAAATCCTAAAGGGGCAGGGCAATGGAAAACGCATTCACTATCGCGGCCTATGTCGTCGCAGGTATACTCTTCATCCTCTCGCTGGGCGGCCTTTCGGGGCAGGAAAGCGCGAAACGTGCCGTCTGGTACGGTATCTCAGGTATGGCGCTGGCGGTCTTTGCCACGCTTGTCGGGCCGGGGTCCGGTCTTGGGCTGCTGTCGATCGTGCTGATCGCACTTGGCGGTTTGGTCGGCTATCAACTGGCGACCAAGGTCGAGATGACCCAGATGCCGGAACTTGTGGCGATCATGCACTCGCTTGTGGGTCTGGCAGCGGTCTTTGTCGGCTTTAATGCTGATCTGATGATCAACGATATCGCCGCTCTTTATCAGGCGAATGGTCAAGTTATGGGCGCCACCCAAGCCGACGGCATCACCGCGATCGGGTTGCCCAGGGACGTCTACGAGGAGCTGAGCGCCTTTGGTCAGTTGATCGCGAAAAAGTCGAGCGTCGAAATCGGGATTCTGCGTGTCGAACTGGTGCTTGGTATCTGGATCGGTGCGGTAACCTTCACCGGTTCCGTCATCGCCTATGCCAAGCTTGCGGGCAACTCCAGCATGCTGCCCTTCAAGGTCGATACATCCGCAAAGAAACTACCCGGCGGGCATATGTTGAACGCCGGTGCGGCTGCGCTGTCGGCTGTGATGCTGATCGCCTATCTGGGTGGCAGCGGCTCATGGGCGCTGGTCTTGCTGACACTGGCCGGCCTGTTTATCGGCTATCACCTGATCATGGGCATCGGCGGCGCGGATATGCCTGTCGTCGTGTCGATGCTGAACAGCTATTCCGGCTGGGCGGCGGCGGCGATCGGCTTCTCGCTCGGTAATGATCTCTTGATCGTTGTGGGCGCGCTGGTCGGCTCAAGCGGTGCGATCCTGTCCTACATCATGTGCAAGGCCATGAACCGGTCGTTCGTCAGCGTGATCCTGGGGGGCTTTGGCGGCCCGCAAGGCGAGCAGATGGCCGTTGAAGGAGAGCAGATTGCAATTGATGCGGACGGCGTCGCGACCGCGCTGAATGAAGCGGATAGCATCATCATCATCCCGGGCTACGGCATGGCGGTGGCACAGGCCCAGCAGGCGGTGTCGGAACTGGTGCGCAAACTACGCGCCAAGGGCAAAAACGTCCGCTTTGCGATCCACCCTGTCGCGGGGCGTCTGCCGGGGCACATGAACGTGCTCTTGGCCGAAGCGAAGGTGCCTTATGACATCGTGATGGAAATGGACGAGATCAACGAGGATTTTCCTGATACCGATGTGGCCATCGTGATCGGCTCCAACGATATCGTGAATCCTGCGGCACAGGACGATCCGAACAGCCCCATCGCTGGTATGCCGGTTTTGGAATGCTGGAAGGCCAAGCAGGTGATCGTGTCCAAGCGCGGGCAGGGTACCGGCTATTCCGGCATCGAGAACCCGCTGTTCTTCAAGGAAAACACGCGTATGTTCTACGGTGACGCGAAAAAGTCTTTGGACGAATTGCTGCCCAAGATCGACTAGGCAAGCGTCAGGGACAAAAGCAAAGGGCGGTGCGACAAGGCGCCGCCCTTTTGCTTTCCGGATTGCGCGGACACTTATTCTGAGTATATTAGTCGGAAATAGGAGCGAGTCTTGGCACAAGTTGCTTTTGCATATTTTCGAAACACCGGACGCGCAACAGAACCGCTGCGCCCCACCCCACCGGCACTGCGTCGCGCGGGCCGCAAGGCGCGGCTTTCTGGCGTCATAACGGGCGATCCGATGGCGGATTTGCTTGCTGCCTTGCCCGAAGCGCTTGGCCGCAGACTGCGTTTTCACGAACTGACCGCAGCGGAACAATCGTTCGATGAGTTGTGGCTGGCAAATATATTCGATGCCATCCGCCAAGGCGATGAAGACCGTTATCGGTTTGGTATGCTCAGTCGTATGTCACGCGAAAAGGCGGCCAGCCTGCATTTCCTGATATGCAAAGCCGTGGCAAGGCTCGACGAAGCAGGTGAAGAGATCTAGGTCTTATTCAAGGCCGGCTTCGCCAATAAGATGATGACACTTTGATAAGGACTTACCATGACACAAACAGCTTCCGATCTCAGCCCCTCTGCGCAGTCAGCCATCGCCGATGCGCTGAACCAATGCGTTGCGGAGACGGCTGTAACCACCATGCTGGCGCAGAACTTCCATTGGAACGTGACCGGCATGGCCTTTGGCCCGCTGCATGCGATGTTTCAGGAAATCTACGAAGATCACTTTGTCGCGCAGGATGATCTGGCCGAAAGGATTAAGGCGCTTGATGCACATGCAGACGGTATGCTGGCGGTTATGCTCAAGCGGTCCAAGGTGGCCGAACATGACGGGCATACCGATGACAAGACCATGGTCAAGATGCTGCAAGAAGCGCAGGAAACACTCGCTGCGACACTTGCCGCCGCCGGTGAACTGGCAGCGGAACATGGCGATACGCTGACCGAAGATCTGTGCATCGCGCGCGGGCAGACCCATGAGAAGTTTGCCTGGATGCTGCGGTCGCATCTGGCCTAAGCGACCGCTAGAATTCAACCGGTAGAGATGCGCCTTTTTTGGCGCATTTCTTTTTGTATTCCTTGCGCCAATGTTGGTATTTGCCCAGTTGGTCCTGTTGGGTCATCAGCATTTCAATAAAGGCTGTCTTGTGCGCAGGTTTCTTCAATGACTTGTAAAGCGACTTTTGGGCCTTTGTCATCGCACATCCGATACAATGGCCCTCGCGCTTGTACTTGCAAATGTCGATGCAGGGTGACGGTATTTTGCTCATCCGGCGGCTCACTCGGAAATTCTTTGTGTCGCCCTTATCTGATTGTTTCTGTCGGAATTCACAAGCGCCATTTTGCCGCATTTTGACAGGGGGCAAAGCCTCCTGTCCAATTTCCCAAGGCGAGATTGCCGCGCATTCCTGACGATCAGGTTAGATAGGTGTTGAACCACCCGATCGTGCGGTCCCACGCCAGTTCGGCCATTGCCTCATCATAGCGAGGGGTGCTGTCATTGTGGAAACCGTGGTTGGCACCCTCATAGAAATATTCTTCAAAGGTTTTGCCGTTCGCCGTGAGAGCGGCGCTATAGGCGGCGGCGCCTTCGTTGATACGCTCGTCCAGTTCACCGTATTGCAGCAACAACGGGGCCTGAATTTTCGGCACGTCCGCGACCGCTGCCTGACGGCCATAGAACGGCACACCGGCGCTCATCTCGGGATAGGCAACAGCCAGCGCGTTCACGACGCCACCACCATAGCAAAAGCCCACAGCGCCTACGCGCCCTGTGCTGTCATCGCGGCCCATCAGATGTTCGAACCCTGCGAAAAAGTCATTCATCAGCTTTTCGCCATCAACGGTGCGCTGCAAATCGCGGCCTTCGGCGTCGTTGCCGGGATAGCCGCCAACCGAGGTCAGACCATCAGGGGCCAGTGCCATGAAACCCGCCTTGGCGACACGCCGTGCGACATCTTCGATATAAGGGTTCAGGCCACGGTTTTCGTGGATGACCAGTACGGCAGGCAGGGGGCCCGTTGCCTCGGCCGGTTTGACCAGATAGCCGCGCACCTCTCCATGGCCGTTCGGCGAAGGGTAGGTGATGTACTCCGGCACGATGTCAGGGTCATTGAACGACACCTGCTCGGCCAGTGCATAATCGGGGCTAAGCATTGTCAGCAGGGCGGCGGCTGTCACGCTGCCAACTGCGAATTTGCCTGCCCTGTCCAGAAACTCGCGCTTGGTAATCTTGCCGTGCGCATAGAAATCGTAAAGATCAAGAAGTTCCTGATCAAAATCCTTTGCGGTCATCCTGTTCATAATTTGGCTCTCCTGTTGGCTGGCGACTTTTTGTCAATCTCCTAGCGAAGCTATGCCGATCGCAACCTAAGGCAAATCACAACCCTCTGATCCGCGGATCAAGCGCGTCGCGCAAGCCGTCGCCTATGTAGTTCACCGCCAAAACGGTCAGTGAGATCGCCAGACCGGGCCAGAGGACGCGCTCGGGGAAGGCGGTCATCCGGTCGACGCTGTCAAACAGGATCTTGCCCCAGGTGGGGAAATCCGATGGAAAGCCAAGGCCGAGGAACGACAGCGCGCTTTCCGTGATGATCGCAGTTGCAAGGCCAAGGGTCGCGGACACCATGATCGGCGACAGCACGTTGGGCAGTAGGTGCCGTGTGATCATCCGCCGTGCAGGTGTACCGATGGACCGCGCGGCGAGCACGAACTCGCGTTCTTTCAGGGCCATCACATCGCCCCGCACGATCCGCGCGGTCTGCATCCATGACGTGACGCCGATACCGACCACGATCAGGATGAAAATGCCGTTTTCCGGCCCGAATGCCGCGCGCAGCGGATCACGGAACAACAGCATCATGACCAGCAGCAATGGCAGCAGGGGCAGGGACAAAACCAGATCGGTAAAGCGCATCAGAATACCGTCGAGACGTCGGAAATACCCCGCCAGGACACCAATCAGCGTTCCAAGGAAAACGGCTAAAATCATCGCAGTCCACCCCACGGCAAGCGAAATCCGCCCTCCTTGCATGATGTTGGCCATGATATCCCGCCCAAGGTTGTCCGTGCCCATCGGGTTGGCCCAGCTCACCTTTGCTTCGCTGTTGAAAAGAGCCATGTAGATCGGGCGCACGTCCTTGTTGCGGATATCCAATTTGCCGGGATCGACCTGCCACAGCCATGGGCCGATCGTCGCGAAAAGCGTGATGAAGATCAAAAAGCCCAGACCAAAGACAGCGCCCTTGTGCGTCTTGAACTGGTCCCAGATATCAAGCCACTGGTTGCGTGGTTTTTCGATAAGAGGCTCTTTCTTCGGGATGCTCATATCAGTCATAGCGAATCCTCGGGTCAAGCACACCGTAAAGAATATCGGCGATCAGGTTCATCATCACGATCAGAACGGCCAGCAGGAAGGTGATGGTCATGACCATCGGAATGTCTGATCC
>NZ_JAWOAN010000067.1:0-19678 GCF_046498525.1 Yoonia sp.
CGCGATTATGGCAAGGCCAGCCGTTGGCTTGTGCAACCTTACTCCTAAATTCGCAGTTCACTTGCACCCCACAATCAGGCATATGACCCGCACTGAAACATCGCACAAGGACCGATGCCATGCATGATATCCGCACCATCCGTGACAACCCCGCCGCTTTTGATGCGGCACTGTCTCGTCGCGGCATTGCACCGGTATCATCCCGGATCTTGGCAATGGATGAAGCACGGCGCGCCAAGATTTTGGCTGCTGAGACCGCGCAGGCCGAAGCAAATAGGTTGGCAGGCAGCATCGGACGTCTAATCGCTGAAGAAGAATTTGATCAAGCCGACTTCAACAAAGCGATGGCGAAACAAAAGAAGGCTGAAACGCAGCGTCTCAGCGAAGAGGCCAAGGCCGAAGATGCCGCCCTTAAAGATCTGCTGATGGGTATCCCCAACCTGCCAGATGAGAACATCCCGGATGGTCAGGATGAAGATGACAACGTGGAACTCCATCGATGGGGCACACCGCGGACCCTCGATTTCGCGCCGCTGGAGCATTTTGACATTCCAGCCATTCGCCCCGGCATGGATTTTGAAACGGCAGCCAAACTGTCCGGCAGCCGCTTTGTCCTGCTCTCTGGTGCCGTGGCCCGCCTGCATCGCGCTTTGGCGCAGTTCATGCTGGACGTGCATGTGGAAGAACACGGGTTGACTGAAACCATCACGCCCGTGTTGGTGCGTGAAGAGATGATGTACGGCACCGGACAGTTGCCCAAGTTCGGCGAAGACAGCTATCAGACGACAAACGGCTGGTGGCTGATCCCGACGGCCGAGGTCACATTGACCAATATCGTCAACGGCCTGACGCTCGAAGAAAGCAACCTGCCCCGCCGCTATGTGGCGCACACCCAGTGTTTCCGCTCCGAAGCGGGCAGTGCGGGCCGCGACACCTCGGGCATGTTGCGCCAGCACCAGTTCGAAAAGGTCGAAATGGTCAGCATCACGCGCCCCGAGGACAGCGCGCCAGAGCATGACCGCATGACAAACTGCGCGCAGACCATCCTCGAAAAGCTGGACCTGCCCTACCGTACCGTCGTGCTGTGCACCGGCGATCTGGGTGCGGGGATGCGCAAGACCCACGATATCGAAGTCTGGTTGCCCGGCCAGAATACCTATCGCGAGATCAGCTCTGTTTCGGTCGCTGGTGACTATCAGGCACGACGCATGAACGCGCGCTACAAGCCCGAAGGTGGCGGCAAACCGCAGTTCGTGCATACGCTGAACGGCTCGGGCCTGGCCGTTGGTCGCGCGCTGATCGCCGTGGTCGAGAACGGGCAGCAGGCGGATGGATCGGTTGACCTGCCCGCTGCGCTGCATCCTTACCTGCGGGGCAAGACACGGATCAATGCTGACGGGCAGATGGCCTGAGTTTGCGGGAAAGGGGCGTCAGCAGCACGCCTGCTTTTTTCGCATCTTTTAGATGCAACCTGAACTGACGGCGCTATAGTCAGAATCATGAACAAAATCTATGCACTCCTGACCCTCGTTTTCACCGCAACTTTTGTTGTGTCTCCGGCTTTGACACGGCCTTTTAGCGGTTTCCGCGAAGATCAACTTCCGATCCCGCAGATTGACCCGCCCATCCAACCCGAAGGATATGCCTTTGCAATCTGGGGGCTGATCTATGGCTGGCTTGTTGTTTCTGCGATTTACGGCATGCTCAAACGGGCTGACGATGCGGCATGGGATCAGGCCCGCAAACCACTGATCATCAGCCTTGCTGTCGGCACGCCATGGCTGACGGTCGCGAACGCCAGCGCAATCTGGGCCACGATCCTGATCTTCGTGATGGCCGCTACCGCGATCGCCGCCATGATGCGCGCGCCGCAAAAGGACCAATGGCTGTTCAAGGTCCCTGTCGGTATTTACGCGGGCTGGCTGACCGCCGCCTCCTTCGTGTCGCTGGGTACTACGGCGGCTGGTTATGGCGTGTTAACGGGTGCGCTCGGCTGGGCATACATCGGGATCATCGGCGCCCTGATCGTTGCAAGCCTCGTTTTGATCCGCCGAACGAGCACGTTCTACGGCCTGACCGTGATCTGGGCGCTCGTCGGCATTATCGTCGCGAACGGTCTTGCGACATGGACAGTTTCCGCACTCGCCGGGGTTGGCATCGTGATCCTGCTGGGCTTGATCGCAGCGACACGCGCTAACGGTCGCGCTACCCCTTTTTAAGGTGCTTTGACAGGCGCGACGGCTGCGCTGACTTCTTGTCCTTGTAGGGGTTCTTGTCGCCCTGATCGCGCAGGAACAACCGGATCGGTGTGCCGGGCATATCAAAGTCGACGCGCAAACCATTGACCAGATAGCGTTTATAGCTTTCCGGCATCAAATCCGGATGTGACGTCATCACCACAAACGCAGGCGGGCGTGTCTTCACTTGCGTCATATACCGCATCTTGATCCGCTTACCGCCGGGTGCCGGTGGCGGGTGCTGTTCAAGCATACCGGTCAGCCAACGATTCAGGTTCGCAGTTGAAATACGGCGGTTCCACACCTCATGCGCGCGCATGATGGCCTGCTGCAAACGGTCCAGCCCCTTGCCCGTCTTGGCCGAGACCGTAACCAGCGGTGCACCACGCAACTGTGGCAAAAGCCGTTCAAAACTTTCCCGCAACTCTTTGAGCTTGCTTTGCTTTTCGCCTTCGATGTCCCATTTGTTGACGGCGACGACAACGGCACGCCCCTCACGCTCTGCCAGATCGGCGATGCGCAAATCCTGCTGCTCGAACGGGATTTCGGCATCGAGCAACACAACCACGACTTCAGCGAATTTTACCGCGCGCAATCCGTCGGACACAGACAGCTTTTCCAGCTTTTCCTGCACCTTGGCCTTCTTGCGCATACCTGCGGTATCAAAGATTCGCATCGGCACCCCGCCCCAGTCCCGTTTAACAGAGATCGCATCGCGGGTGATGCCCGCCTCCGGCCCGGTCAGCAGGCGCTCTTCACCGATGATCTTGTTGATCAGCGTAGACTTGCCCGCGTTGGGCCGCCCCACAACGGCAATCTGCAACGGTTTGGCAGAGGTCGGGATGCGTGCGGCGTCCTCATCATCGTCGCCTACGTCAACGTCGACTTCCGGCGCATCAGCAGCCGCTTTTTCAGCATGTGCATCTGCAATAGGGCGCAGCACATCCATCAGCTCGCCCATTCCCTCGCCATGTTCGGCAGACAAACGGATCGGCTCGCCCAGCCCCAGCGCATAGGCCTCGAGGATCGTGGCATCAGCGGCTTTGCCTTCGCCTTTGTTGGCGGCCAGAATCACATTGGCGTTCTTCTTGCGCAGGATGTCGGCAAAGACCTCATCCGCAGGCAGCACCCCTGCCCGTGCGTCGATCATGAAAAGGCAGACATCGGCCATTTCCACCGCACGTTCGGTCAGACGGCGCATCCGCCCTTGCAAGCTGTCGTCGGTCGCTTCTTCCAGTCCGGCGCTGTCGATCACAGTAAAGCGCAGGTCCGCGATGCGTCCTTCGCCTTCGCGCAAATCACGCGTCACCCCCGGCTGGTCATCGACCAAGGCCAGTTTCTTGCCAACCAGACGGTTGAACAAGGTGGATTTGCCCACATTAGGACGGCCCACAATTGCGAGGGTAAAGGTCATTTTGTCAGCTCCTGACGGTATACGCCTGCGCAGCTACACCACTTCAGGCTTAACGGAAAGCGTGCAATTGCCCGTTTTTACTCAGCACGTAAAGGGTCTCTCCGGCGACAACAGGGCCAGAGGCCGCGCCACCGGGCAGATCAATCTCGTCAAGCAAGGCACCGGAGGCAGCATCGAACTGGCGAATTAAGCCATCAGAAGATGTGACAATCAAGCGCCCACCTGCCAGAACAGGTCCATAATGCGCAAAGACACGTTTTTGGCGGCGTGTCCGTTCTTCGTCCTCGAAGGTTGGCAAAGCCGTGCGCCAAACAGGATTGCCCAAATTGGCATCAAGTCGGACCAGCTCGTTGAGGTCATTGATCAGGAAAACCGCATTGCCTACAGGCCAAACCGGGCTGACTGCGCCTTCGGTGGCGGTCCACAGCCGTTCACCATCATCCAGATTGATTGCAACGGTCCGGCCACCGAAGTTGCCGATGTAGACGCGGTCGCCGACAATGACCGGATCACCCGAAATGTCGTTGATCACGTTGGAGGCGCTGCCAATGCGGTCCCCTGAAACAAAGGTGGACCAGCGGGTCAGGCCACCGCGCGGATAGGTGGCCAGCACCTCGCCGGACGGAAACGGAAACACCACGAATTCGCCGCTGACGGCAGGTGACGCACCGCCCGCAAAATTGGCCGTCGATGGCGCACCCGAGCGTTGCCAGCGAATACGCCCGTTGGAGACATCAAGCGCCCAGGCCGTGCTGTCACGTGCCACGACATAGACCAGATCACCGCGCAAAGTCGGCGCGGCGTTTGCTGGCGCATCAAGGTCTTGGGTCCAGATTTCAGCACCAGTGGCTGCATCAAGCGCCGTAATTTCACCAAATCCGGTTGTGACGTAGACCTGCCCGCCGCCAACCGAAATCCCGCCGCCCGAGGCATCGGCCGCGTTATCGCGCGTCGGTGTCAGGTCACGGGTCCAGAGATTTGCGCCACCAACGGTGGTCGCAGTCACGAGCGCGCGTGCATCAACCGTGTAGACTACACCGTTTGCGACAACGGGATGGGATGTGATCCGCGCACTTTTGCTGTCGCCTTCACCGATGTCAGCGACAAACAGCGGACGCAGGTCCGCGCCAAGTGCCGGATGCGTGATCCTATGGCTCGGGCTGCCGTTCCGATGACCCCAGTCCGCATTGATGCGCGCGGCGGGTAGGCTGACTGGTAAAACCTGGTTTTCGAAAACCGTTTGCGCCCGGATATCGAACCGATCGCCGGGCAGGATCACATCATCATCGCCACATGCTGCCAATACAACAAGGCTCAGGGCGGCGGCGATGCTTGCTCTTGAAGTCACGGGTCAGATCCAATCTGCGCTTTACTGGTTCACAGGATCGGGCGACGGCTCGCCCAGTGCTACCATGAGGGTCTGGACCCGCTCACGCAAGCCGCGTGTCACACCGGCATCTTCTTCAATCTGGCGCAGGATGGCGATTGCGCCATCCCTGTCGCCCTGCGCCAAGGTCAAATAGGCAATCTGCTCAAGAGCCAGCAGACGGAACGGTTGGCCCGGCTGGGAAAGCGCATCGAGGTTTGCGCGTCGCGCCGCAGTATCGTCAGTTGGCAACATAGCCGCTTTGAACGCAGCCAGATCGCGATACATCTCTGGCAGGTCGGGGTTGGTGACGACAGCAGAAAGCGTATCGGCAGAAGCTGCCAGATCACCCGCCTCTTGCTGCGTGGCGGCCCGCAAAAGCAACGTCACGGCAACTGCCGCACCCTCGGCGTCCACATCGGCCATCGCGGCGGCACGCGCAGCAGGGTCGTTCTCTTCCAAGGCAGCCAGAAGCGCGTCACCCGTTGCCTGCGCTGTACTACGCGCCTGCGCGTTGCGGTATTCGTTCCATGCCGCGCCCCCGACAATCAAAAGAACCGCTGCCACTGCGATCCAGCCATAGCGGCGAAGGTATCCAAACAGCTTTTCGCGGCGGACTTCCTCGGTGACTTCGTTGATAAAGCTGTCGCTGTCGCTCACCCTGGTCCCCAATTTCTTGCAGGTTTAAAGACGTATTTTCGGGTACATATCGTGAAGCCGCCGCAATGAACAAGAGGTCAGGGTAAATTGCGCCGCTATTCCTGCAATCCACACGCAAAAGTGCGCTTGCCGCTGTGTCCGCTTTTGTATAAAGTAAACTGAATGGTTTAGTACAATATTGTGATCCACACCACAAACCCACACGTAACGATACTGCACTTACAATAAGGCTGCCGGTTAATCACGGGACGCCAAAAGGGACGACGATATGAAATTTATTCCGGTGCTTACCGCGCTCATCGTGCTGGCTGGCTTATATATGGTTGTGTTCGAGCGTGACACGCTTGTCGGATTTGCACAAAGCGCACCTGCCGAAAACACAGTCCAATCTGCAGACGGCGCTGTGGCTGACGACGTTGCGGAAACCGGAGAATCCCTTGTCGGCGTGGTCGCTACGCATTCCGTTGCCCGGACGATCGACAGTGCGGTTATCCTACGCGGACGAACAGAAGCAGCACGACAGGTCACCGTCGCATCGGAAACATCCGGCCTCGTGATTTCAGAGCCCCGCCGCAAGGGCGCTTTCATCAATGAAGGCGAGTTGCTCTGCAGCCTCGACCCCGGCACCCGCGAAGCATCTTTGGCCGAAGCCCGTGCGCGCCGCGCAGAAGCGCAAGCCCGTGTCCCAGAGGCCCAAGCCAATGTGATCGAAGCCAATGCCCGTATCCGCGAAGCCGAGATCAATCTCAACGCGGCCCAGCGCCTGTCCGAAGATGGCTTTGCCTCGGAAACCCGTCTTGTGAGTGCGCAAGCCGCGATGGAGTCGGCAACGGCTTCCTTGCAGCGGGCGCGGTCTGGCGTCGCATCTGCGCAGGCCGGCATCGAATCCGCGCAAGCCGCGGTCGCCTTTGCCGCGCGCGAAATCGACAAACTGACGATCACCGCCCCGTTTTCTGGCCTGCTGGAAACGGACACCGCCGAACTTGGCGCGCTGATGCAGCCGGGCACACCATGTGCGACAATTATCCAGCTTAACGAAATCAAGCTTGTCGGCTTTGTGCCCGAAGCTGACGTGTCCAAGGTCAATCTCGGCGCGATGGCCGGTGCCCGCCTGACCAATGGTGAACGGGCGCAAGGCCGCGTGACCTTTCTGTCGCGCAGCGCCGATGACCTGACCCGCACATTCCGTGTCGAGGTGACAGTGGCAAACGATGACCTTGCCATCAGCGACGGGCAGACCGCCGAGATCCTCATCGCGTCTGAAGGGCGCACAGCGCATCTTGTCGCGCAATCGTCGCTCACGCTTGATGACGATGGCGTCTTGGGCGTGCGGACCATCGCCGACGGCAACATGGTGCAGTTCATGCCCGTGACCATTCTGCGGGACACCGCCGAGGGTGTTTGGGTGACGGACCTGCCCGAAGCGATTGATATCATCACGGTCGGGCAGGAATTCGTCGTAGAGGGCGTGCAGGTTAGGCCGACCTTCACGGAGGCCAAGGGATGACTGGAATTGTTGACTGGGCAGCTTCGCGCGCCCGGATGGTGCTTGCCTTCATTGCCCTCTCGCTTCTTGCAGGGGGCATGGCCTATGTGGGCCTGCCGAAAGAAGGTGAGCCGGACATCGAAATCCCAGCGATCTTTGTATCGGTCCCTTTTCCCGGCATTTCCGCCGAAGATAGCGAAACCCTGCTTGTCAAGCCGATGGAAACGGAACTGTCGGATCTTGATGGGCTGAAATCCATGTCGGCCACCGCCGCCGAAGGCTATGCCGGTGTAGCGCTCGAATTCGAATTCGGCTGGGACAAGACCAAGATCATCGCCGACATCCGCTCTGCCATGAACAACGCCGAGGCGCGGTTTCCAAGCGGGGCTGATCAGTATTCGATCAACGAGATCAACTTCTCCGAATTTCCGATCATCATCGTCAACCTGACCGGTCAGGTGCCCGAGCGCACACTTCTGCGCGTCGCCAAAGACCTGCAGGACCGCATCGAAGGCCTTGATGCCGTGCTGGAAGCAGGTCTTGCAGGCCAACGTGACGAAATGCTCGAGGTCGTGATCGACCCGCTGCGGCTGGAAGCCTACAACGTGACCGCAGGCGAGTTGATCGGCGTCGTGACAAACAACAACCTGCTGATTGCCGCAGGCGAGGTTGAAACGGCACAAGGTACGTTTGCAGTCAAAATCCCGTCGTCCTTCAACGAAGCGCAGGACATCTACAATCTTCCCGTCAAGACCAACGGCGACCGGGTGATTACATTGGGTGATCTGGCAACGATCCGCCTGACATTCGAAGACCGCGTCGGCACCGCGCGCTTCAACGGCGTGAACACCGTGGCGTTGCAGGTCGTCAAACGCAAAGGCTTCAACCTGATCGACACTGCCGCCCTTGTGAAAGAGGTCGTCGCGGAAGAACGCGCAAGCTGGTCGCCGGAACTGCAATCAGCCATTCAGGTCGGCACCTCGAACGACCAGTCCCGTAACGTGGCGTCGATGGTCAGCCAGCTGGAAGGCTCGGTCCTGACCGCCATTGCATTGGTGATGATTGTCGTACTGGCCGCTTTGGGCACCCGCCCCGCCCTTTTGGTGGGTTTCGCCATCCCGACATCGTTTTTGTTGTGTTTCGCCCTGCTTGCGGTGATGGAAATCACGATCTCGAACATCGTGATGTTCGGCCTGATCCTCGCGGTCGGTATGCTGGTGGATGGTGCGATCGTCGTCGTGGAATATGCCGACAAGCGCATCAGGGAAGGTACCGGCCCGATGCACGCCTATGTAGAGGCAGCAAAGCGTATGTTCTGGCCGATCATCTCCTCCACTGCGACCACCCTGTGCGCTTTTCTGCCGATGCTGTTCTGGCCGGGTGTCCCGGGTGAATTCATGGGTATGCTGCCGGTCACCCTGATTTTCGTGCTTTGCGCATCCCTTATCGTGGCGCTGGTCTATCTGCCGGTCATGGGCGGTGTGACAGGCCGCATGAGCCGCCTTTTCGGAAATGCCTCCGACACGTTGCGTGCCCATCTGCCATGGGTCGTCCGTGCGCTGTTGGTCATCCCTGCTGTCATGGTTGTCTTCACCGGTGCGATGCTTACGCTCAACCCCGGTTATCTGACAGTTGAAGCCGTGCAAACCAGCGGATTCGTTGATTCTCTTCCCGGTATGGTGCTTTTCATCGTCGGGGCCTTCCTGTTGTCCATCACCGTCGGCGCGGCCAAGATCGAACGGCAGGCAAAAACAGTCAAATCGGGCTATCACCGTTCGCCCTTTGGCCATTTCATGCATTTCATCGCCGGCAACCCGATCATGCCGCTGGTCACGGTGGGTGCAGTTACCTTCACGGTCATTTCGATCTTTAGCTACTATGGAGCCAATAACAACGGAGTCGAGTTCTTCGTCGAATCCGAACCCGAGCAGGGCATCGTTTATGTGCGCGCGCGGGGCAACCTGTCGCTTGAAGAAAAAGACGATCTGGTGCGTCAGGCCGAAGAAATCGTTTTGGCACATCCCGGTGTGATTACCGCATTTTCCTTCGCCGGAGATGGCGGATTGAACACCGATGCCAGTGGCGCAAGCACCCCCGGCGACACCATCGGCCAAGTGCAGCTTGAAACGATTCCGTGGGAGGATCGCGCAGGTATCGCGGAATTGGACGGCGACGTCGTTCTGGCAGAGCTTCAAGAGCAGTTGAACACGATCCCCGGCATCGAAACCGAAATTCTGGCACAGTCACGCGGACCTGCATCGGGCAAGCCCGTGCATCTGCGCCTGAAAAGCGACAACTGGGACGCGTTGCGCCAAGCCGCCGCGACTGTCCGTGCGCAATTCGAACAAACACCCGGTCTGATCACCATCGAGGATTCACTGCCCCTGCCCGGCATCGACTGGCAGATCGACGTTGATGTCGAAAAAGCGGGGCGCTTTGGCGCGAATGTGGCGACCGTGGGGGCCATGGTGCAAATGGTCACGCGCGGTATCTTGCTTGATACGATGCGCGTCGATACCTCGGACGAGGAAATCGACATTCGTGTCCGCCTGCCAGAGCAGGACCGCGTGCTTTCTACCCTCGACAGCCTGAAGGTGCGGACCAATCAGGGGCTGATCCCGCTATCGAATTTCATTGCACGTACACCGGTCGCAAAACTGGCACAGATCGACCGGATCGACCAAAAACGGTATTTTGACGTCAAGGCGGGTGTTGCTGCGGGTCTGACAAACCTGAGCGTGAGCGGTGAAAACATCGCGGTCGTACGCATCGCAAACGACGACGCGACCGGCATGGGCCGCTACGAGGTGGTGACGCTGCTTGGCAGCACGACCTCTGCCAGCCTCAGCGAATTTGTGAACAACGCCGAAACGTCGGAAACGCCGCTCAATGCGAACGAACGGATTGCCGTACTGACAGACTGGCTCGACACCATGCCCCTGCCTGCATCGATCGAATGGGAGTGGACCGGCGATCAGGAGGAACAAGCCGAATCGGGTGCCTTCCTGCAAACGGCTTTTGCCGGCGCCTTGGGCCTGATGTTCATCATCCTGCTGGCGCAGTTCAATAGCATCTATAATTCCATCCTTGTGCTGATGGCGGTGGTCATGTCGACCGCAGGGTCGCTGGTGGGGATGCTGGTGATGGATCAACCTTTCTCGATCATCATGACGGGGACAGGGATTGTGGCCTTGGCAGGCATCGTGGTGAACAACAATATCATCCTGATCGACACCTATCAGGAATACAGCAAATACATGCCCCGCACCGAGGCGATCACCCGCACGGCCGAGGACCGTATCCGGCCCGTGCTGCTGACCACGATCACAACGATGGCGGGCCTTGCGCCGATGATGTTCGGCCTCAGCCTCGATTTCATGAACGGAGGGTATTCCATCGATAGCCCTACAGCGCTCTGGTGGAAACAATTGGCAACAGCGGTTGTTTTTGGCCTTGGCATCGCAACAATGCTGACGCTGGTCTTCACGCCATCCATGCTGGCAATCCGCGTCTGGTTCGTCACTTATGTGCAGTGGTTTGCACAACTGTTGGCCAAGCTTTCCTTGGGCCGCAGCAGCAAAGCGGCCCGCGACTGGGCATTGTCACGGCAGGCCAAACGCATCAAGGCACCCGAATTCATTTGGGACGAAGGTGCGCCGGACAACGTGCCGTCACTGGAGCTTGAACAACCAATGCAAGCCGCAGAATAGGTTTCACTACATCTGGATCGACTCAAGATAATAGAGCAGCGACAGGATCTTGCCCCGCGCATAGATTTCACTGCCGTAGACGCCGGCTTCATCAAGCGCCTCTGCTTTGAATTCGCTGCCCCAAACCGGCATCTCGCTGCCATGCCCGCGCACCCCGGTGCGCCCGTCGATAATCTGGATCACCTTGAGCATCGGAAAAACCCCGTCATTCTTTTCTGACAGGTCTCGCAGGCCTGGCACTCCGACGGTTATCAATTCTGCCATCGGACCCCGCCCCAATCCCGCAACACCATGGCAACTGGCACAAGCGTCCACATAAAGTGTTTGGCCCGTGTCGTCAGCCATGGCGGGTGCTGCTGAAATTGCAGACCCGGTCAGGATGGCTGCCGTCAGAAATGATGCAAGTCGCATAGCGTTCCTCCTCATGCTTATCCCCGGGGCATCGGGGAATAATTCAGGCACGCTTTGCCTGGCACGGCATACTCATCAACACCCAATCGGCTGGTTTTGGATAACCTCACACACGAAACAGTGCCGCACAGGCAAAGCGCTGAGTCCTGTCTAAAAGGAAAAAACACCCATCAATTGATTTTCATCAATCCCGCAAAACGAGTGTGGCTACGCGTCTTCTGCTTCTTCTTCCGACTGCCGGTTCCAGAGGTGCGCATACCGTCCCTCAGCGGTCAGCAGATCATCATGACGCCCTTCTTCAACGATGACACCGTTCTCAAGCACCACGATCCTGTCCGCGTCAGCGATGGTCGACAGACGGTGCGCGATTGTGATCACGGTGCGCCCTTCCCCCATTGCCTTGAGCTCTGCCTGAATCCCCCTCTCGGTTTCCGTGTCCAACGCGCTGGTCGCCTCGTCCAGCAACAGGATTGGCGGATTCTTGAGAAGGGTCCGCGCGATCCCCACGCGCTGCTTTTCACCACCCGAAAGCTTCAGCCCGCGTTCCCCGACCGTCGTCTGGTACCCGTCGGGCAGGCTGGTGATGAAATCGTGGATTTTCGCAGCCTTCGCGGCCGCAATGATTTCCTCCTCGGATGCGGTAGGTCGCCCATAGGCGATGTTGTAATGCACCGTATCGTTGAAAAGCACTGTATCCTGCGGCACCACGCCAATCTGCGCATGCAGGCTGTCTTGTGTCACATCGCGGACGTCCTGTCCGTCGATCAGCAGGGCCCCGCCACCCACGTCATAAAACCGAAACAGCAATCGCCCGATCGTTGACTTGCCTGATCCGGACGAACCGACAATGGCCACCGTTTCACCCGGTGCGACCTCAAGGCTGACACCCTTCAGGATCGGTCTGGCATCATCGTAGCCGAAGGTCACGTTCTGCAAGGTCACACGCCCGCCCTTGACCTTCAGCTCCTTCGCGTCGGGCTTGTCCTGCACTTCGGCGGGTTGTCCAAGCAGCTCGAACATATCACCCATATCAATCAGGGACTGCCGGATTTCACGATAGACCGTGCCAAGAAAATTCAGCGGCATCGTGATCTGGATCATATAGGCATTCACCATCACAAAATCGCCGACGGTCAGATCACCGCGTTGCACCCCGACAGCAGCCATCACCATCACGGCGACCAACCCACCCGTGATCAGGACCGACTGGCCGAAGTTCAGAAAGGCGAGCGAGTAATTTGTGCGTATTGCCGCGTTTTCGTAGTTGGCCATCGCCACGTCATAGCGGTCCGCCTCCCAGTGTTCGGCACCGAAGTATTTGACGGTTTCAAAATTGAGCAGACTGTCAACGGCCTTCTGGTTGGCATCCGTATCCTGATCGTTCATCTCCTTGCGGATCTTGACCCGCCATTCGGTCACTTTAAACGTGAACCAGACATAGAGCGCGATGGTCAGAACAACGACAGCCAGATACCAGACATCAAACAGGAAAAAGAGCACGACCGAGATCATCATAAGCTCGAGAACCAGCGGTCCCATCGAGAAAAGCAGGAACCGCAGAAGAAAGTCGACGCCCTTGACCCCGCGTTCGATAATCCGCGACAGACCACCTGTCTTGCGGGTGATGTGATAGCGCATGGAAAGACGGTGGATATGCGTGAATGTCTCCAACGCCAGTTGCCGCAACGCGCGTTGTCCAACCTTTGTGAAGACCACATCGCGCAATTGCTGAAAGCCCACTGTCATCAGGCGCGCAAATCCATAGGCCAGCGTCAGCCCCACAGCGCCAAGGCCAAGGACGGTCGCGGCGTCAGCCCCTTCAGGGGCCAAGGCGTCAACAGCTTGCTTGTAAAGGATCGGCGTGCCGACCGCGATCACCTTGGACAGCAACAGGACCGCCAACGCCATGATAACCCTGCGCTTGACCCATGTCTGACCCTCCGGCCACAGGTAAGGCACGACGCGTTTTATCACGCTCCAGCCCTGAATTTGGGCGTCACTCAGATTGTCATCGGTTTTGGCTAGACCGCGCATGGAAACTCCAGAAAAGCAGGCGTCACTTCTAAGACCCCTTTTCGGGGATGACCAGAGGCGCGCGGCCTATTGCTCGATCTCGGGGATACGAAAAATCTGACCGGGGTAAATCAGGTCCGGATCGCGGATCAGATCGCGGTTGGCTTCAAATATCTCGACATAGAAAATGCCGCGCCCAAGGTTTTCTTCCGCGATAGCCCAAAGGGTCGCTCCGGGCTGTACCGTGCGGACCGCGACTTCGAACCCTTCGACAGATGTTTCTTCTGCCAGAACCGCAGCGACATCCTGTGGTTCTTCACGCTTGAATGGCGTTTCAACGCGTGAGACCACGTCACCGTTTGTGTCCACCTCATCAATGCGCAGCGTGTATACGCCTGTGTCGAGATCGGGCAGATTAATGCGCCAGTCGCCGCCTTCGGTCACAGGCGCTGCCATGACGGGTTCGTTGTCGATATAGACCTGCACAGCGCCATCGCCGATCGCGCGTCCGGACAGCCGCACCTCGCCCGAGGGGTCATAGGTAATGGCATCAAGGGCCACATTGGGAGCCACCTGCGGGTCACTGGTCGTCGGCGCGCCCTGTACGACACGAACACCGCCTGCATCCGCCTGCAAAACGGTCGGCGGAGCGGGGGCCGCGACGGGTGCGTCAACAACAGGCGCCTGAGAGACTTCGGGAGCATCGGTGGCAAGGGCGTCACCCACCACCGGTTCCGTCTCTTGGGTTGGCGTTTGCTCTACCACGTCCGGTTCCGGTGCGGCGGCAACAACGACAGGTTCGGCGATGGGTGCGATGATATAGCTTGTCGTCGATGGAACCGCCGCGCCCTCGGGATCGGCCAAGAGCGAAAGACGGCGGGGCTGTCCTGAAGGGTCCGCCACAGGCAACGATACAAAGCTGCCAGTGCCGTCAGCCTGCACGCGGTCAATCGCAGTTCCGGCCAGCACCACATCAACCGTTTGCCCCGGTTCTGCGCGCCCTGCGATGACCATGCTCCCGTCGGGGTCGACACGGAAGGTATCGAACACGGGTACTTGGGGCACCTGATCTGGTTCAGGTTGAGGTTCTGGTTCGGGCGCATCCGCGACGACCTCGGGTACCGCGGCGGGTGCCAGTTCGCTGGCGGCGGGGACCGGGGGCGCGGCAATGTCTGGCTGTGGCATCAGCAAGAATATCACGACGCCGATCACAACCGCCACGAGACCGCCAAGCACCACAGGCCTTGCGCCTGATTTCACGTCTTCTGTCACGTTTCGTCCCTTATGCAGTGTCGATCGTCAGCTGCCCCGTCCTCGATACTTGAGACAGCTTAACAACGCGGCTATGACCGGTCAAAGCGAAGCTAGCGCGAAAGGGCCACAATGTCTGCATATCCAAATTCAGTTTGCGTATACTGTGGCTCTCGGGACGGCAATGTGCCCGAATTTGCACAGGCGGCGGACGAAACCGGAAAGATGCTTGCCGCGAACGGATGGCGTTTGATCTACGGGGCAGGCGACGTAGGGCTGATGGGTCGTGTGGCGAACGCCGTGCAACAGGCGGGCGGCAAAACCATGGGCGTGATCCCGACGCATTTGATGGCATGGGAAGTGGGCAAACGCGACCTTGACAGCTTTGTCGTGACCGAGACGATGCACGAGCGCAAGAAAGTGATGTTCATGAATGCCGAAGCCGTGGTCGTGCTGCCCGGCGGTGCGGGATCACTGGACGAATTCTTCGAGGCGCTCACGTGGCGGCAGCTTAAACTGCACAACAAACCGCTGATCTTGCTGAATATTGACGGTTTCTGGGACCCGCTTTGCCAACTGTTGCAACATGTGGTCGACAACGGCTTTGCCGGCGACGATATCCTGAGTTTCGTACAGGTGGCAGAGGATGTTGCCGATCTGGAAGCAAAGCTGAAGGCGAGCCTATAGAGCCGCCATCAACACCGCATAGCGATCAAGCGAAATGTTCGACCCACAGGCGATGATCCCGACCTGACGCCCAGCCAGATCGTCCCTCAAGGGGCCAAGAATTGCTGCAAGCGACGCAGCACATGCCGGTTCGGCCGTGATCCGCAGGACATTTTGATAAATCTCCATCGCCGCCAACATCTCGCGATCCGCGATCCTGACAATGCGGTCCACATGGGCGTGCGCGACCGCATAGGTCAGCGGCATCGCCAAAGGCGCACCAAGGCTGTCGGCGATGGTCGAGACCTGATCCAGCCGCACCGGTTTACCGGCAGCAAAACTCTGTGACATGCTATCTGCGCCAAAAGGCTCGACCCCGATTATCTGCGCATCGGGGTTCATGTGCTTGATCGCACAGGCCATCCCGCTGATCATGCCGCCCCCGCCGATGGGCACGACAAAGGTGTCGATATGCGGGGCTTGTACCGCATATTCATAACCGCAGGTCGCAGACCCCAGAATCATATGTTCGGCTTCAAACGGATGCATGAGGGTCCGGCCATCCTGTGCCGCTGCAGTCATCGCCGCAAAAGCCGCCGCCATATCGTCATGCAGGGTGACAGTCCCGCCCTGTGCCTCGCATCCTGCGATGCGCGCCGGATCCGTCGCCTTTGGCATCGCGATCAAGGCATCGACACCAGCGGCCTGTGCGGCCCAAGATACCGCCAAAGCATGGTTGCCGCCGCTGGCCGCAACAACCCCTGCGGCGCGTTGCGCGGCATCAAGATGGCGCATCCCCAGCAAGGCACCGCGTGCTTTGAATGATCCTGCTTGCTGAAACAGTTCCAGCTTCACGGTGACACCCGCACAATCCGGCAAGATGCCGTTCCATCGCGCGGAAGCGAGCGGCAAAACAGGCGTTTCAATCAGGTCCGCCTGCACCTCTGCCATAGCTGCAATGATCTTGTCTAAGGTTGGTCCGATCATCGTTTTCTCCCAAGCAAAAGGCCCGCCGGACAGATGTCCCACGGGCCTTTAAGTTTGTCCAGATAGACCGGAATTACATGCGCGACGCGACGTTTTCCCAGTTCACGAGGTTATCAAGGAAGTTCGTCAGATACGCAGGGCGCTTGTTGCGGAAATCGATGTAGTAGGAATGTTCCCACACGTCACAGCCCAGCAGCGTTATCTGGCCAAAGCACAACGGGTTCACGCCGTTTTCCGTTTTGGTCACGGCCAAGGAACCGTCAGGGTTCTTGACCAGCCACGCCCAGCCTGAACCGAACTGACCGGCACCTGCCGCGCTGAACTGCGACTTGAAATCGTCGACCGAACCAAAGTTTTCGACCAGTGCTTTTTCCAGCTCGCCTGGCATGGCGCTGTCGCCCGGGGCCATCATTTCCCAAAACTGGTTGTGGTTCCAAAGCTGGCTGATGTTGTTGAAGATACCGTTCTGCGCCACGGCAGATTTGTCGTACGTGCCGACAATGATTTCTTCGAGGGATTTATTTTCCCATTCCGTGCCCTCAATCGCCTTGTTACCGTTGGTGACATAGGCGTTGTGGTGCAGATCGTGGTGATATTCGAGCGTTTCCGCTGACATGCCTTTGGAGGCAAGCGCGTCGTGTGCATAAGGAAGATCGGGGAGTGAAAAGGCCATTGCTCATAACTTTCTGAGTTGAGGACATGTATCCTTTTTAGATGTCACATCAGCGTGCGACGTCAAGGGCAAGACGCCGTATTCCCGCGCAGTGCGCGATCATTTGCGACATATCATGCGTATCCTTTACGCGGATCATGATTCGCCACAAAACCTGAATTCCAGCGGTTTTATTCATCTAAATTCATGTAAATTCATGCAAAAAGACGGAAAATGACGCCCTTACGGCAACAAAAAGACACATTTAGCGGCAATGTCATTTTACATGCAACAATGCAATTTTAAATATAACAATCACGCTCTTTTCATGGTAGCCTTATTCATTAATTAGGTACATGAACCCAAAAAGCGTAATGAGGAAAAGTACTATGGATCATCTGAAAGTCTTTATAATGGGCATGGTGGCAGTCACATCAATGTCCTTTGCGAACGCTAGTTATGCCAACGGTAATGACTGCAACGGCCTAATTGTCGATGGTGATCTTCATGTTGCTGCTATTGATAAGTTTAGCGATCAGGATGGATTTGTAAAATGCCTGAAAAGGTCGGGGAATAACGGGTGGGGCAACGGTGATCAGGATGCACCAGGCGGTTCGCTTGAAAACAATAATGCCGAGAACGATACTGATGGCCAGTGTCATGAGAATGAAAAGCATGGCTGCGCCAGTACAGATTGATCACAACTGAGATGTGAACCAAGATCGAAGGCGCCACTTTCGCAAGTGGCGTTTTTTTATGTATCTCTCAATTTGACGCGCTGACATTTAGATTTCGTGTCGAGACGGGTCTTGTCCTGTGAAACACGTGTAATGATTGAACGTAGGAACGGTTCTAATTGCTCCGCTCAGATTTTTTTTGCGAATAACTGCGTTTTGGTAGCACGCCCCCGCCATACTCGCCGTACTACAAAGCAAAGCGCCTTATCTTTCCGGGCCTAGACCCCCGCGTAAAGTTAACGATAGTGCCCCACCGCCCCCGCTTTCGCAGACACTGCCAGCAAACCGAACGTGTACTCAGCGACCGAGCGGAAGCAAATCACCTCGAACGTGTCCTCGTCGCGCATCCAGAACGCTGCTGCCACCTGCCCCAACCGCGTGCGGCGGAAATCGCCCGGCTTAAAGCTGTCGGGGTGCAGGTCAGCCGGCGCAAGCTTGGCGATCACTTCGCGCCCGAAAGTACCTTCGACCACAATCAGCGCCCGCGCATCCGACACGTTTTCAGCCAGATAATGCGTACCGTCCAGCGCCGTATCGATCTGCGCGACGGCCTGCGCCACATCGCCGTAAGGGACCAACACCAGTAATTCGTCCGGCGACATCCAGCACAGGCCTTTTTCGCCCTCGCAGTTTGCCTGCCCCTGTTCGGGCATCTTGGCCCCTGTCAGATCGGTGCAAGCCTTGCGCAGTTTCTTGTCGCTCAATTCACCCCGCAGGATGATCATGCCACGCAGACCCGCCTCGCGGATCGTGACCTCACCGGGGGCAACTTTGCCTTGCAGTGCGCTGACAGCATTAGACATTTTGCTTCTCCCCTTCTTTATCATAAAATACAGGATCGACGATCCTGGCCCGCACTGTGGTGCCATCGACCTTGTTGAATTCAATCACTTCACCCATACGATCTGGCCCCTTGTGCACCAACCCCATGGCAATCCCGCGCTCCAGATTGGCGGAATAATAGGTCGAGGTCACACGCCCTTGCGTGTTCTGCTGGCCATTATCATTCGTACCTGCGGCAATAGCATAAGACCCGTCCGGCAGAACCGATCCGTCTTCTGTCTGCAGCCCCACCAGTTTCCAGCGGTCAGGGTCCGCCATATGACTGCGGGTGTGCGCACGCTTGCCAAGGTAGTCTTCCTTCTTTTTCGACAGCGCCCACTGCAGGTTCAGGTCCTGCGGGATCACTGTCCCGTCGGTCTCGTCCCCGATCATGATAAAGCCCTTCTCGGCGCGCAGGATGTGCAACGTCTCTGTGCCATAAGGCATGATCCCGAATTCCTCGCCCGCCTTCATCAGCGCCGCCCAGAACGCGGCACCCTGTCCTGCAGGCACGGCGATTTCGAAAGACAACTCGCCCGAGAAAGAGATGCGGAAAACCCGCGCATCGAATTCGCCGATCTTGCCTTCGGCCCACTGCATGAATGGCAGCGTCTCGGCGGACACATCCATGCCGCCCAGCTTGCGCAGCAGTTTGCGCGCATTCGGGCCGACCACCGCGATCTGTGCATATTGCTCGGTTACGTTGGCGACATAGACTTTCCAATCCCACCATTCGCACTGCAACCAGTCTTCCATGTGAGCGTGGATATGTTCGGCCCCGCCTGTCGTGGTGTGGCAAAGCCATGTATCCTCGGCCATGCGCACGACAACGCCGTCATCCATGAGGAACCCGTTTTCGGAACACATCAGACCATACCGGCATTTGCCGACAGGCAGCGTCGACATCATGTTGGTGTACATCATGTCCAGAAACTTGCCCGCATCCGGCCCTTTGACGATCAGTTTGCCAAGGGTTGATGCATCCAGCAAGCCAAGGTTTTCGCGGGTGTTCTTGACCTCGCGGCTGACCGCGTCATGCACGCTCTCGCCGGTGCGCACATAGGCAAAGGGCCTGCGCCACTGGCCGACAGGTTCATTGTCGGCGCCGTGGGCGTTGGACCAATCCGATACGGGTGTCTTGCGCACAGGCTGGAACAATTCATCACGCGCAGCCCCAGCGATAGATGCCATCGAGATAGGCGTGTAGGGTGGCCGGAACGTGGTTGTACCCACGTTTGGAATATCGGCGTTCAGAGATTGAGAAAG
>NZ_JAWOAN010000093.1:0-4016 GCF_046498525.1 Yoonia sp.
GGACCCCAGCCAGAACATCACATGGGTTGTGCCACAGGGCGGCGACGGACCGAACTATCCGAATATGTAAAACAAAAGGCCCCCGTCTCTGGGGCTTTTGAGCCTATAGCAACTGCAGGACCCCCTTAATGCATTGGATTGCGGCTTTCCTGAACGGCCTGCGCCTCTTCGGGCCAGCGAGAGCGGATAAAGGCAAGGATATCCCAAATCTCGTCCTCGGTGATCACACCGTCAAAGGCGGGCATCCCGCTTTGAAAATCGGTAATTCCCCGCAAGGCCAGCGCCCCCTGCCCGCCTAATGCCGTGTAATCAAACAAAAGCTGGTTGTCGTGATGCCATGTATGCCCTGTTTCATCATGCGGCGGCGCCGGCAGGGTGCCATCGTCCTTCGGCACCCGCCAGTTGGGCTGACCTTCCAGATTGGCACCATGACAGCTTGCGCAGTTATCCTGATACAATGCTTCACCACGTTGAATATCGCGGCCTTCATATGCGTGCGTTGCCATCGCAAAGCAGGGAAACAGGGCCGCAGCCGCCATTGCCGTGATACCGGCAAAAAGACGCGATGCGCAGTTCTGAACCATGTTAGCCCCTTCCACAAATTCGCCGCACCTTAACGCAGCACGTACCCTTCTGGCCATGTCAGCGTATAGTCCAGCGTGACCGTCGCTTTTTCACCCGATGCCACATCCAGATCCCACTCCAGAACACCGCGTCGGTCTTCGGGATTACGCCTTGCGACAGAGGGGCTAGCGGTGAATTCGACGTCCAGATCCTCCTGCTCGGAATAGGGGATGGCATCGCGCAGCAGAATGTCCCAATCCTGCCCGGTCAGGTTTTCAACCGTCATGACAGCCTGTTCGGTCAATTGATTCGTTGTTGTGAATACACCGCGATCCCCTTCGGTCTTGTTTGGTGTGGTGCGGGTCAGGCGCAACCCGTCCAGCGGACCAAAGCCCATTTCGGTATCGGCCCCGGCCGCCAAGAGCGGCAGTTGGCTGAACCCGATCATCGTACCATCGGCAAAGATCATCGCCTGCCCTGGCAGCAGCACCTCGCCCGTATCATTGGTGAATTCCGCCATGCGATAGGCGATGCTGTCGCGGCTGGGCACCGCCTCGGCCCAGACATCGGCCTGAAAGCGCAAAGTATCCAGCGGCAGACGTAAATCCTCGACGCCGTTTCGGATGTCCACGCGGCCCGGATAGACATAGCTGACGGTCGCACCGCTGAAATCCGCCTGCGCCGTCACAGCCATTGGTGCGGCCGCCTCTGCCTCGGGACCGGATGACCGCGACAAAGCCTGCGCGTTGTCGGACATCATCGGGAAATCGCGCGGCTCGCGTTCATCCTCGGGCACGATCCGGCGAAGGGGCGGCCAGACTTCGCCGGGATTAATCCGCTCACCTGGGCGGGCGGTCGATAGGATCAGTTGCACATCGTTCCAGTCCTGCCCGGTTTGCTGGCTGATCACGACTGCACGGTCGATATTAAGGGCGGCGTCATCCCCTGTTGTCAGGCGCATGTCATAGACAGGTGACCAGTTGGAGAACCCTTCTATCGAGCTGATATCAACCGTGACCTCACCCGCCTCTGCTGTGATAAGCGTAAAGCTCAGGACCGATCCAGCCTGCTCAGGAGCCAGCAAAGCAGCCAATGCCTGCTTTGCATCCTCCAACGCTTCGACATCATCCTCGCGTGCACGCTCTGCCGCTTTCGCCTCTTGTTCGGCGGCAAAGGCCGCCTCGCGCAGGGTCAATGCCTCGGTCCCGACCATCTGCGCCAGCGCTTGAAGATCCGCGATAGATGCGGTGCCCAGCGCCTCACCCGCGTTGGCCTGTGACAGGCTTTGCAGGAACGTAATCTGCTCTTCAGCGGCCTGCACGCGCAACCTGATCTGCGCGATCTGTGCATCGCGATCGCGCAACACGGCCTCCAGTCGCTCCACCTCTGCCCGCGCGGCCATGATCTCGGGCGTGTCCTGGTCCGGCGTCACCGGCAAGCGATCATAAGCAAGGTTTACAGCACCCACCTGCGCAGCAACGGGTGCCGCCAGACGCAGCCCTTCAGTGGCCAACCCGTCCGGCAAACCCGGCACGATAATTTCATGCGATCCCGCCGGTAGATCAAGGGTCACCTGTCGCGTCACTGTCGCGAGGCCGGGATAGATCGTGACAGTATCCACACGCGCCTCTGCGGTGAATGTTGCGGCAAAGGATGGCGCAGCCAGCACGATAAGACTGGTCGTTAGAAAAAAGCGGAACATGAACGAACTCCTGCATATATCTTGGCTCAGTATACAGGGTTTAACGGATGATAGAGGGCATTCCTTGGCACATCCCGAAAAAAATTCAGGGCATTGATCACACATGTTAATTCCCGAAATTCGTGCAAGTAGCCGTATTACAGCGCAAAGGTACCCTCGATCCGGGCTTCCTCGATGGCGTGCTTTTCGACTTCTGCCCAAACGTCTTGCGCACCCGCCGCAGCAGGGACGGACAAACTTGGCACATCAAGCGCGACAAGGCGAAAACGGTATCTGTGCGGCGGGTCGCCTTCGGGCGGCTGAGGCCCATCGTAATGCGTATTTCCGAAGTCGTTCTTCGCGACGCGCAGTTGATCCCGATCTGACCCTTGCTCGGCGTTTTCGGGCAGTTCTTCCCAGTCCGCAGGAAGATTAAACAAGCACCAGTGATGAAAGGTGCCTTGGGGCGCATCGGGGTCTTCAAGCATAAGCGCGAAGCTTCGGGTTCCTTCCGGAACACCACCCCATCGCAAAGGCGGGGAGATATTTCTGGTCATCCGAGCATATTTGTCTGAAAGCTTTTCGCCATCGGCGAAGGCCGGACTGGTCAAAACAAGTGGCATTGCCGCGCTCCTTTTGGTGAATTATCAAATATATAGATCATACCACAAAGCCCGACATCTTTCATGTGCTGTGACGTGAAGGTGAGCTAACACTTGCCAATGCCACCCGTCCGGACAAACAAAAAAGGGCGCCCCGCAGGACGCCCATTCAAATCACATCGCCAACCTTAGCCTTTTTTCAGGCACTCGCGCCCCAACAGCTCTGCTATCTGCACCGCGTTCAACGCAGCACCCTTGCGCAGGTTGTCGGACACGCACCACAAGTTCAAGCCGTTGTCGATCGTGCTGTCCTGACGGATGCGGCTGATGAAGGTCGCGAAATCACCCACACATTCCACCGGCGTGACGTAACCGCCGTCTTCGCGCTTGTCGATCACCATGATGCCGGGGGACTCGCGAAGGATGTCGCGCGCCTCATCTTCATCAAGATGGTCCTCGAACTCGATGTTGATCGCCTCTGAGTGGCCGACGAACACAGGCACGCGCACACAGGTAGCCGTGACCTTGATCGCCGGATCGATGATCTTCTTCGTCTCTGCGACCATCTTCCATTCTTCTTTGGTATCACCGCTGTCCATGAACACATCGATATGCGGGATCACGTTGAAGGCGATCTGCTTGGTGAACTGCTTGGCGGGTTTGTCGTCGGTGGGGTTGTAGATCGACTTTGTCTGGTCCCACAACTCGTCAATGCCGCCTTTGCCCGCACCGGACACGGATTGATAGGTGCTGACAACGACGCGCTTGATGCGCGCACGGTCATGCAGCGGCTTGAGAGCGACAACCATTTGCGCGGTCGAACAATTGGGGTTCGCGATGATGTTCTTCTTTGAATAGCCGTGAATCGCGCTGGCATTCACTTCTGGCACGATCAGCGGAACATCTGCATCATAGCGATAAAGCGAAGAGTTATCGATCACCACGCAACCGGCCTTGGCAGCCTTGGGCGCATAAATCTTGGTCGCGTCCGAGCCGACAGCGAACAGGGCCATATCCCAGCCCGTAAAATCAAATGTATCAAGGTCCTTGGTTTTCAGACGATAACCAATGCTCCTGCTGGGGCACCTCCTCCCGGCACTGAGTCGGGTAAGTACCTGATAAAGCCTTGGTCAGCATTGCCTGGTGAGTTGGTCATGTATGTAAGTATG
>NZ_JAWOAN010000185.1:0-4882 GCF_046498525.1 Yoonia sp.
TGATCGAACTGCCCCTTGTCGCCCGCGCTGCGATGCGACGGATCAAAGAGAATTTCACGATCTCGACAATCTATAACGTCATCGCAGTGCCAATCGCGCTGGCGGGCTTTGCAACACCATTGATTGCCTCTATTGCGATGTCCGCGTCATCGATTACGGTCCTGTTGAATGCGCTGCGGCTGAAAGGCAAATTATGAATGTCCTCGTTTTCCTGATCCCTGTGTCGTTGATTTTGGGCGGCGTCGGCCTTGCTGCGTTCCTGTGGAGTTTGCGCAACGATCAATACGAAGATCTCGATGGCGACGCATGGCGGATTCTGTCAGAAGACGACGACACGCCGCGCGGATCATAGCGGTGCATTGGCATTGATGCATCGCAGCATTCCCGACGCACTCAAGAACCGAAAATTTGTTATCATAGGGCTGTTGACACACCCGGTTGTGGTCCTTACCTAAAGTTCGTTAGCACTCGTCGTAGGTGAGTGCTAATTTGAGAGAAACACGAACTGGAGAAGTTCTGAAATGGCATTTAAACCACTTCACGACCGCGTATTGGTCCGCCGCATTGAAGGCGAAGAGAAAACAGCAGGCGGTCTCATCATTCCTGAGAACGCCAAGGAAAAACCAGCCGAAGGCGAAATCGTCAGTGTTGGTGAAGGTGCGCGCAAAGACAGCGGCGAGCTGATTGCGATGTCTGTCAAGGCAGGCGACAAAGTGCTGTTTGGCAAATGGTCCGGCACAGAGGTCAAGATTGACGGCGAAGAGCTGCTGATCATGAAAGAAAGCGACATCCTCGGCATCATGTAAGCCGACAGCTCGCCCTCACATATCCAATCATTCAAGGAGCACATGAAAATGGCTGCTAAAGAAGTAAAATTCGATACCGATGCACGGAACAAGATTCTGAAAGGCGTCAACGTTCTTGCAAACGCGGTAAAAGTGACACTTGGCCCCAAAGGCCGCAACGTGGTTCTGGACAAATCGTTCGGCGCGCCGCGCATCACAAAAGACGGTGTCTCTGTCGCCAAAGAGATCGAGCTGGAAGACAAGTTCGAGAACATGGGCGCACAGATGGTCAAAGAAGTGGCCTCTCGCACCAATGACGAGGCAGGCGACGGTACAACAACCGCGACTGTTCTGGCACAGGCCATCGTCAAGGAAGGCATGAAATCTGTTGCTGCCGGCATGAACCCGATGGATCTCAAGCGCGGTATCGACATGGCAACAGCCAAAGTCGTTGAAGCCATCAAAGCGGCAGCGCGCCCTGTGAACGACAGCGACGAAGTTGCGCAGGTTGGTACAATCTCGGCCAACGGCGAAACCGAAATCGGTCGTCAGATCGCTGATGCGATGCAAAAAGTCGGCAACGAAGGCGTGATCACTGTCGAAGAGAACAAGGGTCTGGAAACAGAAACCGACGTTGTCGAAGGCATGCAGTTCGACCGCGGCTACCTGTCGCCATACTTTGTCACCAACCCTGACAAAATGACAACAGAACTGGAAGATGTCGTTATCCTGCTGCACGAAAAGAAGCTTTCTTCGCTGCAGCCTATGGTTCCATTGCTTGAAGCAGTGATCCAGTCCGGCAAGCCGCTTCTCATCATCGCAGAAGATGTTGAAGGCGAAGCACTGGCCACACTCGTTGTCAACAAGCTGCGTGGCGGCCTGAAAATCGCTGCGGTCAAGGCACCGGGCTTTGGTGATCGCCGTAAGGCCATGCTGCAGGACATTGCGATCCTGACCGGTGGTCAGGTTATCTCTGACGATCTGGGCATGAAGCTGGAAAGCGTCACAATGGATATGCTGGGCTCTGCCAAGCGCGTTTCTATCACTAAGGATGAAACAACCATCGTTGACGGGTCCGGCGACAAGGCCGAGATCGAAGCACGGGTCGCTCAGATCCGCGGCCAGATCGAGGAGACGACATCCGATTACGACCGCGAGAAACTTCAAGAGCGTGTGGCCAAACTGGCTGGCGGTGTTGCTGTTATCCGCGTCGGCGGCATGTCAGAAGTCGAAGTGAAAGAGCGCAAAGACCGCGTTGACGACGCACTGAACTCCACACGCGCTGCTGTTCAGGAGGGCATCGTCGTTGGTGGTGGTGTTGCTCTGGTTCAGGCCGGCAAGATACTTGAAGGTCTTCAGGGTGCAAACTCCGACCAGAATGTGGGTATCTCGATCGTCCGCAAGGCGCTTGAAGCACCACTGCGCCAGATCGCCGAGAACTCCGGTGTCGACGGTTCAGTTGTTGCGGGCAAGATCCGTGAAAGCAACGATCCGAAGTTCGGCTTCAATGCGCAGACCGAGGAATATGGCGACATGTTCAAGTTCGGCGTCATTGACCCTGCCAAGGTGGTGCGCACAGCACTGCAGGACGCAGCCTCTGTTGCGGGCCTCTTGATCACAACCGAAGCAATGGTTGCAGATAAGCCTTCCAAAGAAGGCGCTGGCGGCGGCGGCGGCATGCCCGACATGGGCGGCATGGGCGGCATGATGTAAATCGCTTTTTGTCTGCGGACAAAAACGACGCACATCACGATAAAGAAGGGCGGTTCCGCAAGGAACCGCCCTTTTCATTTCCTCCGTTCCGGTATCAACTCTCTGCGAACGTAAGGGGGACCACATGGACGTTATTGGGGTCATCGGACTGGGCCGCATGGGCGGCGCGATTGCGCAACGGATGCAAGCAAAAGGCCACTCTGTCATTGGCTGGACGCGCAGCGGACGCAGGGTTGAAGGCATTGCCACCGCGCCGGACATCGCGACGCTTGTGGCAAAAAGCGACACCTTGATCCTGAGCTTGCTGGATGACACTGCGGTCGCCGCAATGCTGGACGCTTGTCTCGAACTGGATTTGACGGGCAAGCAAATCATCGAAACCAGCACCGTTGTTCCGACGCTCTTGCAGGACCGTATCAGCCAGATCGAGCGCAAGGGCGCCACAGCCGTAGACGCCCCGATTTCCGGTGGACCGGATTTGATTTCGGTGGGTGCCTGCGGCGTCTTCATTGGTGGGGTGGACGCGGCTGCGGCACGCGCACATGCAACCTTGTCCGCAATCTCTGGACAGATTTTTCATGTCGGCCCACTGGGGACCGGCCTGGTGATGAAAACCATCAACAACAGTATGTTGCAGTGCTATTTCAGTGGTCTGGACGATATGATGCCCTTGGCGAAACGTGCCGGTATTCCGCTTGAGACAGCCATCGGCATCCTTTCAGGGGGACCCGCAGGTGTGCCCATGATCGCCGATCGGATTCCAAAAATTCTTGGGCAGGACACGACGGTGGGCTTCACCATTTCCGCCGCGTACAAGGACAACGGCGTATTTCAGCGGGTGGCACAAGCCTATGGTCTGACCTCGCCGGTGCTTGTCCAGTCGGGGGAAATGCAAAAAGCCGCCCTGTCCGAGGGGATGGGAGAGGATGATCCAGCCGCCCTTGTTTCAGCCGCATATGACCGCGGGTGAATCTGTGACCGGAACCTGCACATGAGGCTCTTTGCACTCGTCGCGCTCACCATGTTCGCCTTTGCTGCCAATTCGCTCCTGAACCGGATCGGTGTCGCCTCGCAGGATATGGACCCGATGGATTTTGCGACAGTACGGACCGGCGCGGGCGCTGCAATGCTCTGGCTTCTGGTGATGATGCGAAGGGGCCCCCGTCCGGCTGTCTTGTCTATCGGGCGGTTCGCGGGTGCTGCGGCCTTGGCAGTTTACATGATCGGGTTTTCGTGGGCCTATATCACGCTGAATGCGGGGCTTGGGGCGTTGATCCTCTTTGGTGTGCTGCAAATCGTCATATTCAGTTGGGCGGTGATTGAAGGCAGAAAAATCCCTTTGCTGCAATGGATCGGCGCACCTATTGCCTTGCTGGGCCTGTGCGTTTTGCTTTGGCCGACGGGCGATCAACCGGTCCCCTTGGGCGGTGCTATATCCATGACAATCGCCGGAGCCGCTTGGGCTGCTTATACACTTTTGGGCCGGACGGAAAACGATCCGCTAGGGGCAACTGCAAGCAACTTTCTGCTTTGCCTGCCGCTTGTGGCAGCGGCCATGATCTGGACCGGCATAGGCGACATGCCGTTTTTCGGGGTCATCACCGCCATCATCGCCGGGGCCATCACATCAGGGCTGGGTTATGCCCTTTGGTATCTCGCCCTGCCCTCTTTGCCGACGACCGTGGCTGGCATTGCGCAACTCAGCGTGCCTGTCATCGCGGTTGCGGCCAGTGTTGTCTTGCTGGACGAACCGCTGACACTGCGATTGATTCTGGCCGGCTGTCTCGTATTGGGGGGAATCGGGGTTTCGCTCAGCACGCGACGCTAGGTTTCTTCGCTATTGGGGGTTTTGTGCCCGCTTGCAAATGCTACCTTGTCGGTATGAGACTTATCTTGGCGCTCCTTTTCGGTATTTTCACGTCCTCCGCTGCGATGGCGCAGGAATGCGTCGTCATGCTGCATGGGCTGGCGCGGACAGAAATTTCCTTTACCCCTTTGCAACTGGTGCTGGAGGATGAAGGCTATCTGGTGATCAACCGCGGCTACCCGTCTACCACTGCGAATATCCAGACGCTGGTCGAGGACCATCTGGCCGAGGATGTCGCAGCCTGCGGTGATCGGCGCATCAATTTCGTCACGCATTCGATGGGCGGTATCCTTGTGCGCGCTTGGCTGACAAACAACCGGCCGGAGCAGATGGGGCGCGTTGTCATGCTCGGACCGCCCAACGGAGGGTCGGAACTTGTCGATATCTTTGGTGATTTTGAACCCTTCCAATGGGTCAACGGACCGGCAGGACTGGAACTGGGCACGCAAAAGAATAGCCTGCCAAACACGTTGAAAAACCTGCCTTACGAGATCGGGATCATTGCAGGAAACCGGAC
>NZ_JAWOAN010000190.1:0-17158 GCF_046498525.1 Yoonia sp.
CCGACAGCGTGACCTGATTGAGATCGGTCCACGTGTCGCGAAATGCCGGATACTTGTCGACAAGGCCATCAACGACTTCGTGAATCAAAACCAGATCAGTCGTCGTGAACGGCGTCACGTAACCGATTTGGTAGACTGGAAGTTTGTCGGCATGAAACCCTGTCGGTATGACCCCCATATCAGCAAGGCCAGCCTCAATCGCCTCAAGCTCACCAGCGGGTTTCGCCAGTGTTCCCGAGAACGCTTCGCGCCAATTGATCGTATAGTTGCCAGTTTCGGCGAGGCGCGCATCGACACCGGGCATAAAGCTTTCCTGAAGAATTCTAACCGCAGCAACCGCAGGCGAGAAGCCCGACACGATGCTGACATCAATCTCTTCCTGCGCATGGACGGGCGATGCGAAACTGATCCCAGCTGCCAAGACGGCGACAGCCGCGCCTTTCATAGCTTTGTTCGATGCTTTCATATCCATAGTAAATTTCATCATATCCTCCCTGATATTAAGTTCCGTATCTTCGGCATTCGGCGGGTTTACCGCGTCACACGCTCCTCCCGTTCACTTTCAAGTTGTGAACAATTTCATTGGCTTGGCCTAAAGTTTGCTCAACGAAGCAACCACGACGCGCAGCACTTATCAGCTCTGTCACCTTCTCGGGATCAGCCTCTGACTTTACGTCAATATCAATCTCAAAGCCTACGGGGCGCCCTTGATACGGGCCCACTGGATCGCGAATTGCCTCCCATTTTGCGCGGCAGACTACATTGACATCGTCGATTGGAATTTTCAGACGCTTTGCGAAAACTCGGACCTGCGTCATCAAGCACCCCACCAGACCAGTCAGAAAAAATTCTAACGGAGTTGGTGCTGTGTCCTCGCCACCTTGAAACTTGCCCTCGTCCGTGGCCAGCATCCGAGTAACCTGGAAAGGCTCCAGCGCACTCAGCGTAACTTCATTTCGAAGCTTGCCGACGCAGACGCCTTCAGCCGTGAAGTGAACGTTAAAAAGGCTGTCAGACATACCGTCTCCCAAATTCAGAACTTTATGCAAACGTTTGCGCAGGTTCACATTTTGAATTGCTTCACCTCAAGTTCAATAATATTCAAAATGAACAATTTTATATTCATTATGGATTTTTGGAATCTTTAAGGGCGACGCCGCGACGCAGTGCTTTTTTGCTGCATTCACAGACGCTCTAAGTTGACCTGCGCATGCGCGCTCAGGAACGACGGGCTACAAGAGCGGCCTACATCAGAACGCTGAACGAACTCTACGCCATGTCGAGCCGCGAACTGGCGGACATCGGACTTCACCGCTCGGACATTCCAGAAGTTGCGGAAGAAGCTGCCAAAATGCAGCGGCAAGCAGCCTGAAGACCATGCGCTGCTTTCACCGAGATGAGAGCAGCGCATCCATCAACTTTTTGGCGTGGCAATGCCACGGGGCGTCAGGATCCAAGAAAATGCAAGTCATCAAGCACATATCAATGGCAGCTGCGTCCGCACTGTGCTCATTCAACCGTCATGGATTATGCAGTTGCAGCGAATGGCCGGAATGACGGGCCGCACCGCAGCGTTGTGATCGATGGTCAATGGCCGGTTTGGGCCGGTCGCGTCACCTGCACACAGGGCGGATTCCGGACTTTTTCTGCAGTGCAATATTCTATTGCCAGAATACCCATCACGGACCTCCAGATTCCGAGAACTACACTTGGATTATCTGAGGTAAGGGCCCACGCGGAGGTACGTCGGGTATCTGATGGCGACACTGCAGGTCCGAGCGGCCTTGTGCCCGATGGTCGAGGCCAATCGCGCTAAGCCCAAAGCACTTGAGTTGAAATTCTGAAAACGGGCAACAACTTAACTATGGAACAGATGACAGACGGGAGCCAGACCCTTGCCGAGGGCGAGAAAGTTCTCGCTGCGTTTACCCATCGCATGGGGCGGCGTTATGCCAATGGCCGCAACACCGATCACGGCCCCGATGAACACACGGCGGTGTCGGTGTTGTCGCCTTATATCCGCCGGAGGCTGGTACTGGAATCGGATGCGGTGGCCGTAGCTCTGGCCGCCCACGGGCCACATGATGCCGAGAAGTCTGTGCAAGAAGTGATCTGGCGTGGGTACTGCAAGGGTTGGCTGGAATGCCGCCCGCAAGTCTGGGACAGCTATCGCGACGTTTTGGACGCCGATCTGGCCGCCCTTGACCGCGACCGCCGGCTGCGCCGCGATGTGGACCGCGCCATGGTCGGGCAAACTGGGCTGACCTGTTTCGATGCCTGGGCCGCCGAACTGGTCGATACCGGATATCTGCACAACCACGCGCGGATGTGGTTTGCCTCGATCTGGATATTCACGCTGTGGCTGCCATGGCGGTTGGGGGCGGATTTCTTCTACCGTCACCTGCTGGATGGTGATGCAGCGTCGAACACGCTGGGCTGGCGCTGTGTTGCAGGGCTGCACACACGCGGCAAGCCTTATCCCGCCGATGCGCAGAACATCGCCACCTTTACCGCCGGTCGGTTCGCCCACGCGATCTGGCCGCACGCCACTGCTGGGTTCTTCAAGGTCAAGCAGAACATACCCCGCATCATTGAAAAGGCTTTGCCCGCGTGACGCTCGATCATCCCTGCATCGCCCCATTGATGCTGATCTACCAAAAAGATACCAATCAGGTCTGTTCCAAGGGCATCCCCGGTTTGGTGCCTGATGCGGGCTTGGATCGTGGCCCGCATGGCCTTACGCGGTGACTTGAATTGACTTGACCTTTTTTACCCTGATCTTGACCACAATTTTCTACCTGAAAAATCTCCACTGGAGGCTCCGCATGACCGACCTTCCTCGCGAAAACGTTCAGTCCTATCCTCGACCCCCAGCGCTGGAACCGGTGCCGCAACGTATCACGATCCGGCTTGGCGACACGCTGGTTGCCGAAACCACTCGCGCCCTGCGGGTGCTGGAGACCCACCACGCGCCGACCTATTACCTGCCGCCCGGGGATATATTGGCCACCCTGCGCCCGACCGAGGGGAACAGTTATTGCGAATGGAAGGGCATTGCGCGTTATTTTGATGTGCTCACAGGGGCGACAACAGCGCCCCGGGCCTCATGGGTCTATGACAATCCCACTGCGCCCTTTGCCGCTCTTGCTGGCCATATGGCCTTTTATGCGGCCTTGATGGACGAGGCTTGGGTTGGCAATCTGCGCGTCATCCCGCAGCCAGGCAACTTCTATGGCGGTTGGGTCACTCCCAATCTGGACGGACAGATCAAGGGTGCGCCCGGAACGCAGCACTGGTAATGTGAGCTGCGCGAGAGAGATCGGCGGAGAAGAGATAATGTTGCGTGATATGATCAATTTTTCGGCTGCGGCGGTCCTGCTTGGCGGGGCCTTCCAACCTGCTTTGGCCGAGGAGCTCGCACATGGGACCACCTTGATCGAGGACTTCAGCATGCAGCCAGAAAGCCTATGGCGGTTCCTCACCGATCAGGTGATGGGGGGCATCTCTACCGGAGGCGTCATCTTTGCGCAGCGTGCTGGCCCCAGTTAGCCTGACATCGGTCTCCATCGTTGCCTATCGCCGCGATCACGACGTCTTGATCGACGTCCGTGAAGTGGGGTTCTACTGATCTCGCGAAATGCGGCACCGGTTGACCCGTTTAGCCGAATTGTTCCGAGAATATCGCGTAGAACTATGTCTATCGATCCATCTGGCTGGACCCGCGACGCTTTAACGCTACGTATTAAGATGGCGTGGAGGAGACGTGCCCCGTGGTAATGCCGCGTAAATCAGCGACAGGACCAATGCCATGATTTCAACTATCAAAACCGCCATCGTTTACGCGTGGAATTTCGTCTTTAACCACAACGTAAGCCCGCTACGGCATATTCACGATGTGGGCGTCCGACACTACGTGCTGCAAGTGTTGGGTTTGATGTGGGCAGTCAGCTTTTCTGTTGCGATTGGAAGTTACACGTTTCTGGCGGCAAGCATTGTCGGACACTCAGCCCTCATCGCGGCAGCGGCGGTGACCGTCGCAACTTTTACTGTTGCTGCAAAACGTCCTAAATTCTTCATGCGTGGTGCGGGGCGTCGTTTTGACGGTGAACATGACTGACCTTCGTCAATGATCCCTTATCCATTGATACAAAAATTGTTAGCGAGATTACTTTCGGGAAGAGTCAAATTTTTGATGGTCAGTCGAAGGGTAATTTGTACCCAACCAAACTGAGGAAGCGCAACATGCGGATACTGATTATTGGTGCAAGCAAAGGCATTGGCCTGGAAACCACACGTCAAGCGCTAGCCGCAGGATATGACGTGCGTGCTTTGGCACGATCTGCAACATCAATAAAATTGTCCGATAAGAAATTGGAAAAGGTGCAAGGTGCCGCACTGAACCAGCAAGATGTTCAAGCTGCACTCACCGCGGTTGATGCGGTCGTCGTAACGCTCGGCGTCGGACTGAACGATTTATTCAAGCCGGTACATCTGTTTTCTGAAGCGACGCGCGTTCTGATTGCGGCCATGCAAGAAAAGGGCGTCAATCGCCTAATTTGCATCACGGGCTTTGGAGCGGGAGATAGCGAAGCGAGTATCGGCCTGCTGCAAAGCAGTACCTTTCAGGACCGTATTTGGCAAAGCGTATGACGACAAGAGCCGTCAGGAAAAACTCATCGCACAGACCGATCTTGATTGGACGATTGTGCGCCCCGGCGTGCTGCTAAATGGTCCGCGAACGGGGCGCTACAAGGTGCTTCGCGACCCATCAGAGTGGCGGAACGGCATAATCTCCCGTGCAAATGTCGCGGATTTCCTCGTCAAGCAAATCAAAGATCGCAGCTTCATCGGCGCCTCGCCTGTAATGGTCAATTGAGCTGCCGCTCACACTCGTTTGAGGTCGTTCAAGCAAACAAGTCATGCGCCAGCTCCAGCGCATCTATCAACACGTCAACCTCGGTACTTGTGTTGTACACAGCGAACGAGGCGCGGCAGGTGGCATTTAACTCCAAGTGCGCCATCAACGGCCCGGCGCAGTGCTGGCCTGCACGCACCGCGACCCCCTTCTTGTCGAGGATGGTCGATATGTCATGCGGATGCGCCGCGCCCTGCATCGAGAAAGAGAAAATCGGAGCTTTGTCGGGCGTGATGCCTTGCACCGTGATCCAATTCAATCCGTCAAGCCGCTTACGGGCATAGTCGCGCAGCCGGTTCTCGTGCGCGGCGATGTTGGCCATCCCGAGCCCCATCATATAATCTAAAGCCACGCCCAGACCGATGGTCTGCACGATGCCAGGAGTGCCAGCCTCGAATTTCATCGGCGCATCGTTGTAGACCACGCTATCGCGGTTGACCTCGCGGATCATGTCGCCACCACCTAGGAAGGGCCGCATCTCGGCCATCCGGTCTTTGCGGACATAGATCGCCCCTGACCCCGAAGGACCGTATAATTTGTGGCCAGTCACCGCGTAGAAATCGCAGCCGATTTCCTGGACGTTGATCGGCAGGTGGACAGCGGCCTGGCTGCCATCAATCAAAACCGGCACGCCGCGCGACCGTGCTCCCGCACAAATCGCCGCCACGTCCACGACGGTGCCCAGAACATTGGAGCAGTGCGTGACAGCGATCAGCCTGGTCCGCGGTGTGATCGCCTCCAGCACCTTTACCGGGTCCAGCGCGCCCGTGCTGTCCACCTCGATCCATTTGATCACCACGCCGTGACGTTCGCGCAGGAAATGCCACGGCACGATATTGGCGTGGTGTTCCATGATGCTGAGGATGATCTCATCGCCTGCCTGCATGCGGGGCATTGCCCAGCCATAGGCGACCATGTTGATGCCTTCGGTCGCACCCGAGTTGAAGACGATCTCATCCTCGCTCGCGGCACCCAGAAACCGTGCAACAATGCCGCGCACCCGTTCGTAATTGTCGGTCGCCAGATTGGAAAGGTAATGCAAACCGCGATGCACATTGGCGTATTCCTGCCAATAGGCTGTTGAGATGGCATCAATAACAACCTGCGGCTTCTGAGCCGAAGCGCCGTTGTCCAGGTAAACCAATGGCTTGCCATTGACCTGCCGCGACAGAATCGGAAAGTCGCGGCGGATCATTTCCACATCAAGCATTGCTGCAATTCCTTTTAATTTCTGTGGTCAGCAACTTCGTCTTGATCGCTGGGGTCGCCCGATCGCATTCAGGCAACCCCACCCGCGCACTCTCCTCAGGAATGTACGCCTTTGGCGATCTGGTTGGCGAAGTGATGGTTGGTGTCGCGGTGATGTGCCTCATCTGCGCGCACGACGATCACCACATCGCGCAGGCGCGCAGTTGATGGCAAGTTCCAGTACTTTAGCGCAATCTGCGGTACTGGTACGTTTTTAACACGACCGGAGTCGATCTCTTCCAGATAGTGGGTATAGCTGATCACCGCCTCTTCCTCGAGGTAACCGACCACCCGGTGGGCCGTCTTGGGGGCCAGCAGGTAGAGAAAGAAGTACAGGTTGTAGAACACGGCCTGCGCCACCATGATCAGTATCCGCTCCAGCCGACTTGGCTGCGCAATCTGGATGAACGTCATCAGGTGCATGCGCTCATTTTCCGCCTCTTCAATTAATTCCTTGATCCAGCCCTGATCGTCGCGAATGTGCCGTATCGCGCTAAGGTGCTGCAGCAGACCGCCCACCATGCCCGGAACCGCCGCAACAGTCTCAAGCACCACTGCGCGGTGCCCGTAGCGTTTTGCGAAAAACCGATCCGCGAAAACCCGCATCGTCTTGACCACACCGAGCGCAATGCGGTCGCTCTTTCCGGTCGGCACATGGTGCACGTTCAGGGTGTCGGGTATGAATTCGTTGCTATGTTTCATGGCAATTACTCTCGTGTCTTCTAATTAGACAATTAGCCCGTGTCGGAACTGTTTCACCTATGCAGGATGTGGCAAATCAGCCTGTAGGCGGGTACGGCTCCTGGTTACTACACACGTCGCTATCTCAGATGATCGGTTCGCTCCAGTTGCCGCCTCGCAATGGGAAGCTATAAATTGCGCATGGCCAAACGCACCTCTCCGTCCGACGCAAAAAAGATTTCGGTTGCCGCCGATCTTGAAGAGCTTGTTCAGGACAAGCGCGAAGGCTGGCGCGCGTCTGGCGCAAAGGCGCGTCGGCGCCAGCGTCGCTACAAGGCCCTCTTGACCCAGCAATTGATGAAGTTGGGTCCAGTTGCCACTGCCACAGACGAGGAAGATCTGGACGATAATATGTAAACATGCGTTTTTGGGATAGCTGTCGCAGCACTTCTCCAAAGCAGGCGTCAACATGGCGTCAGGTAGATTTCTCCACAGCTCTTTGCTTATATAAAATGAGCGCTGCGATGATGGTTCTGCTTGTTTGTGGTCAATTTCATGCGGTCGGGAGCGGAACGGATTCTGCGAAAACTTCTGAGCGGCTCAAGCTCAGATCACTACTGGAAGAGAAGATGCAGCGCAGTTTCGATTTCCCGAAAACGACCCACCTCGCCTTAGTCGATCAGTATCTCCATCTGACCAGTACCATCATGCCCGCACTCGCGCAGAACACCAAAAGCCACTGGCCCGTGCGAAACGATCACTGTTTTCAACGCATCGTGCTCGACACGATTTGCGGCGGGGTTTGGTATGACCACATCGCTCGCCCGGCGTGTCGGCATCTCAATGCAGTTCAGGCGGCGGAGGCAGTGCAGCTTTGTGAACAGATCATCGCGGAAAAAACCGACCTACGCGTGCTGAACCAACAGTCGCTTGCTTGGCGAAAAAATAGCAGTAAGCAAAACGCCTGAAACAGGGCGGTACTACCCACGTCTTCACGCATTTTTGTCGGCTGCTTCATCCTCCCTGTTCGCGAGGATTACGAACTTGCGACAAGCATACAAACTCTTTGCGCCAGCCGACAGGTCAACCAGTTTCATTGACCCAGCGCAGCGCTGTGAGAAGTCTGTGGAAGGGCAATCCGAAACGGGTGAGCCCAGCTTCAATCCTTCGCATTCGAACCACTGTATCTGCGGCTTTCAGTAACTGGCAGCCGCAGGACGATTGTCCTTTTCATTGCGGGCAAGAAGCTGGAGCCCGCCACTGTCAAAGGGCAGGCGCTCGATGTCGGCGCGACCTCCGGCGTGACCATAAACGGTATCACAGTTGTTGCGGCAGACATCGACTGCACCAACGGCGTTATTCACGTCATCGATGCCGTCCTGGTACCAAAGGCGTAATTGTTTCGAAAACCAATTAATTACCGCCCGCCACACGTGCCTGGCGATTACTGTCGTCCACCACAAAGGCACATCACGATGCCGTCGGGTGGGGTGTTCACGCCATCAACAGAGCCGTTAGAGGCGCCAAACCAGTACTGCAGTCAAAAGCACACCTGTGCGGCATGGTGTCCATCTTAACTTGTGTAAGAGAAAACTACGCTAGGTCGTTGGTCGTGTACACCTTCGTATGCAACAGGAGTTCGCTATGCAATCACTTACAACAGGTCAGTATGACCTGATCTACAATGCCTTCTCATTCGGTTTCGCCACACTTGCCGCTGCAACCATCTTTTTCTGGTTGGGGCGCAGTCAGGTCGCACCGCAATATAAGACCGCCATGACAATAACTGGGCTGGTCACATTCATCGCCGCCTACCATTACTTCCGTATTTCAGAAAGCTGGGGACTGGCTTTTGATGTGAAAGACGGCGTGGTGACAACTACTGGATATGCCTTCAATCAGGCCTACCGGTATGTCGACTGGCTTTTGACAGTGCCGCTTTTGCTGGTCGAACTGATCTTGGTCATGGGTTTGTCCCGATCCGAAACGATCAGCCGGGCAACACGTCTGGGTCTGTTAGCCGCGTTGATGATTATCTTGGGTTATCCAGGTGAAGTCGCCGAAACCGTCAGTGCCCGTTGGTTCTGGGGTATCGCGTCAATGATCCCGTTCTTGTGGATCGTTTACGAATTGTTCAGCGGTTTGTCGAAATCAATCGAAAATCAGCCAGAAGACGCGCGTGGCCTGATCAGTGCCGCACGCTACGTCGTGATCGGTAGCTGGGCGTTTTATCCGATCGTCTATTTTGCCGGCACAGTCGGGATGGATGGCGGAACAGCGACAGTGGTGATCGAGGTTGGTTATACAATCGCCGATATTACCGCAAAAGCCGTTTTTGGCGTACTGATCTTCCTGATCGCGGTGCGCAAAAGCCAGCCGTATTTCGACCGGCAGAATGCAAAAGTTCAGCCAGCCGAATAAAACATCAGGCTGTCCGCCCCGTTGCGGACAGCCTGCGCCATTTCAGCCTAATCGTTTTTGAAGGAGCATACCTTGCCATCCTCACCCAATCCCGGCACGGCGTTGGTCGACGCAAAGATGCGCCAATTACTGGGCAGTAGCACCGTTGCCGAAGCCGCGCGTTATCACCTCAACAGCGGTGGCGGCAAAACTCGCGCGCAGCTTGCACTGGATGCCAGTTTCGCATTGGGATTGCCGCAGGATGCGGCCATCGCCTGCGCATGCACGGTAGAGCTTTTGCATAATGCGTCTTTGGTGCATGACGATTTACAGGAAAATGACTTGCTGCGGCGCGGACAGCCTGCGGTCTGGCATCAATACGGCGCTGCTATGGCGATCTGCACCGGCGATCTGATGATTTCCGCTGCTTTCGCAAGCCTTGCAGATCATCCGCGCGCAGGCCCTGCCATGTTGATAGTGCATGATGCGATCACTCGCACAGCCGCAGGTCAGATCGACGATCTGACGCATCAGATCCGGACGCTGGCCTCGTATCGTGCTGTGGTCGCCGGCAAAACAGGACCGCTGCTGGCCTTACCCGTCCGGCTTGCGCTTTGCGCGGCAGTTGCGCCGGGGGATGAGATCGCTGTCATGATCGGTGATCACATTGCCTTTGCCTATCAGGCGCTTGATGATCTGCTCGACCGCGACGATGACCAAGCTGCCGAGCGTATGAATATCTGCCTTATCCTTGAATCAACAGGCACCAGCCCGTCAGATGTACGCCAGATCGTCGCTTATGAAACTCGGCAGGCCTTGACGGTCGTGCGCGCATTATCTGCACGCCTGCCGTCCGATTGCGGCACCGCATTCCAGCAAATCGCCGACCGATTGGCCATCACATTTATGGAGCATGCCAATGCCGCGTGACACATTTGAATCGAACCGCCCCCGCGCGATTGTTGCCGGAGCCGGATTTGGCGGCATCGCCGCTGCATTGCGGCTAAAAGCACGCGGTTATGACGTGCATCTGATTGACCGGTGTTCGCGTCTGGGTGGTCGTGGGCAAGTTTTTGAGCACGAAGGGTTCCGCCACGACGCCGGACCCACCGTGCTGACTGCGCCACATCTGTTCGAGGAACTATTTGCACTGTTCGACAAACGGCTGGGCGATTACGTCACCCTTGTCGAACCGGACCCATGGTATCGTTTCTACTTTCACGATGGCGAAACCTTTGACTATGGCCCGACTGAAGCCGCGACAGAAGCGGAGATTGCGCGTTTGTCACCCGGCGATATCGCCGGCTATCGCCGCATGGGGGCGTGGTCCAAGAAAATCTATGATATCGGGTTCCAGCGCCTGTCCACGACACCATTTCATTCCATCGGTTTCATGCTCCGCCAGATCCCGCATCTGGTTCGCCTGCGATCCTATGAAAGCGTCTGGTCCATGGTCAGCCGCTTCCTAAAAGACGACCGCCTGCGCCGCGCGTTTTCGATCCAGCCGCTGCTGGTGGGCGGTAACCCGTTCGACACCACGGCGATTTACGGGATGATCAACCATCTGGAGCGCACCCACGGCATCTGGTTCGCGATGGGCGGCACCGGTGCGTTGGTCGATGCCTTGGAAAAACTGATGGTCGAGGAAGGCATCACCATTACCCTGGACACCACGATTGACCGTATCAAACTCGACGGCACCCGCGCCACCGGCGTTGTGCTGGCGGACGGTGCTGCCATCGATGCCGATTTGGTGGTATCAAACATGGACCCCGTGCATGTCTATCGCCAAATGCTGCCCGCATCGGCGCAATCCACCGTAGCGAAACTGCGCGCGAAAAAGTCCAAACTGTCGATGGGGCTTTACGTGCTGTTTTTCGGCGCAAACAAACAATGGCCCGATGTCGCCCATCACACCGTCTGGTTCGGGGAACGTTACAAAGAACTGTTGAGCGATATCTTCCATAAAAAAATCTTGGCGGAAGATTTCTCGCTCTATGTTCACCGCCCCACTGCGACTGACCCAAGTTTCGCGCCAGAAGGTAAAGACAGTTTCTATGTGCTTTGTCCCGTGCCAAATCTTGGCGGCGGGCAGGATTGGTCTGTCGAGGGGCCAAAACTGCGCGACCGGATCGTCGCAGCACTCGATGCGTCGATGATGCCGGGGCTGGCAACATCCATCACCGCCGAATTCGCCATGACACCAGAGGATTTCAAATCCGACTACCTGTCCGTCGATGGCGCAGGTTTTTCGCTGTCGCCGTTTTTCACGCAATCGGCCTGGTTCCGGTTTCATAATCAGGGTGAAGGGGTGCAGAACCTTTATTTCGTGGGCGCAGGCACGCATCCGGGGGCAGGGCTGCCGGGGGTAGTATCGTCAGCCAAGGTGCTGGATATGATCATCCCCGCCGCCACGGTTACGCCATGACACCACAGGAAATGCTGATCCATCACGCGCGCAGCTTTGCCCCCGCAGCCCGCCTGTTACCGCGGGACGACTACGACCGCATTGCCCGGCTGTATGCGCTGTGCCGCACGGTCGATGATCTGGCCGACACCGAAGGCGGCCCCATTGTGCAGGCGCGGCTGACGGCTATTGCAGGTGCCTTGCGCGCAGGCCCGCCAGAGGACGCGCCCGACCCGCTGGTGACGCAGGCGCGCGCGCTGTTCGCGGACCATCCTGCTGGCCTGAATGCTTTTGCCGATCTTGTCAGCACCGCCACCAGCGACACGGGCACGACCTGCATCGCCGATGATGCAGAGCTTGATCGCTATTGCATGGGTGTGGCTGGCACGGTGGGGATCATGGTCTGCGCCTTGTTCGATGTGCCACCGCAATGGCATGGACCTGCCAGCGATCTGGGCCGCGCGATGCAACTGACCAATATCTGCCGCGATGTGATAGAGGACGCACAGGCCGGACGGCGTTATCTACCGTATACCCTCTGCCCGCACACCCCGGCAGACATTGCAACTCCCAGCCTGGAAGTGCGCACCAATCTGCGCGCCACTATCGACGAACTATTGGCGCGCTCCGATGTGCTTTACGCCAATGGCCGCGCGGGCCTGCCCGCCTTGCCGCTGCGGCTGCGGCTGGCGGTCGGCGCTGCGGCAGCAATCTATGCAGGCATCGGTGATGAGTTACGCGCACGGTCCTGTGATCCGCTTGCCGGACGGGTGTTTGTGCCCAGATGGCGCAAAATCCTGCTGGCAGCCCAAGGCACGCGGTCACAGCTGTTTGCACATCAGGACCGCTATCATGTCCAGCACTGACACCGATATAGCAATTCTGGGTGGTGGTTGTGCAGGGCTCAGCATCGCTGTCAGGCTCGCCGCCGCAGGCCGCAACATCCGCATCATTGAGCCGCGCAAAACCTATACCGATGATCGTGCATGGAGCTTTTGGCGCACCCGCCCTGACCCGTTCGAGGATTGCGTGCGCGCATCATGGACCAAATGGGACGTCACAGGACCCGGCGGTCTGGTGCAGCGCGGATCAGATACATTGCGCTATCAGTCTGTCGCAGCGGGCGCTTTCTATGACAAAGCCCTGTCGCTGATCGCCGATAAGAAGGCGGCCACCCTGTCGCTTGGCACGACGGCAGGCAGCATCAGCAAAGTGGCGCAAGGCTGGCAAATCGACACCAGCGACGGCGGCTTTCGCGCAAATCACGTCATCGACGCGCGCACGGCGCAGACAAAGCCGACTTATGGACAATTCTTTCTGGGGCGTGAAATTCAGACGGAACGTCCGGTCTTTGATCCCGACCGCGTTCACCTGATGGCCTTCAGAAAAGCACGCAGCAGTGGTGTCGATTTTGTCTATACCTTGCCCTATGCCCGCGATCGTGCATTGGTCGAGGTCACGTCATTCGCCCCGACCAATCCCGGCCATGACGTTTTTGCCGCTTGGCTGGATTTTGAAATCGACATCCTCAACCCGGGTCAGGTCACTGTTTTACGGCAAGAGGAGGGCGCGCTGCCGATGCAGACCGGCTTTGCCGTCCCGCATCAGGGCGGTGTCGTCAATATGGGTCTGGGCGGTGGGGCAGCGCGTCCGTCGACTGGCTATGCCTTTGCCCGAATTCAGGCGCAGGCCGATCAGGTGGCGCAGGCCTTGCTGGCAGGACAACCGCCACGTCCACAGCTTGATCGCGCGTTCACCACATTCATGGACCGCGTTTTCTTGCAGGTCATACAAACAATGCCAGATCGTGGACCGGCCTTGTTTGAAGGTTTATTCCGCAAAGCAACGCCCGACCGGTTGGAACGGTTCCTGTCAGGGTCGGTGCATCCGGTGGACCGGCTGTCTGTGATGACATCCTTGCCGACGCTGCCGTTTCTGCGCGCTGCCATGACTCGGTCATGACGGCCTTACCTCACTGGCAAGTCGCCTTGTTTGGAATGTGCGTGGCCTGCGTTATCGCTGTGCAATTCATATTCGCGCTTACCCTTAACCAGCAAATTCTGCTGATTGCGCCGCTTGTGGCCATCCTTGGCCTACCGCATGGCGCGCTGGATCTGCCGATCGCCCAAGCCTTATGGCCTTTGGATACGCGCAGTGCAAAACTGCAATTTTTCGCCATTTACATTGGCTTGGTCTGCGTCGTTATCGTGCTATGGGTGCTTTTCCCCGGTCCAGCACTGATCGCCTTTCTCGGCTATTCGATATTGCACTTTTCCGATGACTGGGCCGCGGCCACCCCCCCGCTGCGCTGGACCGGCGGTTTCGCCACTATCGGCGGGGTATCGCTGTTCCACACGACAGAGGTGGCTTTGATTTTTAGCTACCTCGCCCCCGATGCCTTTGCCCTGACTGCCGCGAAAACCCTGGCTATACTTGGCGCGGTCAGTCTAGTGACTTTCATCACCGCCCTCATCCTCAGACCCGCGAACCGAACCCAAGCGGCATTGGAACAGGTGCTGATCTGGGTCGCCGCTTTCGCCCTGCCGCCGCTGTTGTTCTTTATCGTGTACTTCTGCAGCCTCCATTCCGTGCGGCATTTCACTCAAACCCTGCAAAGCGTGCCAAATACCGGGCAAGCTCTGGTTATATCTGCTGTGCTTTCTTGCGCTGTTGTCGCTATTGCAGGCATGGTTTGGCTGCTTCTGCCACAAACAAGTGTGAAACTCAGCTTACAGATCGTGTTCATCGGCCTTGCTGCGCTGACCGTTCCTCACATGCTCTTGGTCGATAGGCTGCACAGGCAGGTTTGATCGCGGCAAGCTGTCATTGCAAATCAGCGGACTTGCGCTGACAACACTGATGTGCATCGTCATTTTCAGAATAACGGAAGTTTAACGCTCTAGGCAGTCTGCAAGCTATCAACCAAAAGGTCAAATCCTAACGCTCCTGTCTGCTACGCGGCCGGATGGTGCGCGGTGCTCTAATGGCCGCTTCGGCGAATGCCGCCAAACTGACTGAAAGGCCGCAAAGGGCCGTCAGTGAAGACGGCCCATGCCATTAGATCTCGATAGCTTCGGCGATAGCCAGCGCATCTTCGAGCTCGACGCCGAGGTATCTGACGGTGCTGTCCATCTTCGTGTGACCCAACAGAAGCTGAACTGCGCGCAGGTTGCCGGTCTTTTTGTATATTTGCGTCACCTTTGTTCTTCGCATCGAATGCGTGCCATATGCGCTGGCCTCGAGGCCAATGGATGTCACCCACTCACGGACAATACGCGCGTACTGGCGAGTCGAGATGTGAAGCCGTTCGTGAAAACGACCAGGCCAGAGGTATTCAGATCCGACCATGAGCGGCTCCCGCATCCACCTTGAGAGCGATGCCCGCGTGCCTTCTGAGATTTCGAAGCGGACGGGTTCCGTAGTTGGATATCGAGAAGCCGTAGACGACAAGTGTCATGGGCCACAGTGAAAGAAATGCCCCGACCGTTAGCACGATCCATGACACCAAGGGGTTGCGCGCGAACAGTGTGAGCGTCGCCTCGTGATCGCGTTCCTCGACGACGAGATGCGAGTATTTTGATGTCGCCGACAATCGCTTGCCTTATCGGAGTTTTCCCTCTGCCAATGTACTTGCTCACTGGCCTGCCCGCATTCAAGAGGCACGATGGATGGCATATTGAACCACATATCGGGGCAGAGGTGAGTGAACGTTAATCGATCGACCCGTCGAGACCCACGCGAAAAAATACCGGAAAATCGACTGCCATGCTGCTTTGGAGCGGTGTTTCGCCCTGTTCCCAGCGGTACCTTTCGAACTCAGGCCATGCCTCAATATCTGCTTCAATGACCGGTTGAAGGGTAACGACGAGTTCAAAGGGCTCATCTACTACAACGCCACCGCCATTGAGCACTGTGTCCCGATAGCGTCTGGCAAGTGCATCAATGGAAATCTCGAAGCTCAGTCCGGCTTTTGTATCCCCCACCTCGACCTGCGGTTCTTCTTGGGAAATGACTTCGCCGTAGGTCATGCTGTTTACTTTCCAGAGCAGGCTGTAGGGTCCTGGCCTCCCACCGGAGGTCGCAACACTTGCTTCGAAATCACCGCTATCGGTTCGATAGACAACAAGCTCGGCGACCGTGTGACGCGTGTTTAGCAGATCCGTGAAGACGGCTTCACTTTGGTCCATTGCTGCGATTTCCTCGGCTTGATTCACTGAACGCTGCCAAAACAAAACGGCAGTGATTGCGATCAAGGCCATCGGCGCCAAGAACCAAAGAATTACTCTTTTGCGTTCCTGTGGACCTGCAACGACAGCTTCGATTTCACGTTGGCGTCCTAATCGGTGAGCGAGGTAAATACAGCACGTTGCAGTGGATATGCAAACCACCAAGCCGATTATCGGGATTACCCAGTCAATCGCTGCGGGCCAGGGGTCATCTCCAAACACAAAGATCCAAAGCGCGCCGAGAACGGAGGCGAGAACGAAGTAGGTAACCACCGGCGCAAGGAATAGCGCCCAGGCAACACCAGCGAGGAGGTATCCATTTCGAAGCTTCATTATCCGTTACCCATGGCGCTGTGCGTCTGCATTTACATACTGGACCAAAGAGCTTGAAATGCCATCATGATAGCGGGCGCGGATCCTATTGTCATCGACTGGCAGCCTTGATGATCAAGATTCACGACGATCTCAGGCATGACGCGATTGCCCGATGAGTCCCGCTCTGCCGACCTTCACCCTCCGAAAATGCTGCATGATGCACGAATGGCTGGTTTGGTGAAGCTGCGCTGCGGCATCGCAACTGACTGCGGAGGTCGGCTCAGGGCCGTTTTAACCTTATTGCGTCAAGCTTTGGCTGGAGTGTCGGTCGGCAGCAGCGCCGGGATGATCGATCGCCACCTATCGGATAGCGATCGCCAAACCCAAGCCTACCGATCCAACAATTCCTTCTTTCTCTTGTTGAGGCAAGGATCACAGACGTTCGTGACATACCCGCCGATGCTGCGAATGCCGGGTGATGATCCGCCACAGCCTTCGCAAGTCGCCGCAGCTTCTGCTTCCGCCTGCCGGATCCGATCGTTGACCCGGTCATTGCCGCCCTGCACATACACCCGAAGTCCACCGAGCTTCTGCTTGACCTGTGACACTTTGATGCCTGTCAGGTCGTCTTCACGGCAGATGGCATCGATGTCGCCGAACAGCCGGTCGAGGAGTGGGTACCAGCCTGGGTCGCATAAGAAACCGTCGTGCATGGGTCCCCTGCTTTTCGTCGAACTGCCCGTCCTGAATAGCCTGGGATAGCGTTTCATGATGTCCATCACTTCAGCGTCGATAGAGTTGTCCCGATCCGTCATTGTGTGCTCCTTTCTTTACGTCTGAAGATTAAGTCTCAGGCCGCTGCACCCATGGGTTTGCAGGGTCCGGGTGAGATGGCGGATCATTGCATCAGCATCTTGCTGATCCCAGGTGCACGAAACGGCCAACTCATCGTCAACTGGCGAGTGC
>NZ_JAWOAN010000200.1:0-8878 GCF_046498525.1 Yoonia sp.
CCGGTTGATAGATGAGCAGAACAAAGTGGAAGAAGCCCTGCGCCAAAGCGAGGACAAATACCGAACCATCCTGGAAAACATTCAAGAAGGATATTACGAAGTTGACATCGCCGGAAACTACACCTTTTTCAATCCCCCGGTCTGCAGTATTCAGAGGCGGAGCCCGGAAAGACTGATGGGGATGAATTACCGGCGGTACACCCATGGCCAGGACCGCGACAAACTCTATCGAATCTTTAACCGCGTGTTTACCACCGGACAACCGGCCAGGCCCTTCAGCCAGAAAATCATTCGTGCAGACGGCACAACCTGTTATGTGGAGATATCCGCCCCCAAGGAAAGCGGTGTCACGTCGAGCAGAACCACGTCTTTGACGTCACCCTGCAGAACACCGGCCTGAATGGCGGCACCCATCGCAACCACTTCGTCAGGGTTCACGCCCTGGTGAGCTTCTTTGCCAAAGAATTTGGCAACTTCTTCCTTTACCTTTGGCATACGTGTCATACCACCGACCAGCACGACCTCGTCGATGTCGGATGTGGACAGGCCAGCATCCTTGATCGCGTCCTTACAAGGCTTCAGCGAAGATTTGATCAGGTCACCGACAAGGCTTTCCAGCTTTGCACGTGTCAGTTTCATCACCATGTGCAACGGCTGGCCGTCAGAACCCATGGAAATAAACGGCTGGTTGATTTCCGTGCTGGATGAAGAGGACAGCTCGATCTTGGCTTTCTCGGCCGCTTCTTTCAGACGCTGCAACGCCATCTTGTCCTTGGTCAGATCAACTGAATTCTCTTTTTTGAACTCATCGGCAAGGTAATTAACAATGCGCATGTCAAAGTCTTCACCACCAAGGAACGTGTCGCCGTTGGTGGATTTCACTTCGAACAAGCCGTCGTCGATTTCCAGAATAGTCACGTCGAATGTACCGCCGCCAAGGTCATAGACTGCGATTGTCTTGCTGTCTTTCTTGTCGAGGCCATAGGCCAGCGCCGCCGCTGTCGGCTCGTTGATGATGCGCAGCACTTCGAGGCCTGCGATCTTGCCAGCGTCTTTGGTCGCCTGACGCTGGGCATCGTTGAAGTAGGCAGGAACGGTGATAACGGCCTGTGTCACTTCTTCGCCGAGATAGCTTTCTGCGGTTTCTTTCATCTTGCCGAGGATGAACGCGGAAATTTGGCTTGGGGAATATTTCTCGCCTTTGGCTTTTACCCATGCGTCGCCGTTGCCGCCATCGACGATCTCGAACGGCATGTTCTTTTTCTCTTTGGCAAGGTCCTTGTCATCAAAGCGACGACCGATCAGGCGCTTTACAGCAAAGATGGTGTTTTCGGGGTTTGTGACAGCCTGGCGTTTCGCGGGCTGGCCGACAAGACGCTCATCATCTGTGAACGCAACGATAGATGGCGTCGTGCGCGCGCCTTCGGAGTTTTCTACAACACGCGGCTTTGCACCGTCCATAATGGCGATACAGGAGTTCGTCGTTCCCAGGTCGATACCAATAACTTTGGCCATTTTCAAATCCCTCTACTTTAGGCGGTTTGAGCAGCGCGAACCCGTTTCGGCACCCGCGCCAGTTTCATGAGTCTGTCCAAGGCTTTCGCCGAAGACCTTGATCTTGTCGTATATAGGGACGGTATATTAGGCCTGCAACCGCCTGCGGACAGGCAAAATATCTAAAACAATGCTTTTTGGTGTGGTTGCGGATACCGCGCGGCCTATCGCCCGGCAAACCAGCTTAGCGAAACGTGCTGACGTGCAAAGAATTCACCCATCAGGCCGATCATGATCAGGCCGAGCGCGACATAGATCGGGTAGTCGGCGCTTGTGAATTGTGGGTTATAGTTAAGAAAGACTGCGCCGCGCATCTGGTCGATAATGTGAAAAAGCGGGTTCCAGTCAAACATCGCGATCATGGTTGCGGGTAGCGTATTGACGACAAATAGTTTGCCTGACGCGATCATGTTCACCCGGACGTAGATGGTCTTGGCGATACCGGTAAAGCGTGGAAACCACGGTTTCAGGGCCAAGAAAACCATGCCGACGGCACAACCGGAGAACCATGCTGCAATCAGGAAGCCAAGTGCGGCGACAGGGTCATGAATTGTGACAGGCGTGAAGATGATATGGTATAAAAGAAGGATCGCCATCAATGTGATGATCTGCATGTAGAGCGCCGATAACGCTGAAGCGACTATCGCGATAATCGTGTTCATCGGACGGTGCAGCATCATTGAAGACGTGGGCCCCGCAGCACCCATGACGGCGGTGACGGCCTTAATATGGGTGAGATAAACAAATATCCCGCTCATGATATAAAGCAACATATCGCCACGGATTGGCGAACTGCGCAGCCCGAGAACCTGAAAGAACAGAAGAAATGCAAAAATCATCGTCAAGCTTTGAAACATGCTCAGCAAGATCGCGATCACAGCATTTCGATGTCCGCTGCGCGCATGGCGGACAATTGTGTGATATATCACTTCAAGCATGCTGATCAGGCCGCTTGTCGGGGTTCTATGGACGGGCGTTTGAAACATCTATTGTCGCGGTATGTTGTTCTGGCTTCTTGCTGTCACGATAGCCTTGCTGATCGCTTGGCGAAACACCATAAACACCCCGATCAGGGCATTTTGATGACAGGCAGTGCAGCATGGATTTTGTGAAATTAACGAACACAATGCGAGAGCTGGCACTGGAGGCTGGCGAACAGATCATGGAAATCTACGGCTCTGACGACTTCGGCGTGCGCTCGAAAAGCGATGAAAGCCCTGTGACAGCCGCCGATGAGGCCGCAGATGCGATCATCAGCGCCGGATTGCGCGCCGCTTTCCCCGACACGCCGCTTGTGACCGAAGAACAGGCCGTATCGCATACGCAGACGGTGAGCACGTTTCTGATCGTCGATCCGCTGGACGGGACGAAGGAATTCATCAAACGGCGAGGCGATTTCACCGTCAACATCGCTTATGTGAAGGATGGCGTTCCGGTGCGCGGGATTGTCTATGCGCCCGCCAAAGAAAGGCTTTTCTATACTGATGCGGAAGGCAATTCGGTGGAAGAGCAAGGTCCGTTCGTCAAAGGCACACCGGGCCGGACTGCCCCTATCAAAGTGTCGACACCTGATAATGCCGCCCTTCTGGTCGTGGCGTCCAAATCGCACCGGGATCAGGCCACGGACGATTATATCGGCAAATATTCAACCGCTGATATGAAAAGCGCAGGGTCATCGCTGAAATTCTGTCTGGTCGCCACGGGCGAGGCGGATCTGTATCCGCGCCTTGGCCGCACAATGGAATGGGACACTGCTGCAGGTCATGCGGTCTTGAACGGCGCGGGCGGTGAAGTTGTGCGTTTTGATGGCCACACCGCTTTGACCTACGGCAAACGCGGATTTGAAAACCCGTTCTTTATCGCCTACGCCCCCGGTGTTGTTTTGGAGAAACCATAGTGTCAGTTCTGATCGTTATTCCCGCGCGCTATGCCTCTACCCGATACCCCGGCAAGCCTCTTGTGGAATTGCGCGGCGCAAGCGGTGAGGCGAAAAGCCTGATCCGGCGGTCATGGGATGCTGCTTGCGATGTTGTGGGCATTGATAGGGTTGTTGTCGCCACTGACGACACGCGCATCGCACAAGCGTCCGAGGCGTTTGGGGCTGAGGTCGTGATGACATCGACGACGTGCCAGAACGGGACAGAGCGATGTGCCGAAACGCTTGCCAACCTAGGCGACAAGTTTGAAATCATCGTGAACCTGCAAGGTGATGCACCGCTGACGCCTGCATGGTTTATCGAAGACTTGGTTCAGGGTCTGCGCGACAATCCCAATGCCGATGTGGCGACACCGGTTTTGCGCACTGAGGGGCGCACTTTGAACGGATTATTGCAGGATCGCCGCGAAGGACGTGTCGGCGGTACGACAGCGGTTTTCGGCGCTGATCACAATGCGCTCTATTTTTCGAAAGAGGTGATCCCGTTCACAGGGCAAACCTATGACCATGCAGACGAAACTGCCGTTTTCCATCACGTGGGTGTCTATGCGTATCGTCCTCATGCACTCGCGGCTTATCCGCAATGGCAGGCCGGTCCGCTCGAGCAACTCGAAGGACTGGAGCAGTTGCGTTTCTTGGAACGGGGTGTTCCGATGCTCTGTGTCGAGGTTGCTGCGAAGGGTCGCCAGTTTTGGGAATTGAACAATCCCGAAGATGTGCCCCGTATCGAGGCAATGCTGACTGAGATGAATCAAGACTAGGTAAAAACTTCCTGTTCATAGTGCAAGAAAGCAGAAGCTCTGGCCGCTTACCGTTATCAAAGCGGACAAAAAATGTTACTGCTGTGGTCAATAATTATAGAGGTTGCAAGATGAACAGAAGAGTTTCAAAGGCGATTTTTCCGGTGGCGGGAATGGGCACGCGTTTTCTGCCGGCGACAAAATCCGTGCCCAAGGAAATCATGACATTGGTTGACCGTCCGCTGATCCAGTACGCGATTGACGAGGCACGTGCGGCTGGCATCGAGGATTTCATTTTTGTCACCTCGCGCGGCAAATCTGCGCTGGAAGACTACTTCGATCTCGCGCCTGATCTGGAGGCTGCGCTTGAAGAAGCTGGTAAGTCCGACTTGCTGGAAATCCTGCGCAGCACGAATATGGAAAGCGGCACGATCGCCTATCTGCGCCAGCATAAGGCGCTGGGCTTGGGTCATGCGGTGTCCTGCGCGCGCAAGCTGATCGGTGATGAACCTTTTGCCGTTATTCTGCCGGATGACGTGATTGCGGGCGAAAAGCCGTGCTTGCAGCAGATGGTCGAGGCATATCAGGAAACCGGCGGCGCGATGGTCGCCACGATGGAAGTTTCGCCAGAGCAAACGTCATCCTATGGCGTGCTTGATGTGGACGACCAGACCGGTGCCATCGTCAAGGCCCGCGGTATGGTTGAAAAACCGGCTGCGGGGACAGCGCCTTCTAATCTTGCAGTGATTGGCCGGTATATTCTGACCCCGCAAGTTCTGGCAAATTTTGACAAGATCGGGCGTGGTGCCGGTGGAGAAATTCAACTGACTGACGCCATCGCGGAAGAAATCCGTGCCGGCCGTGATGTATTTGGCTACCGCTTTGAAGGTGAGCGGTATGACTGCGGATCAAAGGCCGGGTTTTTGCAGGCGACTGTCGCATTCGCGCTGGCACGCGATGAGCTTCGGGACGAGTTCGCGGCATTTCTGGCGCAACTGAATCTAAACAGGCAGGCAGCCGAATAAGACGTTTGATGCTGTCATCGCCCAAGACCGGCCTATGGCACGCATATCGCCTGCGCTGGAAGCGGCGGCGGATCTTATTTCGGATATGGCGCAAGCGAAAAGAGTTGGCAGTATCGGTTGACCGGACAGGTCTGATATCGGGCGACGACATCCTTGGCTTTGCAACGGTCCGCAATGAGATCGTCAGGCTTCCTCACTTTTTGGCCTATTACCGCAAACTTGGAATTAATCATTTTCTGTTTGTTGATAACGGCAGTGATGACGGCACAGCTGCGTTTTTGGCGGATCAGCCCGATGTATCGCTTTGGTCGACAACACACAGTTATCGGCGGTCGCGATTTGGTATGGATTGGCTCGGGTGGCTTCAATTGCGGTATGGCAACAAGCATTGGTGCCTGACTGTCGATGCAGACGAGCTTTTGGTCTATCCCGAATGTGAAAACCGTGATCTTCGTGATCTGACGGCGTGGCTGGATCAAAGGGGTCATGCGTCCTTTGGTGCGCTGATGCTGGATCTTTATCCCAAGGGGCCTTTGGCCGCTGCCGCCTATGTGCCCGGCGACGATCCGACCAAGACCTTGGAATGGTTTGATGCGGACAATTATCGCAATCAAGTGCACCACTATTACAGCAATCTTTGGATACAGGGCGGGGTGCGCGAACGCGTTTTCTTTGCGGATGAACCTGCGCGCGCGCCGACACTCAATAAAACGCCCTTGGTGCGCTGGTCGTGGCGTTATGCCTATGTCAGTTCAACACATCAGATCCTCCCGACGCGGCTGCATGACGTATTTGATTTTGACGGTGACAGCAAAGTCAGTGGGGCTTTGCTCCACACAAAATTTCTGCCCATCATCGGCGCAAAATCCCAAGAAGAGCTGGAACGGGGCCAGCACTTTCAAAACACTGCCCTTTATAACGGATATCATCGACGGCTCACTGAAAGCCCCGATCTGTGGCATGAAGCATCTTGCCGCTATGAAGGGCCTGCACAATTGGTCGAACTGGGGTTGATGTCCAAAGGCAATGGGTCTGATATGTTCTGGGGTAGGAATACAAAAAGGTCGCGACGTTCTTGAACATTCTGACATCATATCGCCTGCGCTGGCAGCGCAAACGCTGGCGTGCGCGTGCGTTGCGCAAAGGGCGCGAATTGAAAGCGGTGTCCGACCGTACCCGCGATATTGGCCCAAGCGATATTCTGTTGTTCTGCACATTCCGGAACGAAGATATCCGTCTGCCATTTTTCTTTGAGTATTACCGCAAGCTTGGGGTCAATCATTTCCTGATGGTTGATAACGACAGCAAGGATGCCGGGCCCGCGTTTGCGAACGAACAGCCCGATGTCTCTTTGTGGCGCACTGACGCCCCTTACGGCGAGGCGCGATATGGCGTTGACTGGCTGACCTATCTGCAAGGCAAATACGCCGACGGGCACTGGGCGCTGACAGTCGATGTGGATGAGTTCTTTGTCTATCCGTTCTGCGATACACGGCCCATTCGCGCGCTGGCTGACTGGCTGGATGCCTCGGAGGTCCGGTCGTTCGGGGCTATGCTGCTTGATATGTACCCAAAGGGCCCTGTCGGGCAGACCACCTATGCCCGTGGCGAAGACCCGTTTGAGACGGCAAGCTGGTTTGATCCCGGTAATTATTTCATGTCGCAGAACAAACTGCTTAAAAACCTATGGATTCAAGGTGGGCCACGCGCACGCAGCTTCTTTGCTACGAAACCGAAACAGGCACCGGCATTGAACAAGATTCCATTTGTAAAATGGCGCAAGCCTTATGCATACGTCAGTTCGACCCATATGATGCTGCCGCGTGGGCTTAATCTGGTTTATGATCAGCAGGGCGGCGAAAAGACATCGGGCATCTTGCTGCATGCAAAGTTCCTGAACACCTTTGGCGACCGCGTGTCAGAGGAAGCAGAACGCGCCGAACACTATCGAAATGGCCTCGAATATAAGACCTATGCTGAACGGCACGGCACAGACCCGGACCTGTGGTGCCAATGGAGCGAGCAATACATCAACTGGCGGCAGCTTGAAGTGCTCGGCCTGATGTCCAAGGGCAATTGGGCATGAGTTTGGGTGTGATCATGCTGGTGCATACCGGCTTTGGCAGGGCTGAACAGATGGTGCGCCACTGGGCTGAAGCGGGATGTCCGGTTGTCGTGCATGTAGACAGCAATGTGCCGGACGCCACCTATGATCGCTTCACCCGCTCGCTCGCAGGTTTGCCTGATGTACGGTTCTCGGCGCGGCGTCGATGCGAGTGGGGGTCATGGGGTCTGGTGGCCGCGTCACAGGAAGCGGCGACACTCTTGCTTGAAGAGTTCCCGGATGTGCACCATGCGTTCCTTGCATCGGGTGCCTGCTTGCCTTTGCGGCCCATTGAAGAACTGGAATGCTATCTTGATGCCCACCCGGACACTGATTTCATCGAAAGCGCGACAACGGCGGACGTCCCTTGGACCAAGGGAGGTCTGGATCGTGAAAGGTTCTTGTTCAAGTTTCCCTTTGCTTGGAAGAAATACCGTCGACTTTTCGATATGTTTGTCAAATTGCAGCAAGCAGTGGGGTATCGGCGTAGTATTCCCGAAGGTATCGTGCCGCATATGGGGTCGCAGTGGTGGTGCCTGACGCGGCAAACGCTCGACGCGATCTTACGTGACCCCAAGCGTAAAATCTATGATACCTATTTTCGCTACGTGTGGATTCCGGACGAGAGTTACTATCAAACGCTTGCCCGCCTTCATGCGCGCAAGGTGGAAAGCCGATCACTTACGCTGGCGAAATTCGATTATCAGGGCAAGCCGCATATTTTCTTTGATGACCATGCAGATCTGCTGGAGCGGTCCAATAGCTTTGTGGCCCGCAAAATATGGCAGGATGCAGCGCTTTTGTATCAAAAGTTCCCCCTGCCCGATGATCCACAGCGTCGCACGGAGGAACCCAACTCCGGGCCGGTAGACCGTGTCTTTTCGCAGGCAGTCGAGAGACGGACGCTGGGACGGCAGGGGCTTTATATGCAAAGCCGCTACCCGAGCATCGACCGACAGAGCAAAATCGCGGCAACGCCCTATGCGGTTTTGCAGGGGCTTGAAGACGTTTTCCCCGAGTTTCGGACATGGCTGACAAAGCAGACCGGTGCGCAGGTGCATGGCCATCTCTTTGCGAAGGACCGGGCGTATTTCGCCGATGGAAGCGGGATTTACCGCGGTGGGCTTTCGGATAATGCGCGGTTGCGCGACTATAACGGCAAGATGTTCCTGACCAACCTGATCTGGAATGGCCGCGATGAGCATCATTGCCTTCTGTTTGGCCCGGCGGATACCCAAGATATCTGTTGGACGGTCGCAAAAGACACTAATGCCAGCATATGGGTGATATCCGGCGCGTGGTCTATTCCGCTGTTTGCATCAGGCAGACCGGCAAGCGAAGTCAGGAGCGAAGCTGCAAGAATGCAGCGGATCGAGGATAGGTTTCTTAAGGTGCTGCGCTCGCCTGACGCACATGCGCGGGTGCAGATCATGAGTTTAGCGCAGTTCATCGAGGCCCCGATGGACGTGCTCCAGACGATTATCGACGAAATCGCGGGCCATCGCGGCACTGCGTTGAA
>NZ_JAWOAN010000205.1:0-3587 GCF_046498525.1 Yoonia sp.
CCCGGCGGATAGATATCAATGATCCCGCCCCTGACCGCATAGTCGCCGGGTTCCATCACGGTCGGGCTTTGGGTGAACCCCATACGCACAAGAAACTGGCGCAGCGCATCTTCGTCCATGCGGTGACCGACAGTGGCTTTGAAAGCCGCTTCACGCAGCAAACTGCGCGCGGGGACCCGTTGGGTTGCGGCAGACAGCGTGGTCAGAATGATGAATTGCTCTGGCATCCCGTGCACAAGCGCGGCCAGCGTCGCCATGCGCGCGGCAGAGATATCCGTGTTGGGCGAAACGCGATCATAGGGCAGACAATCCCACGCCGGGAATACAAAGACGGGAACACTTGGCGCGAAAAATGCCAATGCTGACTGCATTGCAGCCAGACGCTTGTCATCGCGCCCCACATGCAAGACAGGGGTGCCCTTCGACAGTTCTGCAAGGATCAGTTGGGCATCGTACCCTTCGGGCGCGCCGCTGACAGTGATATGTTTGGGATCAGACATGCCGCTGACCTACCCCCCGCGCCTGTGGTGTCAACCGATTAGAAGAATTGTCGGGCCGAAATCGCGTAGTACATGCCGTACATGGCCGTAAAGAAAAGCGAGATCATAGCGATGATTTGCGTCCAAAGCCGCACGGCGAAAAGCCTGCGCACCAATGCGCGCCCCTCAAGCGGGGCCGCGTATAACTGATGCGCCAGTCGCATGTTGACGATGACGACAAGAGTGAGCGGTGCCGCCAATGCCAAAAGGCCCTGCGCCAATTCGAACCTGTAGCCAAAGCTCATGACCGTCAGCGCGCTCAGCACAAAGGCGATCAGCCCGACAAAGGCTGTCGCAAAGATTTCATTGGTCGCGACGATCCGTCTGACATTGATGTCCACAAGCGCCTCGAGGTCGGCGATCTCTGCCTCGCCCAGCTTTCGTGCCCGAAACAGCATGTCGAACGGCACACCGATCAGCCAGTTGCTCGCCACGGACCATGTGACGATGACAGCCAGCCAGTACCAGACGTTCACAAAGGTTTCCAATTCGATCAAGCGCACAAGTGCGAGGGTCCAGTCCAAATCTGTCGTCCATCTTCCAAGGGTCCGGTGGCGAACCTAGCGCCCTGTACCCCCCTTGCCCAGCCTTGTGGTAGTGCAAAATCCATGCAACCAAGAAACCATCGCTAAAAAAGGCCACAGATCATGAAACCGACCCTTGCCCCCTTCCCCGCCACTCGGCTGCGCCGCATGCGTCAAACCCCCGCTTTGCGTGCTTTGACCCGCCAGAACACGCTGACGGTGGATGATCTGATCTGGCCTGTGTTCGTGATGGACGGCACCGATACTGAAACGCCCGTAGCCTCTATGCCCGGGGTGGTGCGGCGCACCGTCGATCGCGTGGCGCAAGCGGCAAAAGAGGCGCAAGCCCTTGGTATTCCTGCGATGTGTATTTTCCCTTATACCGGCATGGACGCCCGCACCGAAGACTGCGCCATGGCGTGGGACCCAGACAATCTGACCAATCAGGCCATTCGCGCAATCAAGGATGTGGCCCCTGATATCGCTGTAATGACCGATATTGCGCTGGATCCGTACAACATCAACGGCCACGACGGTTTCGTCGAGAACGGTGAGATCGTGAATGATCGCACGGTTGAAGCCTTGGTGAAAATGGCCTTGGCGCAGGCAGAGGCAGGCGCGGATATTCTGGGGCCCTCGGACATGATGGACGGGCGTATCGGGGCGATCCGTGCCGCGTTGGAGGCATCGGGGCATCAGAACGTCGCAATCCTGAGCTATACCGCAAAATATGCGTCCAGCTTTTACGGGCCCTTCCGCGATGCCGTTGGCGCATCCTCGGCACTGACCGGTGACAAGAACACCTATCAGATGGACCCCGGCAACAGTGATGAAGCCCTGCGCCTTGTTGCGCGTGATCTGTCGGAGGGGGCCGATATGGTCATGGTCAAACCCGGTATGCCGTACCTCGATATCTGCCGCCGCGTGAAGGACAACTTTGGTGTGCCGACCTATGCCTATCAGGTCAGCGGTGAATACGCGATGTTGCAGGCTGCCGCGCAAAACGGCTGGCTGGACGGCAAAAAGGTGATGATGGAAAGCCTCCTGGCATTCAAGCGCGCGGGGTGTGACGGGATTTTGACGTATTTCGCGCCTGCAGCGGCACGGCTTCTGCAAAGCTAGCAGGCGGCGTGTACACTCATGTAAGCTTGATGGGTGACAGGGCTGCACTCCTCGCGTATAAACCGTATCATAAGAGGCGGAAAACGTCTCCATCACAGGCAAATAGGCGGATAAATCATGAGCAATTTGACAAGGCGCAGCTTTGCGCTGGGAACAGTGGCAGCTTCAACTCTGGCGGCGTGTAGCAATGGTATCGGCAGCCCCGGTGCCGCGACGATCGACGCGCGCGTCGACAGCACGTTGAAGGGGATGTTCGCGGAGTTCCCCGGTACCCGTGATCTGGCGTCCAAATCATCCGGCATTCTGGTGATGCCATTGGTGACAGAGGTCGGTTTTGGGATTGGCGGATCATTCGGGCGCGGCGCCCTGCGCGTCGGATCGTCAACTGTGGATTATTATTCAGCGACCTCCGGCAGTGCCGGTTTCCAGATCGGTGCGCAGCAGTTCAGCCATGTGCTGTTTTTCATGACACCCGAAGCCCTGCTGGAGTTCCGTCGCGGCCCGGGTTGGGCGGCAGGTGCGGACATTGAATATGCTTTCCGCGATCAAAGCGAGATGCTGCGGGCTGAAACGACAACATCGCTGGCACCCGTCATCGCTGTCGTGTTCGCGCAGACAGGCCTGCGACTTGGTGCAACGCTGGAAGGCACCAAATACACGCGCATCATTCCTTAGGCGCGCAGCCTGTCTCCGGCGGGGTCGAACGGTGGCTCCGCCAGAACGACGCCACGGTGCGGTTTACCAAGGATCATCACATCAACGGCTGTGCCGGGTGCGACGTTCTTTAGATAGCCAAGCGCCAGCGATTTCTCGACGCTATAGCCATAGGTCCCCGACGTGACCCGCCCGACAGGTGTGCCATCAGGCAGGAAGATCGGCTCGCCGCCTGTGGCATCCGCATTCGTGATCTGTTGCACTTCGATCAAAGACAACACTTCGCGCGGTGCATGATCCTTGATTTTCAAGTAACCGGCTTTATTCAGAAATTCCTTTTCCAGCTTGATCAGGCGATCCAGTCCAACCTCTTGCGGCCAATATTCGGGTGAATATTCGCGGCTCCAACTGCCGTAGCCTTTTTCGATCCGCAGCGACATGAGCGCACGGGACCCGACCGGACCTGCACCCACCTCTTTGCCCGCTTCAAGCAACGCCATGTATAACCGCAACTGATCGGCCGCGTCGCAATGCAGCTCCCAACCCAGATCACCGGTGAACGACACACGCAAAGCGATCACATCGACACCGGCGACACTGATCTGCTGTGAACGCATGAAGGGAAAGGCTTCGGTGCCCAGATCGGCATTTGTCAGGCGGGCGAGCAAAGCGCGCGATTGCGGGCCTGCCACATTGAATCCGCACATTGCATCTGTCCGGCTTTCGAATGTTGTCCCCGCTGGCAGTG
>NZ_JAWOAN010000251.1:0-4120 GCF_046498525.1 Yoonia sp.
CGGTTGATCCAGCGTTCCCGTTCCATCGCGACAATGATCGCGCGCAGGCGCGCCTCTGGCTGGACATTCAACTGCTCCAATGTGCCCGGACCGGCGGTACCGTCAATCGCCAGCCCATGCGCCTGCTGGAAACGGGTCACCGCACCATAAATGGTATCATCATAGGTTTGCGTGTTGGTCCGCTCAAGAAAGCCCATCGCCATCAGGCGGTTACGCAAAGCCTCGACACCGGCACCGCTGTCGCCGCTTTCATACTTGCGCCCCGGGACTGTCTGCCCCCAGCCGCCATTGCCGATCAGCCGCTCCATTCGCATCTTCTCAGCCATCAGACGATTGTATTCGGGCGCACTGGGCGGCAAAGCCCGCATGAAGGCGGCAGGGTTCGACTGCGCAAATGCGCGCATCGTGCCAAGGCGGGACCGCAAGGGTACCTGGCGGTGGATCGCGGGATCAATGCGTTCCGGCGTCAAAAGACCGGTTTGGATATCGCGGGCGTAGGTCAGGAACTGACGCGACAGTTCGACTTCCAACCGCCCCTGCTCTTGCGCGGAGGAGGCCGCCTGCAACTGCGCAATCAAGCCGTCTACGTCGTAGCGACCATCGGGCAGGCCGTGGCTGGGCGCATCGTTGAAGGCTTCCATCAGGGCAGTCCGGCGGTTTCTGTCGCCACTCTTGCTCCAGATGCCATCAAAGCCGCGTTCGCGGTAAAATGTCAGCAGATCCGCATCACCCGAGGCCGCTTGCGCAACCGCCTGCCGGAATTCTGTGCCTTGTGCCTGCACTTGCGGCGCACCGCAAATGATAACGAACGCTGCCAAGACCGCGGGCAGCAGCTTGATAAAGTGGTATAAACGAACTGGATAAGCGGACATCACGGAAGTTCCCTACAATTTCTTTGCGCTCGACACGGTAATTCGAAGCAGTTTAAGGCTAGGCATATCTCTAACAGATACAGTGTCTATTGACAAAACCGCGAGGCGTTCACACCGCAGCCGAGTGTTGCACCTGTGCAGCCTTCCGCTGTGACAAGGAATCCTCAAAGCAACCTGTGCGCAAAATTTCGCCGCTTTGCTGCTTGTTAAAGAAAAACTCCTAAACAGGCCTTGGTCAACGAATCGAAATGTGCGATATACACCCCACATCTGGGGAGATGTTGATGTTAAGTCATCTATAGGTGGCGAAAATAAGTCTAGCGACGGGACGGGCGCGAAACACATGACAAATAAAAACTCCTCTGGGTTAACCAGACGTGGACTATTGGGCGCATTCGCCGCAACCGTAGTTGCCGCAGCCCCCAGCTACTCGAGTGCAGCAGGTTTCTTGCGTGGCGCTGGCGATATTCGCCGCATCGCGATGCATTCGGGCCGCACAGGTGAACGGCTCGATACGATCTACTGGATCGATGGCGAATATATCGCCGAAGCCGTACGCGAAATTAACATGCATATGCGCGATTGGCGCACTGGCGAAGCTGTCCAGATGGACCTGCGCACGATTGATATCATGTCAGCCGCCCTGAACCTGATGGACACGTCTGAACCCTATCTTTTGTTGTCGGGGTATCGGTCCCCCCAGACCAACAGGATGCTCAGTTCATCGAACCGTGGTGTTGCACGCAACTCGTTGCACATGCGTGGTCAGGCAGCCGATCTGCGTTTGAACGGCCGTTCGACAGCGCAGATGGCAAGTGCGGCTTTGGCCTGCCGCGCAGGTGGTGTCGGCCGTTACAACCGTTCGAACTTTGTGCATATGGATTGTGGCCCGATCCGCAGCTGGCGCGGATAAGCCGAAATCCCACTAGTCAAGAATGACCGGCGATTTTCCCGTTTGCAGGTTCGCACGGGCCGCATCCTTGATGACATCCGACAGTCTTTCATACATCCCCGCATTGGCAGCCTTGCGCCAGACCAACCCGATCGAGCGCATGATGGTACTGCGCCGGAACGGGCGCACGACGACGTTGCTTGACCGGCTGTCAATTTCTGATCGCGCATAAAGGCGCGGCAGGAACGCCACCCCCATCCCCATGCCGACCATTTGCCGGATCGCATCCAGACTGGTGCCTTCGTAATCGCGCGCGATCATGCCGCCGTGCTGCTCGCAAAGGGCCGCAATCTGTGTGTGCATGGCATAATCCGGTCCGAGTGACAGGACATTCAGGTCCGCCAGATCGGATTCAGTCACCTCGGCCTTGCCCGCCAAAGGATGATCGTCAGGCATCGCCAGCAATAGCGGTTCACGAAACAGCGGCAGTGTCATCAGATCGGCGCCGCCTTCGGGCAATTGCGTCAGAATCACATCAAGACCGCCCGCCAAGAGCTCTCCGCGCAGATCGCGCGGGGCCACTTCACGGATATAGAGCCGCAAGTCGGGGTATCTGGCATGAAGCCGTTCGACCACGAAAGGCATAAGATAGGGGCCGATCGTCGGCGTTGTCCCCAGGCGGATCGTTCCGGCCAGACCGGTCTGCAAAGACGCCGTCAGATCAATGATCCCCCGCGCTTCATCGACGATAAGCGCTGCACGCGCCGCTATTTCGCGCCCTTCGTGCGTCAAGGTGACAGGCCCCCTTCCGCGCTCGACCAGACGGACACCCAACAGGTCTTCGAAGCTGCTGATCTGCAGGCTGAGTGACGGCTGGCTGATCCCCATCGCCTCGGCTGCCTTGCGAAAATGGCGCGCCTCGGACAGGGCGACAAGATAACGCAACTGTCGCATGCTGGGTAAATCCCTCATGACATCCTCGCTTGATAGGTATTTTCTATCAATTATTTCCGTTTAATTGCCTTCACTATATCAAATTAGCTGCTACATCCAGTCGCAGTGCGTTTAAGAAAATGACGATAGCGCAAAGGCTTGCATGATGCATGTCCGGCTTTGCCGCTCGGGGGATGAAATGAAGGAACAAATATCCAGCAGGACGGTCAAAAGTCAAACGCACGGCAGCGGTCCTGACCGTGAACGGTGCCATGCCACATGCACCAACACCTTTGCGCGCCCCCATCACTGACCGGAACATGACATTGGATACCTTGACACCTACCCGCTGGATCACACCCGCCAGTCTTATTCCCGTCGCCGTCGCTGGCAGCCTGTTTATCTGGTTCGCACAGATGATCCCCGTCATCGCCGGTGGCGATACACTGCGCTACGTGTGGGAATGGGTGCCGAGCCTCGGTGTGAATTTCAGTATTTATATTGACGGGCTCAGCCTGACCTTTGCGCTCCTGATCACCGGTATCGGTGCGCTGGTGATGCTGTATTCCGCCCGTTACCTTGCCGGGCATGTCCATCAGGCGCGGTTTTCGCTTTATCTGACCAGCTTCATGCTCGCCATGATTGGATTAGTTGTATCAGATAACCTATTAGTATTGTTTGTTTTTTGGGAACTTACAACAATCACGTCCTACCTATTGATCGGATTCAACCACGACACGGCCAAAGCACGGCGTTCGGCGCTTCAGGCGCTTTTGATGACCGGTGTCGGCGGATTGGCTTTGCTGGCTGGGATCATCCTGATCGGAACAACGGCAGGCACCTTCGAGATGTCGCAGATCAACGCGATGGATGGCGTCTTGACCGGCAGCGTTATGTATTTGCCGATCGTAATTTTGGTTTTGGCGGGTGCTTTCACCAAATCCGCGCAGATGCCGTTCCACTTCTGGCTGCCCAATGCGATGGCGGCCCCGACGCCGGTCAGTGCGTACCTGCACTCGGCCACAATGGTAAAAGCTGGTGTCTATCTGATGGCCCGTACACACCCGTCGCTTGCAGGTACCGATTTCTGGCTTTGGACCCTGACGATTGCGGGCGCCATCACGATGGTTTTTGCCTCTGTAATGGCCCTGCGGCAGACAGACCTGAAGCTGGCGCTGGCCTATACGACCCTGATGGCGCTTGGCGCGCTCACGCTGCTGTTGGGCAATGAAAGCGGATATACGATCACCGCCGCCGCGACGTTCCTGATCGTCCATTCGCTTTACAAGGCCGCGCTGTTTCTGGTTGTGGGTATTCTTGATGCACAAACCGGCACACGCGACGCGAACAGTCTGTTCGGATTGGCCCGCGCCTTGCCGGTCACTGCGATTGCCGCGGCGATTGCCGCATTTTCAATGGCCGG
>NZ_JAWOAN010000023.1:0-3191 GCF_046498525.1 Yoonia sp.
CCGCCCAAAGCCAACCGTAAAATCCAGCGCGATTATGACGCGGAGGTCTACAAGTGGCGGCATCTGGTGGAAAATTACTTCGCAAAGATCAAAGAGTTCAGAGGGATAGCAACAAGATACGACAAAACAGATTGTAGTTACGCAGCGGGTTGGAACCTTGGAGCAGCACTCATAGCCTCAAGATGATTGTCCACAGGCCCTAGGCTAAGGCAAGCAAAAGCTCGTTTCACGCCTGCGGTCGGGACATGAAGCTTTCACGATGAATGTCATCTTTTGGCGCAAGAAAATATTGATATGCGAGCATTTTGACCGATGAACAAATCACAGGACGCCCTGCTTCGATACTTGCCTTCTTCGATGCGCATGTCCGGCGTTCGAACCGGCAAGACGCTTGACCACAACGCATTCCTGACGGCTGTCAAAGATCGTGCAGCGGACATCGCGGACCGTATTCCACAGCGCCCCAGCCGCGTCGTCATCGCGATCACCGATCCCATTGATTGCCTCGTCAGCCTTTTCGCTGTCTGGCGGTGCGGTGCCTGCGCCGTCATGGTCAATCCGGGCATCAAGGACATGGAGCAGCAGAACGTCATCGCAACGACAGGTGCCGCGCTCTGGCTTGAGGATGGCCGGATCACTGAAATCACTACGGGGGTGCCACACCCTTATGACATGGATGGCGCCGCACTCATCCTGATGACATCAGGTACGACAGGCGTGCCCAAAGGGGTGACCCACGCCATTGCAGGGCTTTGCGACCGCCTTGATGCAAACCTGAAGGCGATCGGCCATGCAAACCTGCAGAACACGCTTTGCACATTACCCTTGTTCTTCGGGCACGGGCTGATCGGGAACGCGCTGACCGCACTCTATGGCGGACATCACCTTTGGCTTTTGCCACGGGTGCAGATGCACGAACTTGCCCGCTTTGGCGAAACGCTCGACAAAAACCGGATCACCTTCTTCAGTTCCGTTCCCTCGTTGTGGAAAATGGTGCTGGCGACCTCCGCACCGCCAAAACAAGCGGTCAAGCGCGTGCACGTCGGGTCGGCCCCGCTGTCGTTGCAGCTTTGGGGCAGGATTTGTGATTGGTGCGGGACCGAACAGGTCTTCAACACCTTCGGCATGACGGAAACATCAAACTGGATTTCCGGCGGCTCATTTGCAGAACAGGGCTGCCGCGATGGCTATGTTGGCCAGCCCTGGGGCGGGGTCTTTCGTGTCCTGCGCGACGGCACTTTGCATAGTTCGGGCAAAGGCCAGATTGCCGTCAAAAGCCCCGGTCAGATGCTGGGATTCTGGCGCGATCCGGACAAGACAGGCGACACCATGATGGACGATTTCATGCTGACCGGTGATCTGGGCCATTTGTCGGCTGACCAGTCCCTGACGCTGGTCGGACGCACCAAGAATGAAATCAATGTCGCCGGCATCAAGGTCCTTGCCGAAGAAGTTGACATGCTGCTGGAAGGGCATCCTGACATTGCCGAAGCCTGCAGTTTCGGTATCCCCGATCCCATCGCCGGAGAACGGGTTGCCGCGATCGTGCGGTCCACAAATAAGGCGCTGGATGCCCTGACGCTGATCCAGTGGTGCCGCGACAACGCGCGTACCGACGCGGTGCCATCCCGCATTGAAATCGTGGATGAAATCCCCAAAAATGATCGCGGCAAGATCGCACGATTGGATGTGAAGGACAGGATGGTTGAAAAATGGTCCTGAGCATCCTGCGCCGCAAACAGCCCCCTGACCCCTATCTGTGCAAACCGATCATCACCGACCGGTTCAACATCGTGAACTGCACGCGCAAGGAGGCGATCAAGGTCACATCACCTTGGCGCAAGGATACCGAAATATTGCATAATCTGATGATGCGGCAGGCCGACTACTCTGTGGTGGAGTGGGTCAGGGTGGTGGGGAAACCGGACGGTCATGCACGTTTCTTTCATGCCATCGTCTCCAAAGAGCTGAAAGGCACAATCGGCGTTCACAGAACGACGATTGACGGTTCCGGCACGGCAAGTCTGGCCATTGTCATCCATGCCCGAAGCTGGTGGGGAAAGGGCGTATTCGAAGAGGTGCGCACCGGCATCCTTGATCATTTCAGCGCCTCGGATCGGGTTGTCCGGTTCGCCGGGCAGGTCCTGAGCCGCAATGTCAGTTCGATCTACAACTACAACAAAATGGGTTTCCGCATGACAGGTTATGACCGCATGGCATGGCTTTCACCCGTCACCGGCGAACATTGCGACACGGTACACTATGAAATGCTCGCGCAAGACTGGCGCGACAAGCGCGCTGAACAGGCGGGTTCCAATGAACACTGATGCCGCTGCACTGATTGCCGAAGCCCTGAACGTCAGCCGCCAAAGTGTCACGGCGCAGACAAGCCTGATGACGTCGCCTGAGTGGGATAGCCTCGCGCATTTTCGTATCGTTCTGGCTTTGGAAGAAAGACTGGGACGTGCGCTCGACCCTCTTGAAATCACGACCTTGGCCGATCTGGCATCTGTTGAGCGTATTTTGGGCACAGCCCATACGCCCTAGATCGCCAAGCCCACAAGCACGCAAACCCATGCAACGCCGACAGCGATTGCCGTCACCGCCACTGCCGCCGATCCGCAGTCTTTGGCGTATTTCGCCGCATCACGCTTGTCCGTACCGATATCGTCCACGACCCGTTCGATCGCGGTATTCAGGCACTCGGCGGCCAGCACGATGATCCCGCCCATCAAAAGCAGGCCACGCTCGCCCGCCGATAGCGGCAAGGCAAAGGCAAGCACCGCAAACACGGCGTTGGCCATGAGCCACTGCATCAGCGAGGCTTCGGTTCTATAGACATGGACAAAGCCGTCCCAAGACCAGATTGCCCTTTGCCGCACCCGCAATATCTGTTGCCACATCTTTGTTAACCTCTCGCGCTAGAAGCCAAGTGTGCGCGATGCGACCGGATCTGCCAAGGCACTCGCTGACCCAACGAAACATTTGACGCCCCCTGTGATCCCGCTACCGTCGTCATATATAAGCAAGGTGAAGACCATGTATCCGACATACGCCCGCTCTGAACGCATTGCCGATGGCACAATGCATGCGGTCGGTGTTCTTGGCGCTATCATGGGTGCCGTCATTTTGATTGTCTGGTCGTCAGGGACATGGCGGCCGCCCTTTCGGATGAAACCAAATTTATGAAT
>NZ_JAWOAN010000091.1:0-8657 GCF_046498525.1 Yoonia sp.
AATGCCCAAGGCCGCCCCTGTGCGCCGCGTCCGATCATCACGCCATCAGCACCTGAAAGGGTCAGTGCCTGCCGCGCGGTCGCCGCATCCACGATATCGCCGTTGGCGATGACAGGTATCGACACCGCCTCCTTGATCTTGCGTATCGCAGCCCAGTCGGCAGCACCCTTGTAAAACTGACACCGCGTGCGCCCGTGGATCGTCACCAGCCTGATGCCTGCATCTTCGGCACGTTTTGCCACGGCAGCCGCGTTCAAGCTGTCTTCATCCCAACCCAGACGGGTCTTCAGGGTCACTGGCACATCAACCGCATTCACGACAGCTTCGATCAGGCTGAGCGCGTGATCGGGGGTGCGCAGCAAGGCAGAGCCGGAATAGCCGTTCGTGACCTTCTTGGCGGGACACCCCATGTTGATATCGATGATCGCAGCACCATTGCCTGCGGCCATACGTGCCGCTTCCGCCATCCAGTAGGCTTCGCGACCGGCGATCTGCACGGCGGTCCCCGCCTGATCATAGCCCAGTTCGGCACGTTCCCGCACGCCCGGCTTGGCCTGCACCATTTCCTGACTCGCGACCATTTCGCTCACGACCCAGCCTGCCCCGAAGGACGCCACCAACTGGCGGAACGGCAAATCCGTGATCCCCGCAAGCGGCGCAAGCGCGACCGGCGGTGTCAGGGACACGGTATCAAGAACCAGAGAATCGGACTGTGCCAAAGGAATAATCATTCGCTTATCTGTTGCGCGCTGTGCTTGGCTTAGGGGCAAAGTACTGTTTCCTCAACGAATTCCGACAGGATTTCTCCCGATTAATTAGCGTTTGCCCATTTATTGTGCAAATTGCATCGAAAACTGACGAATTGCGTCGCGTTGGACTGCACCCTAAACCTGTAATCAAACAAGGTAGATACAAGATGACGACAGCAGCGATTATTGTTGCCGCCGGGCGCGGGGTGCGCGCGGGCGGCGACATTCCAAAGCAATGGCAGACCCTCGGGGACCGATCAGTCGCGGCTTATGCGATGGAACGATTTTCGGCACATCCTGCGGTTTCGCAGTTGGTGTTGGTATTGCATCCCGACGACATCGACACACACCTTTGGCCGCGAGAACCTGCCGCCACCATCGCGACGGGTGGTGCCACCCGCGCTGCGTCCGTGTTGGCGGGATTGCACGCCGTCAATGAAGACGTCGACCGCGTTCTTATTCACGATGCGGCCCGGCCCTTGGTGAAAGATGCGCTGATCGACCGCGTTCTGGCCGCATTGGATGACAACATCGGCGCGGCACCGGCCCTTGCCGTCACAGATACGCTCTGGCACGGGGTCAAGGGTGCTGTGGAAGGTGTGCAGGACCGCGAGGGCCTGTTCCGCGCACAGACGCCACAAGGGTTCCTCCTTGCGCCGCTTCTCGCGGCTCATGCGGCCAGCAACGGGCGGGAAACCGACGATGTGGCAGTAGCCCGCGCAGCCGGGGTGGACGTTGCGATCGTGGCGGGCGATGAAGACAACATCAAGATCACCACGCCCGCCGATTTCGTCCGGGCCGCCAAACTGATGAGGCAAGACATGGATATCCGCTGCGGCAATGGCTACGACGTGCACCGTTTCGGACCGGGCGATCATGTCTGTCTGTGCGGCGTCCACATTCCACACACCCGCAGCCTGCAGGGGCATTCGGATGCAGATGTCGGGATGCATGCCGTTACGGACGCGATCTATGGCGCGCTGGGCAAGGGCGATATCGGCCAGCATTTCCCGCCCTCTGATCCGCAATGGAAAGGGGCCGCAAGCCACATCTTTCTTGAACATGCGGTCGCACTGGCCAAGTCGGAGGGTTACGGTATCAGCAATGTGGATTGCACGCTGGTGTGCGAATTCCCCAAGATCGGCCCGCATCAGGACGCAATGAAAGCGGTGATGGCAGCCTATATGGGGCTCGATAGCGACCGGATCAGCGTCAAGGCGACAACCTCCGAAAAGCTGGGGTTCACCGGCCGGGAGGAAGGCATTGCCTCCATCGCTACAGTCACGTTGGTAAAGCCATGAGCCATTTCATCGCGACCTTTTTCTATGTTGGTCACTTGCGCCCTGCCCCCGGCACCTGGGGATCGCTGGCGGCCTTGCCCGCCGGATGGCTGATCTATGTGCTCACCGGCCCTTGGGGCCTGCTCGCCGGGGTTGTTCTTTCGTATGTTCTGGGCGTTTGGGCCACCGCAGTTGAAACCAAGGGCAAGGAAAATCACGACCCCTCCGAGATCGTGATTGACGAGGTGTGCGGGCAGTGGATTGCCCTGCTTCCCATCGCCTTTGGCGCAGCGCGTCAGGACGTGGATATGCTTGCCCTCTGGCCGGGCTGGATTGCCGCCTTCGCGTTGTTCCGCCTGTTCGACATCACCAAATGGGGGCCTGTAGGCTGGGCCGACCGGATGCGCGGGCCGACCGGCGTGATGCTGGACGATGTCATCGCGGGGATTTTTGCGGCTATCGGTGTGCTGATCCTCGCGTGGTTCGCCCATCAGGGCTTTCTGGCGCAGGTCAATCCGGCATGAGTACGGTCGAGGCACTTCTGCATGCTGCCAAGGTGCGCGGTGTGATGCTGACCACTGCCGAAAGCTGCACGGGCGGGATGCTCAGTACCGCGATCACGGGTATTCCCGGCAGTTCCGCGATTTTCGACCGTGGGTTCGTGACCTACACCAATGCCGCAAAAATGCAGATGCTGGGGGTAAATCAAGCGACGCTGGACGCGCATGGGGCGGTGTCCGAAGAGGTCGCGGCAGAAATGGCGGCAGGTGCGCTGCGCCACTCGGATGCAGATTTCGCCGTCTCGATCACCGGTATCGCAGGCCCGGGCGGGTCCGAACATAAACCCGAAGGGCGCGTCTGCTTTGGACTGGCCAGTGCCGTCGGCGTCACGACTGAAACGGTCGAATTCGGTGCGCTGGGTCGCGACAAGGTGCGCGCTGCCGCGCGTGACCACGGGATCACGCTTTTTGTCAAAGCCTTGGAATCGTTTGTGCGCGTGCCATGAACTGGAACGCCGCGCGGCGCATTTTTGCTACTTGTAAAGTTCTGCCGCACGCCGCTCGAATGAGCGCACCACACGCTGCATGGCTTCGTTGAAGAACATACCGGCGGCCCCCTGCAAAAGGCGGCTCTTGAATTCGAAGTCAACCGCAAAGGATACTTCGCAACCGCCCTCTACGTCTTTGAATTTCCACCGGCTTTCGAGATAACGGATCGGGCCGTCAAGGTATTCGGTGTCGATCCGCATTTCGGCAGGCCAGAGCGTGACACGGCTACCGAATTTTTCGCGGAACACTTTGAATGAAATCACCAGATCGGCCAGCATCACCTGATGGTCGCCCTTGTCGGTCACGCTGCGCACCCGCGCAGCGGCAGTCCACGGCAAGAATTTGGGATAGTTACCCACATCCGCCACCAGATCATACATCTGCTGTGCAGTGTATGGCAGAAATTTGGTTTCGGAATGACTTGGCATATGGGGGCTTTCTCGGGTGACTTCGCTGTCGGATGTCGTAAACTTGTGCCTGAAAATCAACCCATTTCCCGGAACCGAGTCTCCTATGCCGCACCCAAATTACGTGATCGACGAAATGATAAGCGCCAAATCCATCGCCGCGCGGATCGAAGAACTGGCACGAGAGATCAAGACAGAATTTGCTGATACAGACAAGCTGGTCGTCGTGGGGCTGTTACGCGGATCGTTCGTGTTCATCGCCGATCTGGTGCGCGAACTGGACCTGCCGGTCGAGGTGGATTTTCTGGAAGCGTCGTCCTATGGTAACGGGATGGAAAGCACACGAGAAGTGCGTATTCTCAAGGACTTACGGGGCCAGATTGAAGGGCGCGATGTTCTGATCGTTGAAGATATCGTCGACACCGGCCACACCCTTGCCCATGTCACGAAGTTCCTCTGCTCGCGCAAACCCGCAAGGATGAAAACCATCGCGTTGCTTGATAAACCGGCCCGCCGCGAGGTGGATTTCAAAGCAAGCTACACCGGTTTTGAAATTCCCGATGAATTTGTCGTGGGCTATGGAATCGACTTTGCGCAACGCAACCGCAACCTGCCCTTTATAGGCAAGGTCCGGTTTGTCGAAGAGCCGTGAACCCGCGCTGGCTTCTCAAAGCCAAACGCTGGGCGCAAAACCTGCCTTCGCTTGCAAAGATCAAGTTCTTAGCAGCGGTCTTGCTGATTTGTCTCATTCTATTTGCGATTGAACATTTCCTTGGCTGGCCTGATTGGTTGACCCCGCATGATTTGCGCACACAATCGTGATCACAAAGAATTCACAAGACAGTAGCAAATCCTGATTTTAGGCTGGGAAAATATTGAGAGAGAATCGATTGGAGGCTCATATGCCAAAGAGAATAAAGTACGGGGTGGCCACCGCTGTTGTCTTGGGCATCGCGGGTGCCGCGTTTGCAGCAGGACATCTGACCGAGGAGCAACAGCGTGCGATGAATGCGCGACAAGGGCAAATGGGCCTTTATGCCTTTAACCTGACCCCCTTGGGTGGCATGGCACAGGACAAAATCCCTTACGATGCTGAAGTGGCAGCTGCCGCTGCCGCGAACCTTGCCGCCCTCGCGACCCTTGATCAGACAGCTTATTGGGTGGAAGGGACCGATGCCAGCGTGGAAGGCAGCCGCGCAAAGACAGAGATCTGGACCGACAGTGCCGGATATCAGACCGAGAAGGAAAAGCTTGTGATGACAACAGCCGCTTTGGCGGCCGTTGCCGGAGACGGGCTTGACCAGTTGAAGGCCGCGTTCGGGCCGGTTGGCGGGTCTTGCGGATCATGCCACGAGGCGTACCGCGTGCCAAACAACTAATCCACCGTCATGTCGCGATGGCGTCTGATCGGGCTATTTGTCCTTGCTGCACTTGTTGCAGGCTGGTTCATAACGCGGCCTGCGCCCTTACCCTCTGATGCCCTGAACGGCCTGACCGGCGACCCGATCACAGGACAAATCACATTCGCAGCCGCGGGGTGTGCCTCTTGTCATGTCAGCGAAGACGGTCCGCCCGATGTCTTGAGCGGCGGAAAGGCTTTTCAAAGCGAATTCGGCACTTTTATTGCACCGAATATCTCACCCGACCCGATACACGGTGTCGGTACATGGACCGATCTGGAACTGGCCAGCGCAATCATGCGAGGCGTCGGGCGGGACGGAAGCCACCTTTACCCCGCATTTCCCTATACCAGCTACAACAAGGCGAATCGTCAGGATATTGTCGATCTGATCGCCTATCTGCGCACCCTGCCCCCGTCAGGCCGGCCGAATATGCTGCACGACCTTGGGTTTCCGTTCAATCTGCGTGTCGCCCTTGGCCCTTGGAAACTGTTGTTTGTCAACGAAGACTGGGTTCTGAGCGACCCTGCAACGCCTGCGCTTGAGCGGGGACGCTATCTGACGGAAAGTCTGGGGCACTGCGGTGAATGTCATACGCCCCGTGATGCCTTGGGTGGTCTGGACAGGTCTCGCTGGATGGCGGGCGCGCCGCATCCATCCGGCGAAGGGCGCATCCCCAACATTACATCCGCCGTGCTGGATTGGTCAGAGGCCGATATCGCGAGCTACCTCAAAAGCGGCTTCACCCCTGAATTCGACAGCGCCGGTGGCGATATGGCAGCCGTGATCAGAAACACCAGCCAGTTGACCGATAATGATCGGGCGGCGATTGCCGCGTATCTCAAGGCGATTCCACCAGTAGCGAACTGATCAGGCCAGACCCAGCTTGGCCTGACGCGCGTCGCGCAACCGCGCGAAATCATCACCGGCGTGATAGGATGAGCGTGTCAAGGGCGTGGCAGAAACCATCAGGAAGCCTTTGTTATAGGCCGCTTTTTCATAGGTCTTGAATTCGTCGGGCGTCACAAAACGGTCTACCTTGTGGTGCTTTGGCGTCGGCTGCAAATACTGGCCGATGGTCAGGAAATCGATGTCTGCCGCGCGCATGTCTTCCATCACCTGCGCCACCGCCTGCTTGTCTTCGCCCAAACCGACCATGATGCCGGACTTGGTAAACATTGTGGGGTCCAGCTCTTTCACACGCTGCAACAGGCGCAGGGAGTGGAAATAGCGCGCACCGGGGCGCACTTCCGGGTAGAGGCCGGGAACCGTTTCAAGGTTATGGTTAAAGACGTCAGGCCGCGCTGCAACGACGATTTCCAGCACCGAAGGATCACAGCGGATAAAGTCGGGCGTCAGGATCTCGATCGTGGTGTCGGGTGACTGGCGGCGCACCGCACGGATCGTCTGGGCAAAGTGTTCCGCCCCGCCGTCCTCGACGTCGTCCCGATCCACGGATGTGATCACGACGTGATTCAGCCCAAGTTTTTTGACCGCATCAGCAACGCGCCCCGGCTCGAACACATCCAGCGCCTCGGGCGGCTTGCCCGTGGCGATGTTGCAGAACGTACAGGCACGGGTGCAGACCTCGCCCATGATCATCATGGTCGCGTGGCCCTGGCTCCAGCATTCGCCGACATTGGGACAACCCGCTTCTTCGCAGACCGTGACCAGCTTGTTGTCGCGCATGATATCACGGGTTTTCTTGTAGCCTTCCGAAACAGGCGCCCTCACACGAATCCAGTCTGGTTTCTTGGGCTGCGGTGCATCCGGGCGCCGCTGCTTTTCAGGGTGGCGCTGCGCTGGAATTTTCAGGTCGCGTGTGGGCATATCAGGCTCCGGTCTTGTTGCCAGATACCTAACCTTGCCACCGGCCTTTGTCCAATGTTCACAATGCCGCGCATGACGGAACTGCAACTGTTGCATGGGACGCGCCTATCCGATCATCGGCCCATAGCGCCCTTGGGTTTCCTCATAATGGCGTTTGAGCCGTTGCAGGGCGATGCGCAGCACAATCTTCCCCGAGCGCGCGGACCAGCCCATTTTCTTTTCCGTTTGTTCCAGTCCTTCCAGAAAACAGCAGCACCGCAGAACCACATCGCCAAGGCCCGGGCCAAGTTCGGCCAAAGCATCCTTGATCCGGCCATGTGCCGCGACAGCACCCTTGGGGCCTTCGGCCACATCGGCGGGCGTTTCGCCTTTCACAAAGCTTTCCCAGCTTTCAATGCCGCCCATACCAACCTCGACTAGCTCGTAATCCTCGCGCAGGCGCTCACCCACGGCAACCAGATCACGTGGCAGAAAGGGTTTACCGTCGCGGTCCTTGCGGCGCGCAAGCCCGATCAGCGGGCTTTCATTGGGATAGCCCCTGTAAGGCGGACGGCCCACCTCTTCGATGGTCGCAATATCCCATCCGGCGTCCCCGTCGGGATCGGCCTTGCGTTCAGCAAATCCGACAGCGCGATTTTCATCTTCCGCAGTGAGCCGGCGCAGAGCTGCACGACCTGTATTCGTAATGAAATATCTTGCAATGCGCCCTTCAGGATCAGGGCATGAAATCCAGTCCTTCAACGCCATTGCCTGTGCGATCTCGCGCTCGACAACGGCGGTCCTCACTTGTTCCCCTTCGCAGGTGACACGCACAACCACGGCTGTCTCCATTGCGCGGGCGACGGCAAGCACCGCGCCTTGTTCACACAGACGGCGCAAGATACGTTTTGCTTCTTGGTCCATTCGCACCTGTGACAGGCCGACAGGCTGGTGCGCATCAGTCTTCAAACACTCCATTTTCATTGTCTTGGATTTCCCCTTTTTCAAGATTTCACGCGCAGAGACCTGCGCAGACAGAGACCGCAATGCCGCATCAACTAGCGGATCATCGCGGCGCCCCTCGATTCGGCGTACCTGCCGGAGAACCGTTGACGGGTGACAGTCACTGGCCCGCGCGAGCGCGCGGATCGACAAGCCAGTTTCCGTATGAACGAGATAGTGGCGGGCGCCATCGGGAACCCAACGTGGAAGATCAGACGACGCATGGCGCCCGTGTGGTGCTGTCATTTTCACGCATCCTTTTGCCGAAATTACCGACGCAACAGATGACCGCCACATCCAATGACGCAGGATAACGTGCCACCTGAGCGTGCATGGTTACCTATTTGTTAACGGTCCAAATTGCCCGTCAACCATTCTTTCCAAAAGATAAGCAAACCTGACCGGAGCGTTCTGATCTCATGGTGATTGCGCAACACCCGCTTAGGTTGTGTCATGCTGGGTGCACGATCACCTCTGTAATGGGATAATGACACATGCTTGATCTACACACGCGGCTTGCAACGCTGAAACGCCCGCCGCTCTTGGCGCGGGCGGCCCGTTTCGGGGTTGATGACTATCGGCGTCAGGTGCATCTGCGCCGCATTCTGCAATGCGAAACGCTGCCGGGATACGGCCATGCAATCATGCAACTGCTTGAGATCGAGGCCGGGATGGACATTTTGCGCCGGGATCATTCAGCGCACTATCGTCCGGCCCGACATGTCGAGGTGCTGATCGCGATTCTGGGCGAGGCACATCTGATGCGCGCCACCGCCCCGCAGCCGGTTTAGGTGAATGCGTCCGGCATACTGGCTTTCTTCTCGGTCACGTAGGTGCGCAGGCGTCCTTCAGTCTCGGGGTCAAGCATGGGTTGCCGATAGGTATCCAACAACTTCGCGACACGCGCGGTGGCCAGCGTCGCAGTGTCCCGCGCACCTTCTTCGTCCCATGTCTCGAACGG
>NZ_JAWOAN010000173.1:0-4998 GCF_046498525.1 Yoonia sp.
CGCCGTAACCCCCGGTGGATTTCTGGCCCAGCCCCACCAACACCAGATGTTCCTGCTCCATATCAAGAGCGCGGAGCTGGTTCATGGACAGGTTTCCTGAAGGCAGCGTCTCCAACCTGTCCAGCTCACTGGCGTTACTGATATAGACCCAGCAGAGCCATCCCCGATCGCCAGCGTATTCGCACCGGCAAGGATCGCGTCATCCATCGCGGAACTAAGCGTGCCATTGATCAAGGACACCTCGAGGCCTGTCTGCCGGTCCCAAATGCCCACCGGCCCGCGTGCAAGTGGCGTTTGCGTCACACCCACCGTCGCAGGTGTATTGAGAATTTCGTGCAACGCATAGTCGTTGTCCTGCGGCGCACCATAAAGCGCGATGCTGCCCGGCCATGGACGGCCTGCGGCGGCGACATAGGGCGCGTGCGGCAGCTCGTCGCCGGTCAGCAACGGCAGATCAAGAAACAACAGTTCTGCCGGAATCGGCCCGATATAGGGCTGTAACTGTACAGATTCTTCTGGACCGGCCTGTCTGTGATAGATTTCGGGCGCGATCCTTGTGGCTTCGATCAGACGCAAACCAGCCTCTTCGACACGGTCGATCCGGTAGGTGCCATCATGCTGCGTCGTGTTGAGCGCGACCGTATCTCCGGCTGCAATATCCAACCGCGAGGGCGGCAAGGCAAATCGCGCGGTATTGCGCCCGATCCGCGCCTCTTGCAGCCAGCGGGCCACGACCTCATTGCCTTCGGCGCGGGTCAGCACAACAGGGGCTTCGCTGCGTGTCACGGTCAACGTATCGTCATCGGCAAGCATGACTTCGGCGGCGACGGGATCGTAATCGCCGTCAGCGCCGATATGCGCGAACTGGACACGCCCTGCGATTTCGGCGGTCGCCGCGCGCGTCAGTGACAGGCTGCGATCGGTTTCGGGGTCAAGTGCGATGTCGGCATCCGTTAGGTCATGCTGCACCAGACCATTGCGGCTTTGAAACACCAGCACCCCGTCGCGTTCGACCGCATCAAAGCCGTAGGCCAGCATCAGTGGTTGCAAAGCGGCGCGGCCCGTCCCGATATCGCTCACGCTATAGCCGCGCACCACACCGAACAGGCCGGTCACGTCATAGGCGGTCACGCCGGAGCGCGCGCAGACCTCGGCCACGACCGAGGCCAGAGACCGGTTCGTGGCCCGCCCGTTCAACCACGCGCCGGTGGCATAGGCCGGACCATCCGACCAAAGGGTCCGATTGCCCGGCCAGAACGGATAGGGCCGTGCATCCCACCCCCAGACATGTATGCGGGCGGTGTCGATCATGCGCCCCGCGTAGGTTGTTGATACGGGGTTATTCGCAGGATCGCCGAAGTGACCGGTGAAGGCCTGCAAATACTGCATTTGCATCAAGTCATCGCGGTTCCCGTTTGATCCATAGGGCAATTGGGGTTTGCCGCGCAGGACATGCCCCGGCCCATTCGCGCCCTTGTCGATGGCGGGGCATCCGACCGACGTCAGCCAGATCGGTTTGCTTTGCGGGACCCAATCTGACGCAACACTTTGCCGTATCCCGCCGATCCGGTCATGGTGCCGGTGCGCCCACCATCCTGCAAAGTCCTTTGCCCGCCAGACCCAATGTTCCCCGTCAGGGTCCGTAATCGGTACCCGCCGCTGGGATGCGCGTGCTTCGGGCGTCGGATAGGCCCAATCATAGTGCTCGCCCCCGGCGACATTGGATTGCAGGTATGCCAGATCATGGATGGATCCCGCGCCTGCATCGCGGTGCGGTGTCCCTTCGCGCCAGTCTGCCAAGGGCAGTGCCGCCGACACCGCAATGAAATCAATGTTCACGTCCGCCCATAGCGGATCGAGGTGGAATATCTTGTCGTTCGTCCCCGCAGGCTGCATCCCGTGATATTCGGTCCAGTCTGCGGCATAGCTGATCTTGCAGCCAGCGCCCAGGATCTGGCGCACGTCAGCGGCGAGGGATCGCAATGCATCCACCATCGGAAAACCGGCCGCGCCCTGTACCTTGGTCAGCCCCGACAACTCTGTTCCGATGCAAAAAGCCGACACACCGCCTGCAGCCGCACATAAATGGGCATAATGCAGCACAAACCGCCGATAACTGTTTTCGGCTGGCCCGGAGTAGGTGACCCCGGCCCCCGAAATGTTGAAATCGGAAAGATCGGCTTGCCCCATGAATGCGGTGACCTGAGCGTCCGCCGTTGCCGTGCCATCCGGCGTGCCCGCGACCCCCGGAGCAAGCGAAGTGGTCATATCACCCACCCAAGGCAGAACCGGCTGTCCGGCTTCCCCCGTCCATGGGTCGGGCAAGCTATTACCTGCCAATTGCGCCATCATCAGGACCGGGCTGACCACCACATCGAACCCGCGCGCGTGCAGATCAACGATGGCCTCAAGCACTGCCGCATCCGCTGGCGTTCCGCTGGCAATCGGCACACCATCCATCTCGGCAACCGTATCAGCCGCGCTGCGGGTCACACCGGACACGACCCAAGGCATCGCACCGGCATCCACCTGCCCCTGCACAACCTTCGGTGCGATCTGGCACAGACCGCAACGCAGATCATCCGCAAACCACGTCAGAGGCAACATCACGGACCCGCAGGCAGGCAGTTCCGCCTCGAGCGCGTTCATCGACACGGTAAAGTCGCTGCCGCCAAGCGGTGTATTCGTGTTCACCGCCGTCTGCGCACCGAATTCAGTCGATGCATAGACCTGCGAAGTCGCCAAGGCATATTCCCCCGCTCCCGGCATCAGCGCCACACCCTGTATTGCGCCGGCGATGTCTGTCTTATCCTGCGCCGGACGCATCACCTCGAACGTCAGTTGCGGGATACGATTACCGAACGGACCCAGCGCCAGATCCTCCAGCACCACATAGGCCGTGCCCCGATAGGCTGGCGTGTTGCCGGCCCCTTCGACCGCCGCGATTTTGGGATCAGGCAATTGGTCATCGGTCCCGACATAAAGGCGCATGTTCAGCATATCGGGTGAAATCTCGGTCCCATCGGCCCAGATGCGGCCCAGCCTGCTGATCTGCCCTTCGCAAAGCGCCACCGCAAGGCTGACAGTATAGGCATAGCTTGTCGTGCGCGGTGCAGGTGCGCTGCCTTTGCCACCGCCAGTGGTTGCAGAGGTCTCAAGAAACTGCGACGCCCAGATCACGTGACCGGCGACACGCATCCGGCCATAGACCTGCTGCATATCAGCGCCTTCAGCCGCGCCCGTGACACGAAAGCGGTCAATCCGCCCGGTCTCGACCGCGCCGCTGCCACTGCCCAAGAGTTGCTGATCAATCCGGCGGCCAATCGCTGCACCTGCTGCGCGGCCAATCGTGGCCATGGACAAGCCCAGAACGGACCCGCCGATAGAGCCGCCAAGCGCCATTCCGGCGGCGGAAAGTGCAATCGTAGCCATCAGTTTCCCCTTTCGATGAATTCAAACCGCGCCGCGATGCGCCTGCGCCAAGGATCGGAAAGCGGGCTCTCGACCACACCATGCCCCTGATAGGCGTGGATGAACCGCAGCACCGCACCGGCATCCGAGATGAGCCCCAGATGCTTTGCCACCGCCCCCTGACGCATCCGGAATACGATTACCTGTCCAGCGGCCAGGGGCGCGCCACCGGCATCTGTCAAATGCCGTTGCGCGGCAGCCAGAAGACGCTCGGCACCCTGCGGTTCCGACCAGTCCTGCGTATAGGCCGGAATCGCTTCGGGCTCGCATCCGTAGCGAGCGCGCCAGATGCCCCGCAAAAGACCCAGACAATCACACCCCACCCCTTGAACCGAGGCCTGATGCAAATAGGGTGTTCCCAACCAAGACCGGGCGATATCCACGACTTGCTGGCTCAACGTGTCAAACTCCCACCCGTGTGTGATTGGTCCGAGCGCGGCACGCTGACCAACCAGTCATCTCCGGGCATGTCGGGAAAGCCTTGGAAGTTCAGGAAATTGCCAAACTTTTCGCGACAGGTCACCGGACGCTTATCGCAACCAGCCGTCAGGCGCAGAAAATCGCCGGAAGCGACCGGTGCATTCAATGGCGACCAAAGCGTCAGCCTGCGTTCCTGTTCGCCGACATCCGTCTTGATCATCCCCCTCAGCCCTGCCGCCGCACCGCTGAGAACCTGGAGCACACCGCCTTCGAACCAGCCCGCGTTGAAGTTTTCGACACCCTCAAGCGCAAACACCTGTCCGTCGCTTGGCGCATCAAGCCTATGATCCAGCCGGTAGGACGGATGATCCAATCCAAACCCGCACCGTGAATCGCCCAGCATCGCACTGCAGGTTTTCAGATACGACCGTCCCTGCATCTGGTTCAGCGCCTCTGTCAGCCCGTTCAGTTCAGCCTCGAAGCCGCCAGACCCGCGGGTAATCTCGCCCAGCGTGCCGCGAAACAAGGTCTTGCGTGCGCGCACATCATCCCAGCAAACCAGCCAGACCTGCACGGTGGCAGCATCATAGCGCCCGGCCAGAATATCGGCCTCTGTGATCGCGTCATCGGACAGCACGCCAAAGGCTTCGGTGTTGTTGACCGAAAGGCCTGTTGTACTCGCAATCGCCCGCGCACTCAGCCCGTTTTGCGGGGCAAAGACGACCCCGTCAAATTGCAGGCTTGCATCATGGTCGGTAAACCCAAGCACGACACCATCGCGCCTGCGGACAAGCCAGCAATGACAGGTGTGCGTCACACCTTCGCGCAGATGCGCATAGAGCAGGTCCGCACTCATAGCCGCACCTCGATCACAGGCACATTGGGCACTTCGCCCGCCTGAAAACTGGACACCGAAGTCATGATCACGTCGGTATCGAACCGGACCGGCACATCAAATTCATAGCCCGCCCGCACTTCGGCACCAGCATCAGGGGCATTGGCAAAGGTCAGCAAACCGCTGTCATAATCCACCTCGTAGTCGACACCTTGCTGGGCCAGATCCCCGCCCACCTCGGCACGCACTGACCCGCGCACAGGTTTTGCAAC
>NZ_JAWOAN010000195.1:0-6343 GCF_046498525.1 Yoonia sp.
CATATCCTCTTTCGTGAAACTCAAAATGACCCCGTGGCAACACTCCTCTACCATAAAGCCGAGTTGTTTGCAGTTGACAGCCTTTCCTACGAGACCTTTAATGATCTTCAGTACGCCAGGGCCTATCCTTACGCCGACCACATTTTGCAGTTGATCGATCGGACCCCGGCAACCCTCCTCATCAAGCCTCCTTGCTTTCTGAGGCTTCCCTAGCCTTGAAATGAAGGCCAAACTGTGGCTTTCAGAAACCGGATAGAACACATTGCGTTGTGATTATAGCATCAAGCCTGTGCACTTGCCACTGTAGTTGACCCCCCCGTGTGGACCACGTAACCATACTCGTCAGATGCTCTTGTGTGTATCTGATAGCAATAATTTTAGCGCCTTCTTTAGACTAAGGATCCGCTGTCAATGCTCGAAAAGACGAGAGCCCCCCTCGCATTGTCTTGCCTGCTTGCGTTTGGCCTGCCCATGGATGCATCAGCTCAAGGCGGTGCCTCGCCCACAGTGGAATTTCAGGGGCTGTTCTATGTCACTGAGGCTGACATCAGGGCTCGGTGCCAGATTCAGGACAACAGGCTCTATAGTCAGGCGGATCTATTCTCGATAAATCAATGTTTGCGGCGCTCAGGGTTGTTTGCATCGCATACGCTCGAACCAAAAGGTGATGATTTGGTCATCTCCGTCACGGAGATGGAAAGTCGCCCAGGCAAGATCGAGTTTGGCGTTTTCTATAACACTACAGAAGACGTCATCGGAACACTTTACGCAGAACGCTACAATCTGGTGAACGGGTTTGCCGCAAAAGCCGAACTCACCTATTCGTCCCAACGTGGCTTCGCAGAGGCTCAAGTATACAAGCAATCCGTGTTCGGAGAGAACCTTGGTCTGGGATTCAATTTGGGGTTTGAGCAGACACAACTGAATGACCAGCTCTTTGATACCCAGCGTAGCCAAGCTGAGGTTTTTGTCCGATATGACAGCTTCGATAGGATCCAGCTTGATCTCGGTGTGGGTGTGCGTGCGCTGGAGGTCAAAAACATAAGATCCGGCGCAAGCCCTATCCTGCAGTCTGATCTTGGCTCAGAGAGTCGGCCGTATGTTCGGCTAGGCCTGAAATACCAACTGCCGCCGACAGATGTCCTAAAGGTCTTCGAGACCAGGTTTGACGGGTATGCATGGAATCTTGGAGGCAGCCGGCTCTATGAGCTACAGGCTTCGATCGGTTCAAAATTCGCCTTGGGCGCTAGCCCCTACTCAGTACTAGTGAACGCGGATGCAGGCGTTGTTTTCACGCAAGGAGACAGTGCGACCCGGATCGTTGATCGCTTCTCCCTCAGCCCAAGCCAGCTACGTGGCTTTGCTGCACGGGGAACAGGCCCACGCGATGGCTCGCAGTTCCTCGGCGGAAACCGGTATGCGACAGCACGGGTAGAGCTTCAGAGGGACTTTAACGAGATCTTCGCAGTCCCCCTTACCGCAGGACTATTTGCCAACATTGGAAGTGTCTGGGGCCTGGAAGATAACTTGATCACAGGCACCCTTGTTGACGATACAGCAAGGTGGCGCACTTCTGCCGGGATCACCCTGAGCACAAAAATCGGTAATGTTCCGATCTCGATGTATGTTGCGGCTCCGATCAAGCGTGTGCCAGGCGACGAGACGCAAACCTTTGGCATCAACATCTCAACAAGCTTTTGATACTGAAAGGCTATTTGGGCCTGCCACCTAGATCAGGAGAGAAACCAGGAGCGTTTCAAAACGCCCCTGCCCTGCTATGTCCATCGACTATGACCTCACGCCTAAGTGGCGCTCGACGTCTTATCTAGCTCTTCCTTTAACGCACGCTGATAGGCACGCTTGGCTGTCTCAAAAATAAGAATCTCGTTTTTCAAAGTTTGCATATGCACATCGAGAAATTGAACCGAGGCGACCTGTGCCTTGGCATTGGTTTCCATTTCCTCGGTCTCGTATTCAGTCCCATCGATGACGACCTTGACCATCACGGCCTCCTTGCATGTTCCATAGTGAAAACTGTCATTCGCTTCTGGGTCAGTTTTCGGCCTTCTGTGCATCCAGCGTGGACTTCAGTGCGCGCATGTATGCTCCGCGCGCTGTATCAGCCACTGCCAGCTCATTACGGCGCTGCTGCAGTCGCTCCTCTACAAACTGCAGGGACCGAACAGTGTCCTGTGCGTGCTTGCTCATGCTGTCGAAGTCATGCTCGACACCGTCAATCTTCACCGTGGCCATCAAATCCTCCAGAGAAAAACCCATGCAAGTCCTACTGCTTCAACCAACGCACAGCAATGTCAAATACTGAACAACGCTGATGAGTCATTACCCCAGACCACGCAGGTTGTAGCTCTTCCAAGAGTTATATGAGGACTGAAACTTAGAAAGGAGCCTTTCGCCCCGTTCAGCGTGTGCGCCCCAAAGAGTAGAAGCCTGCTTCCAGATCATGCATCTCTGTTTTTGAAAAAGAAAACAGGCCAGAGCGAGCGGTCTCTGGCCTGTATCGGTGTGGGCAGCACCGAAGTCTGATCAGCTCTTTTGATGTAGGCGTCATCAAATTGCGTGAGGCGATCATTTTTTCTTTTATCCGTAATATCTTAGCGCGTCCTTCTGAAAAGACGTCCGAGTCACGGCATTCCACCAAGGTGTTGCAGAATTGCAATTAGCTGACTCGCAGCTACACATCTTGCCTTCATGAGTCGTACGGCAGATCAATATCTCCATCATCTGCAAAGAATGCATCCAGATCTACGTCGCAAGACGTCCAACCTGCTGCGCTCACATAGTCCTCGAATTGCCAGTGATGGCCTTTGGTATGAAGACGCTTTCCCAAGATATCGAACCAGAACAATTGCTTGCGCGAAGGGTGCCATAGCGGCCCTTCCCCCAGCTTGCATTGCGTTTCGTCGAAAATCATGATGCCGCCGCATCATAGGCCGCGACCATATCGCGCGCGCGCGCTGCGACCTCGGCCACGGAAAGCCCCGGCTTGTAGAGCGCGGACCCGATGCCGAAACCATCAGCGGATGCAGCCATCCATTCTGCAAAGTTGTCGGCACCTGCGCCGCCCACGGCATAGACTTTTGTGCCGGGAGGCAGGACAGCGCGGATCGCCTTGATGCCGTCGGGCCCAAGCAGGTTGGCAGGAAAGATCTTGAGCCCGTCCGCGCCCGCTTTGAGGGCGGCAAAGCACTCTGTCGGGGTCATCACACCGGGCCAGCTTTGCATACCGGCGGTTTTGGTGGCCACAATTACGCGCTGGTCGCAGTTGGGCGAAACAATGAGCTTGCCACCGGCCCGCGCGACACGCCCGACGTCGTCGGTCGACAGCACGGTGCCTGCGCCGATCAGCGCATCCGCGCCATGAGCATCGGACATCGCCTTGATGCTGTCGAACGGGTCGGGCGAGTTCAGCGGGACTTCGATTTTCGTGATCCCTGCGTCGATCAATGCAGCGGCCATCGGTGCAGCCTCGTCAGGTGTCACACCACGCAGAATGGCAATCAGGGGGCGGTCCATCGGTTATCCTTTCAGGCGTTTATAGGCGGCAGCGAGGCCGGCAAGCGTAATTGCAGGCGCATTCACCTGGGTGGCAGGGGCTGCTTGGGTCGCAAGGGCATCAACGTAAAGTTTTGCCAGACTGCTGTCGCCGATCACGGCGATTTGCTGGCCCAGCCAATAGGGTTTCGCCGCTGCCAGTTCGGTGCCGATCAACAGACCAGACAGTTCCGCGCGAGCCGCGCTGCCGGACATGCCCTCAAGCAGCCCCTTGGCACGCAAAGAGAACAAACGCGCGGCCAAACGCTCTGGCCGTGACGTCCCCATGTCGAGCCCCTCTGAAAAGGCAGCATCGTCCCAGCCATCGGCAGCGATCGAATGGCGCAGAACGGTTTGCCTAGAGATCGTGTCGAACAATTCACCCGTCATGAATGTTTGAAAACTCACGACTTCATCGGCGCTGACATGGACCCATTTTGTGTGGGTGCCGGGCAAGCAAATGACGCCGTCCCATCTGGGATTGCGGGTCAGAAAACCGCTGATCTGGGTTTCTTCGCCGCGCATTACATCCGCGGGACTGATCTGTTTGATACCGGGGATCACATACACACTCAGATCGGGATGCGTTGTGGGCGCTTGAACCAAACCGTCCGGCAAGGTTCCGCATGGGGCGGTAGCGTATGGTGCTTCAACCCAGCCTTGCCGCGACCCTACCATGCCGCAGGCGATCACGGTGGTAGGGCCGTCGATCCAATCTCTCACAACAGCAAGTAGCGCCGGTTCAAAAGCGTCGCGGGCCAACTGCCCCATGCCCTGATCCGATCCCGCCTCGGCCAGTACTGTACCTGACGCCGACATTGCCCAAGCGCGCATGTTGCTGGTGCCCCAATCGACGGCAATCCAATCCGCTTTGATGGTGTCTTGGGTCATCCTGCGCCTACCACTCCTGCATCGATTGTGATTGTCTGCCCTGTCATCATTGCCGATGCCGATGAGGCCAAGAAAAGTGTTCCGCCAATCATGTCTTGAGGCCGCATGAATCCTCGCAGGCATTGCTTGTCCAGAAAGGCCGCCTTGGATTCGGCTGTTGCCCACATGATTTCCTGCTTTTCGGTCAGCATCCGGCCGGGTGCAATACAATTGCCCCCGCCGGTGATGAAGACAGATGCGCCTGCGCGATCATGAAAGGTTGCGTTCATAGACGTGTGCCCTCCAATACCCACATCCGTTCCGGGAAGGACCATGGCAAAGTCACGCCGTGATGCATCAGATAGGCGCCCGATAGCTCCAAAGCATCTTGCTTGAGCGCCGTGGTCCCGCGTGACAGGCGGTGCAGCGCATTGCGGTTGATCAGGTTGACCCGATAGGTCGCCGATGGCTCCAGCCCTGTCAGGCGCAACGGCCGTGGCGAGATTTGGGCGCTCGTTGCGGCCTTTCCTGCAAAGACCACAAAGCGGTCTTTCGTGCGCGCCAGCTGCTGTTCGGCGATGACGGCGGGGTCGGCGCTGTCGAGCCGCAGAATATCCGCCGTTTGCATCCAGTTGCGGTTGTGTTTCCACCAGCTTGTGACTTCTTTCAGGACGGCTGCTTCTGTGTCATCCAGTTCGCGCGGGTCCATTTCGAACCCCATGTGGCGCTGGGCTGCGACCCACGCCCGGAACGAGATATCCAGCGTGCGCCCCGAGGTGTGGCAATGGCGCGGCCCGACGTGGCTTCCTGTCACCGAAAGGGGCAGGAACAAGGCCGCGTCATGCTGGATGCGCAGCCGCTCAAGTGCGTCGTTGCTGTCAGACAGCCATACCCGCTGGGTGCGTTGCAATATCCCAAAGTCAATGCGGCCCCCGCCCGAGGCACAGCTTTCGATTTCGACATGCGGAAAGTCCGCGCGCAGGCGGTCGATCAGCGCGTACGAGCCGCGGGTTTGCGACGCGTCCGGCATGGGCAGTACGCGGTTATGATCCCACTTGATATAGTCGACATGGTGGTCGCGCAGGATTGCGGACATACGCGCGTACAGGAAATCGCGCACCTCGGGCAGCGCCATATTCAGCGCTTTTTGCTGGCGTCCCAAGGTCTGGTCTTCCGCGCCAAACACCCAATCGGGGTGGGCGCGGTGAATATCGCTGTCTTCGTTGATCATCTCCGGCTCGAACCAGATGCCGAAGGTCATGCCCAGCCCGTGCACATGGGTGATCAGCGGGTCCAGCCCGTCGGGGTATTTGCGCGGGTCCACCGTCCAGTCGGACAGGCTGCGGGTGTCGTCATCGCGGTTGCCGAACCAGCCGTCATCCAGCACGAACCGTTCGGCACCCAACGCCGCCGCGCGCTCTGCGATATCTTGCAGGACGGGCAGTTTGTGATCGAAATAGACGGCTTCCCAGCAGTTGTAATGCACGGGGCGCGGGGCATCGGGTTTGGGCCACGTGACGATCCGGTCGCGCAGGTGGCGTTGCAAGGCGACGGCACATCCGTTCAGGCCAGTATCAGAGTAGGCAATATAAAGCGGTGCCGTCTTGAACTGTGTTGCCGCCTCGGTTTCCATCCGGGCGGCATGCCCCCACTGGATCTGGCGGCGGCCATCCTGCAGTTCTTCGGCGATCATGCGATGACCACCCGACCATCCGTAGTGGAACGCGTAGGCTTCGCCCTGCGTGTTGGTCGCACCACGGCAAGGCACGATCAGGCCGGGGAAATGTTCGTGCCCGGTGCGGCCCGTGCGGTTTTCGCGGTAGCGCATTCCGGGCGCCCATGCGGTGCGCGAGAGCTGGAATTCCCCACACCAGCGGCCCGACACGTCGATCATCTCGTCCGATTGCTGCGGGCCGGGCAG
>NZ_JAWOAN010000302.1:0-9478 GCF_046498525.1 Yoonia sp.
ATGCCCGGAAAGATCATCCAGAGCCTGAAAAAGGCCGGGGCCAACAACCCGGTGTTCTGCCTGGATGAAGTGGACAAAATGAGCATGGATTTCCGGGGCGATCCTTATTTCAATCCCGCGCTCATGAAGGAGATCTTCTACATTCCGCAGCGAAAGCGGAAAACGGACGTAAAGCATCACGGCCAGGCGGATGATTTCAGGTGACGTTTTAAAGTAGCGAAATGGGGAGCGTTTTGTCATCCAAAGAGGCTAGTTTGGTGTCCCGCCGGCCTCAAGCGGATTTTGTCTGACAGTGCCTTTTGGCTAGCCGCAGGTGAAAAATATCACCGACCATGGCGACATCCCGAACGTGCCATCAAGAGCTGCCCACGGCAACTGCCCCACACTTTGCGAAATTCTTAAATACAGATTGACGGGTTAATATGTTATCGATAACATCTTTTCTGAGGTCAGGGAGGGCACAGTGAAAATTTGGAATAGCATATGGCGTTTCATCGACGTCATCATGGCCGCTTTGTTGTGCAGCATGATCGCCTTGGTATTTACCAATGTGGTGCTGCGCTACGGCTTTTCTTCGGGTCTTCGCCCCTCGGTCGAATTGTCTCGTCTTGGGCTTGTCTGGCTCGTGATGCTGGGGGCCGCAGTTGTGTTGCGTCGCAACGAGCATCTGGCCGTCGCCGAATTTTCACAGGCGCTTTTCCCGCGGGCCGTCCCTTTACTCCGGCGGCTTGCCTATGTGGTTATCCTGGTTTCGGTCCTCATGTTGTTCTGGGGCGCGTTCCGGCAGATGAACGCCAACTGGAACAACATATCACAACTGACAGGTCTTCCATCCGCCGTGCTATATTTGTCGGGCGTCGTGTCGTCGATCCTGATGACGGTGATCGCCGCTGTGCGGATTATCAATCCTGATGCCTTGTTGCCTCAGGATACCTCGGACGGGATCACGCACGGATGACTCTTGCGATCTTTCTCGGTATCCTGATCGGCTCTATCCTTTTGGGTCTGCCTGTCGCTTTTGCACTGCTTTTGTCCGCGATGGGACTGATGCTGCACATGGACCTCTTCAGTGCCGATATCCTGGCACAGTCACTTATCAACGGCGTCGATAGTTTCCCACTTCTGGCAATCCCATTTTTCCTTGTGGCCGGCGAAGTCATGTCGACCGGCGGTCTGTCAAAACGTATCGTGCGGATGGCGACGTCGCTTGTAGGTCATAGAAAAGGCGGACTTGGTTACGTGGCCATTCTGACGGCTGTGCTACTCGCCGGGCTTTCGGGGTCCGCAGTGGCAGACGCCGCAGCTCTGGTGTCAATCCTGTACCCCATGATGCGCAAGGCGGGATACCCCGAGGGGCGTTCAGTGGGTTTGCTCGCATCCGGTGGTATCATTGCGCCTGTTATTCCGCCTTCACTGCCCCTGATCCTGATCGGGGTCGCAGGCAACATTTCAATCAAGAACCTGTTTTTGGGCGGTATTGTTCCCGGCTTGATCATGGGGCTGACGCTCATGTTGGTTTGGGCCGTCCTGATGCGCAACGAAGATTTAGAGGTCATGCCCCTTGCGACAAGGCAGAGCGCCGCACCGCATTGAAGGAGGGCATCTGGGCGCTTTTGTTGCCGGTCATCATCATCGGTGGTATCCGTTTTGGGGTCTTTACGCCAACTGAAGCGGCAGTCGTCGCGGCTGTATACGCCATTTTTGTGTCCCTCGTGATCTACCGCGAAATGACTTTTTCCATCTTCTTTAACGTGCTCTTCAATGCCGGGCGCGCGACCGCGATGGTTATGTTTCTCGTTGGTTGCGCGATGGTGGCCGCATGGCTTATCACGGTCGCACAACTCCCACAGCAGCTTGCCGAGCTGTTGGGGCCGCTTGTGGATCGTCCACGTCTTCTGATGGCTGTGATCATGGTTTTGGTGCTGCTGGTCGGCATGGTGATGGACCTCTCACCGACCATCCTGATTCTTGTCCCATTGCTGATGCCGGTGATCAATTTGGCCGGAATCGACCCTGTCTATTTTGGCCTGATGTTCGTGATAAATTGCTCCATTGGATTGATTACCCCGCCGGTGGGAACGGTCCTGAACGTTGTCTGCGGGGTCGGCAAGGTCCCGATGTCATCCGCCGTGCGCGGTGCCTGGCCCTTTCTGCTTGCTTACCTAATACTCTTGGCTCTGTTCATTGCAGTGCCAAGCATCATCATCGTCCCGATGAAATGGTTCATCGGTTAATTCCAAGGAGGAGAATAACATGACACTAAGCTTCAAGAGCGTTGTATTGGCATCAGTCGTTGCACTTGGTGCCGCAACAACCGTTACTGCCGAGGTTACGTTAAAACTTGCCCATGCGGCACCCGAGACCGATTTGCAACAGGACTTTTCGGTATTCTTTCAGGAACAGGTAGCGGCCCGCACTGATGGTGAAGTAACGGTCCAGATTTTCCCACAAGGCCAATTGGGTAATGACGCAGCAATGATAGACGGCACCCGCTCTGGTATCATTGATATCACGATGGTCGGGCTTAACAATTTCTCGGGTCTGATGCCTGAATCTGCCGCCTTCACTCTGCCCTTCATGTTCCCAACGCGTGAAACCGCATATTCGGTTCTCGACGGCGAAGTTGGACAGGGTGTGCTGGCCGGATTTGAGGCGCATGGTCTGAAAGGTCTGGGCTTTCCCGAAAACGGTTATCGCAACATGACCAACAACGGTGGGCCGATCCGGACACCTGCGGATGTGGCCGGACTGCAAATGCGGGTGAACAACTCAAAGGCATTGAACGACATGTTTGCGGCACTGGGTGCCAATCCGCAGCAGATTCCCGTCGCAGAACTCTACACCGCGCTGGAGACCGGCGTTGTGGACAGCCAGGATCATCCGATTGGTGTCACACTGTCGTTCAAGTTCTACGAGGTTCAAAAGCATCTCAGCATGACCCAGCACGCTTACTCTCCGCTAGCCGTCGCTATGAATCTGGACACATTCAATGCGTTGACCGCCGAACAGCAGCAGGTCGTCCTCGACGTTGCTGCCGAAGCTGTCGACATGCAGCGCGAACTGAGCATCGCCAAGGAAGAAGAAATGATTGCTGAATTGGAGAGCAACGGCATGGAAGTGAACCGTGACGTCGATGGCGCGGCTTTTCAGGCCATGGTCAAGCCGGATTGGGACAACTTCATTGCGGAAAACGGTGATGCACTTGTGAACGCGATCCTTGAGACGTCCAACTGATCTGGTAAACATCAATCCTCAAGCGCGTCCGGCCACGCAACTGTCCGGGCGCGTTTTGAAAAGAAATATGACCTCACCCAAGCAAATTAATCGTGTCCGATTTTCTGATGCCGTCCGAACCGTTGTAAATTGGCGCAGCGGTTAAATGCTGCGCTACAATAGAAGCTGACGATATCTGGCAGGCTCAGCCAGATTGGGCGGGCCGTATTGACCAGTCGATCTTGATGACTTCATGCTCGGGAAGGATGTTAGGTTTCATATCAAGCAAACGCATGATAAGCCGCGCCGTCTCGGTACCGATCATTTGGGCCCTTGGATCAACAGTGGTGAGTGTCGGGTGCGACACCGACGAGATATCATATGCGCCAAAACCTGCGATACTGATGTCGTCTGGCACACGGACACCACGCCTTTGACATTCGGTAAGCGCACCGAATGCGACCAGATCGGAGACGCCGATGACAGCCTCTGTGTCTGGCATCTCGTCTAGAATTTGTGCCATCGACTGGGCACCTTGTAGCATCGAAATAGGTGTCTGCCCTGCGCCTACCAAACGTGTTGCATCAAGGCCGTGTCGTTCCATTGCGGCCAAGAAACCGCGCCGGCGGTCTGCGCCCCGCGTGTCGTCATTTGAATCGCCTCCGATAAATGCAATCCGGGTCCGGCCGCTTTTGACGATATGATCAACCAGCCCATGCATCGTTTCGGCATTTGAAAAACCAACAACATGATTGATTGGATCCGGCGGAAGGTCCCAGGTTTCGACCACAGGAATCCCGGCGTTCAACAACATCTTGCGGGCCGCCGGACTGTGCCGCCCACCGGTGACAACGATGGCATCAGGTTTGCGGCGCAGCAGCTGGGCGATCAACTCTTCTTCTTTGGCAACATTGTATCCGCTATAGCCCAACAACACCTGCATGCCTGCCTCTGACAAGTTATCAGACATTGCCCCAACCGTGTCGGCGAAATTTGCATTGTTGATCGAGGGAATGATCACCGCAACGAAATTTGTGGTTTGGGTGCGCAAGTTTGCAGCTGTCGAATCAAACACGTAGCCAAGATCTTGCGCGACCTGCAAAATCTTTTTGCGTGTTTCTTCGTTCACTGACTTGTCTGACTTGAAAGCCCGACTAACCGTCATGACGGATACGCCTACGGCTTCGGCCAGATCCCGCATTCTGACGGGAGTGCGTTGCATTCTACGGTCCCCTTTTTCTTTGAATGCAAGAGATTAACCCAACCGGCACCCTATCGCCATGTCAAATGTAGGGTCGTTTGGATTTCCTGCAAACCAATTCTTCAGGCTTTATATTCTGTGGCTGCCATCACGTGATGATGAATATGCCCGTCAAAGAATTCCGCTACCACTTGACCTGTCACGTCTTTGGATTTGTTGCGCGCGTCGCTGCTCAGGGTGCCTTCCATGGTCTGGATATCAGGATAGGTGATGGCAAGGATCAGTGGGAATTCAGGCGCGCCGGCGTCCCGGCCTTCACCAAACATGACGCGCACGTCGGTGTTGCCGGGAAACTGGGTCCACAGCGGGACCAGCCGTTCGGTGACGGCCTTGCGGAATGCGTCTGTATTGCCGGATTTGACGCTGCCTTCGAATAATGCGTAGCGGGTAATCATTTGAAGAATTCCTTATTGGGTCCATTGAAGTATTCCATCAATGCTGCCTGATCTTCGCCGCCTAAACCGGCGGATGTTAGCATCCGATGGATTTCGGCACACAGGGCAGTCAGTGGCATTGACGTATGTGTGTGTCGCGCAAGATCCTGTGCGCCGTTCAGATCCTTGACCATGTTGTCGATCCGCCCTGTGCGCCTGTAATCCTTGGTCGCAAAACGCGGCATGTATTCCTGTAGTATCGCACTGTCGGCGCGGCCACCCTTTAGTGCGACCGGCACCTTGGCCGCATCCACACCGGCATCAAGCGCCAGTTGCGTTGCTTCGGCAACGGCCATGAAATTCAGACCGCATAAAACCTGATTGATGAGTTTGGTTGTCTGACCCGCACCAACCGGTCCCATATGGGTGTAATTGGTCGCGACATATTGCAGCACTTCATAGGCGTCCTGGACGTCTTGGTCGGTGCCGCCCGCCATTAGGGTCAGTTCTCCGGTCAAGGCTTTTGGTGCACCACCGGACAGCGGGCTGTCGACCCAGCGCAAACCTTTTTCCGCTGCTTTGGCCGCCAATTCTTTGGTTGCTTCGGGATCAATAGAAGACATGTCGATGATGAGCATGCCCGGCTTTGCCCCTTCGGCAACGCCACCCTTGCCAAAAACCGCGATGTCCACGATCTGCGGCGCATTCAGACTTGTAATCACATAGTCGGACATGTTTGCCGCTTGTGCCGCCGAACCTGCGGCCTTGGCGCCATGCGCCACAATCTCTGCAACCTTGTCTTGGTCAAGATCGAAAACTGCAAGATTCTGGCCGGTTTGCGCAAGACGGGTCCCAATGGCACCCCCCATCGCGCCTGCGCCGATCAAGGCTATATTGAGTGTCATGAGGTTAACTCCTTTGCTCCCGCGACAAGTCTTTCAACCATGTGCTCGGGGGTATTTTTGATATCGGCTACAACATGCAATTCATCTGCCATGGGTGGCTCGAGCGTAGCAAGCTGACTGTCCAGCAACGAAGGTGGCATGAAATGGCCGGGGCGATTGCTCATCCGATCCAGCAAAAGATCGCGGTCTGCGCTGAGAAACAGGAAAACGACCGGTGCCGCTGCGCCTAGCCTGATCCGGTCGCGGTAGCTGCGTTTCAATGCAGAACACGCAATGACAGTATCAGGTTCCAGTACGCGGCCAACCTGATCGAGCCAAGGTGCACGATCTGTGTCGCTCAAGGGTTCGCCTCTGCTCATCTTCGCGATGTTCGCCTTTGGGTGCAGGTCATCGCCGTCAATGAAATTGCCCCCAATCGCGGCTGCGAATGCCGCACCGATATGGCTTTTCCCGCAACCTGAAACGCCCATGACAACATAACGTCCGGTCATAGCGATGCCGTGATGCCGCCATCGACAAAGACGGTGGTGCCGTTGACGAAGGATGAGGCGGCTGATGACAAGAAGATGCAGGTGCCGACAAGTTCTTCGACATTGCCCCAGCGCCCTGCCGGTGTACGTGTGGCAAGCCAGCCGCTGAACTTGGGATCGTCAACAAGCGCCTTGTTCAGCGGTGTGTCAAAGTAGCCGGGGGCGAGGCCGTTACACTGCAAGCCGTACTTGGCCCAGTCGGTTGCCATGCCTTTGGTCAAGTTGGCAACGGCCCCTTTCGTGGCCGTGTAAGGCGCGATGCCCGGACGTGCGAGCGCGGTTTGCACTGAACAGATATTCACGATTTTCCCTGCCCCGCGCTTGATCATATGGTTCGCGCAGGCCTGGCCCACATGAAAAACCGATGCGATGTTGGTCTGCAAAAGGCGCTCGAACGCGTCCGCGGGAAATTCCTCTAATGGTCCGCGATGCTGCATCCCGGCATTATTCACAAGGACATCAATCGCGCCGGTCTCGGCCTCAAACGCGTCCACCGCCGCGCGGGCACCCAAGTGATCGGTGACATCAAAGTCGAGCTTATAAACCGTGGCACCTTCATCGCGCAGCATTTTTGCCGCGGCATCAAGTTTGGCCATATCGCGCCCGTTCAAGATGATCTCGGCACCTGCAGCGGCCATGCCCCGCGCAAGCGCAAAGCCGATCCCCTGTGACGATCCGGTGATGAGTGCACGTTTTCCGCTCAGGTCAAATAGGCTCAGGCTCATGGTGTTCCTTTTGGTCTCGACAAGTTGATATTTCCTCGTTTATGTTATCGATAACAGTCATTGTCAACATTGATCGGAACTCCCATGGCCAAAGTCGAAATTCTCCAGGTCGGGCCTTACCCTGAATGGGACCAGGCCCCGCTTGACGCGGCCTTCACCGCACATCGTTATTTTGAAGCGAATGACAAACCAGCGTTGCTAACCCAAGTTGGCCCGCATGTCCGTGGCATAGCCACGCGGGGCGAACTAGGCGCAGATGCCGCTATGATTGCCGCCTGTCCAGACCTTGAAGTGATCGCCGTATATGGTGTCGGATATGATGCGGTTGACCTCGGCGCTTGCAAGGCGCGCGGCATCAAGGTCACGAACACACCCGATGTCCTGACCAACGACGTGGCTGACCTTGGTGTTGCCATGATGCTTGCGCAATCACGCGGGATGATTGGCGCCGAAAAATGGGCTCGCGATGGGTCATGGGCTTCAAAGGGCCTTTATCCACTCCAAAAACGGGTTTGGGGGAAAAAGGCAGGCGTGTTGGGCCTTGGCCGGATCGGGTTCGAGGTGGCCAAGCGGTTGGCAGGCTTTGATCTGGATATCGCTTATTCGGATGTGGCCCCGAAAGACTATGCGCGCGACTGGACCTTCGTGCAGAGCGCCGTTGATCTTGCGGCCCGTTCGGATTTCTTATTTGTGACGCTCGCCGCCTCTGCAAAAACTCGGCACATTGTGAATATTGATGTCATCAATGCGCTAGGCCCCGACGGTATGATCATCAATATAAGCCGTGCCGCCAATATCGATGAAGAGGCCCTTCTGGATGCACTTGAATCCGGCAGGCTCGGATCCGCAGCGCTGGATGTTTTCGAAGGCGAACCAACACTGAACCCGCGTTTTCTGGAACTGGAAAACGTGATGCTGCAACCCCACCATGCCTCTGGCACGTTTGAGACGCGCAAGGCGATGGGGGCGTTGGTGCGCGAAAACTTGATGGCGCATTTCGACGGCAAGCCGCTGCTGACACAGGTGCTTTGACGATGAAATCCATTGTTATTCACGCTGTCAAGGACCTGCGGATCGAAGATCAGACACCGGAAACGCCCGGTCCCGGTCAGGTCCAGATCACGTTGGCGGTCGGTGGCATTTGCGGTTCTGACCTGCATTACTTCAACCACGGTGGCTTTGGTGACATCCGATTGAAGGAACCGATGGTGCTCGGCCACGAAGTATCTGGTCATATCACGGCGCTTGGCGCAGGCGTCACCGTTTTGAAAGTGGGCCAATTGGTCGCCGTGTCCCCCTCGCGCCCTTGTCACGATTGCATCTACTGCAAGGAAGCGATGTTCAATCAATGCCTGAACATGCGGTTTTATGGCTCAGCCATGCCGTTTCCGCATATCCAGGGTGCTTTCCGGCAGGTGCTGGTCGCGGATGCTACACAATGCGCAGTCGCAGACGGGCTGACAGCGGCAGAGGCAGCGATGGCCGAACCACTGGCCGTCTGTTTGCATGCAGCGAAACGGGCCGGTCCTATGCTGGGAAAGTCCGTTTTGGTGACAGGATGCGGCCCGATTGGTATACTTTGCATACTCGCCGCACGCCGTGCCGGCGCGGACCTTATCGTCGCGACCGACCTTGGGGAATTTACGCTTGGCATGGCGAAAACTGCGGGGGCAGATGTGACTATCGACATGCGCTTGAACGCTGGTGTGCTTGATGACTATGCCAAGAACAAGGGCATGTTCGATCTGCTGTTTGAATGCTCTGGCGCTGCGCAGGCGCTTGCTGGCGCCGTCAAGGTCATGCGTCCGGGCGGGATAATCATGCAGCTTGGTCTGGGCGGCGACATGTCACTGCCGGTTCAGGCAATGACTGCAAAGGAATTGTCGCTGCGCGGTTCGTTCCGGTTTCACGAAGAATTTCAAACCGGCGTCAGTCTGATGCAAAAAGGGCTGATAGATGTGAAACCGTTCATCACCCACAGCTTTGGATTGGATGATGCGGTAAGAGCTTTTGAAACAGCGGGTGACAGATCACGCGCGATGAAGGCACAGATCACTTTTTCTGACGCTGTCTAAGCCAAAGATAATAGGCAGAATGATCAAGGTCGCCGCCATTGTGGTTTTCGACAAAGTCCCGGAAACCGGCGGCAATCTGATGTGACAACGGCAGGTCAAGCCCTGTCTGTGCGGCGACGGCCAGTGCATTGTCGATGTCTTTCAACTGCGCAACGGACCGGCCGCCGGGCGCGAAATCACCCGCCACCATGCGGGAACCATGCAGGTCAAGGATCTTGCTATCCGCAAAGCCACCTTTCAGCGCGTCCCGCACCAAGGCTGGATCACATCCTGCGGCTTCGGCCAGACGCAGACCCTCGGCAACCGCGCCGATGGTCGTGGCAACAATCAGTTGATTGGCCAGTTTGGTAATCTGGCCTGACCCGACCGGCCCAATCAATGTCGCCCGTCCCAAC
>NZ_JAWOAN010000036.1:0-12831 GCF_046498525.1 Yoonia sp.
ACCACGTGATGACCGCGTGGCCACCTGATCGATATCCAGAATATCCTCTTCGGTGCCCAGCCCCTGTCGCATCCACATGATCCTGACCGCCTCTCATGGTCGGCAAGCAAAAGACTGCCTGGCAATAAATGAAGGCATCCGGTGCGCCGAACAGCCCCGCAACCGGAACACAGCATCGTCACGGCAAATACGGTTCGACATGATCTGCGAGGCAAATGGGTCGACCACCGCCTTACCAAGCCAAACCATCCGTGGCGTTTGAAGGGCCTGAAAACAGTCCGGCGGGTTTTTTCCGGTAAAGGGCAAGGTCGAGCGCATGAACCGCACGAACAATGAGGCAACGGTAAATAGACACCACCACAACAGCCACGACCACATCTTGCCAATTTCATGGCAGCCTACAACTTCGTCCCTAGGCTCAGGACCCTCAGCCGAACAACGTCTTACGAATACATCTGTAAAATCCCGACAGCATCCCCGGATCGATTCATCCTGAATCTAATCCACCAAATGCCAGAACTGATAACCTAGTAAATGTACCGAATTTGCTCGGTCCAGTACCGCTCGACGCGTCGCAACGCGACAGTGATGTCTTCGACACCCTTCTGGTCCAAAACGCCACGATCCATGAGGCCTTCGGAATGGGTCCTGAAAAGTCGTGTCACCAAGATGTGCACGCCACGCCCTTTTTCGGTCAGGCGGACGCGCACTGATCTGCGGTCAATTTCGCTGCGTTGGTGGTGCATATAGCCGGATTCAACAAGTTTCTTGAGATTGTAAGACACATTTGAGCCCTGATAGTAGCCGCGGGATTTCAGTTCGCCTGCGGTCACTTCATTGTCCCCGACGTTGAAAAGCAAAAGAGCTTGCACCGCGTTGATTTCAAGCAGCCCCACCCGCTCGAATTCGTCCTTGATCACGTCAAGAAGCAACCGGTGAAGACGTTCCACCAGATTGAGCGCGTCAAGGTAGCTATCCATAAAGGCCGCGCTGCGCGCGTCCGGCATGGCGGGCGTATCTGGCTGATTCAGGTCCGAATATATGCTCATTATTCTGCTGCTCCTTTTCTGTCCGCATCTTGGGATAAAACGAAACAAACAATAATAAGTTAAGCGATGTATTCAGCCCCGATCAGTCGGGTCGCGTCACGCCTTCGGCATCGCGTGCAATTTGCGTCACAAGGTTCAAGTACGGTTCCGGCGTTGGAATCTGCCCGCCGATCCAACCATAAATATCATGGTCATTCTCCGACAGAAGCTGATCATAAAGCACCAGTGCTTCATCCGAAAACCCGGCAAGACTTTCATCGGCAAAGGCCTGCAGGATCAGGTCCATTTCCTTGATGCCGCGCCGCATCGACCGCATTCGCAGCCGTTTGATCATCGTTTCACGGGTTTCCGTCATGTCAGTCCTTCAATGCCTTGCGCAGTTGTTTTTCCAGCCGTCCCAGCTTTTCACCGGATTGCGCAATCTGACCGCGCAACGCGCGCAACTCTGCAAGCAGGTCAACCAGATCACTGGTCATCGGGCTGCTCTCGTCCGGACCGTCAGGGCCAGTGCCCTCGCCCGTCAGTAGCCAGCTCATCGACACACCAAGCACACCCGATACCATCTGGAGCCGGTTCGCACGCGGTTCCTTGAGGTCGTTTTCCCACGCCTGAATGACGCTTGCCTTCACGCCCAGTTTTGCAGCCAGCCCCTTCTGATCAAGGCCTGTCGCTTCGCGTGCGCCTGCCAAGCGGTCACCGAAAGTCGCCGTGTCCGCGCCATACCATTCTTGTTCATCCGTCATCGTGCCGCCCTTCAATCTCTTGCCATCCAAGGCCCATGCATCCTATGTCACAGACAGAGCCTGTTTACCATTGGATCATCAAATGACCTTTCTTTCTGCGACACTCGACCGCGTCAAACCGTCCCCTACCATCGCGGTGACAACCAAAGCCGCCGAACTCAAGGCTGCGGGCCGCGATGTCATCGGCCTTGGTGCCGGTGAACCCGATTTTGATACCCCCCAGAACATCAAGGACGCCGCCATAGCGGCCATTGGCGCGGGCAAGACCAAATATACCGCCGTTGACGGCATCCCCGAATTGAAAGAAGCGATCTGCGCAAAATTCAAGCGCGACAATGATCTGGCCTACGTCCCTGCCCAAGTTACGGTAGGCACCGGCGGCAAGCAGGTTCTTTACAACGCGTTCATGGCGACCCTGAACCCAGATGACGAGGTCATCATTCCTGCCCCCTACTGGGTCAGCTATCCCGATATGGTGCTTTTGGCTGGCGGCACGCCGGTACCGGTCGAAGCTACGCTGGACGCGAATTTCAAAATCACCGCCGCCCAACTGGAGGCGGCAATCACGCCAAACACCAAGTGGTTCCTTTTCAACTCGCCCTCGAACCCCACTGGTGCCGGTTATAGCTGGTCCGAACTCAAGGCCCTGACAGACGTCCTGCTGCGCCACCCGCACGTCTGGATCATGACCGACGACATGTACGAACACCTCGCTTATGGGGATTTCAAGTTCTGCACGCCTGCGCAGGTGGAACCGCAACTTTACGACCGCACCCTGACCGCGAACGGCGTGTCCAAAGCCTATGCCATGACGGGGTGGCGCATCGGCTATGCTGCGGGACCGGAACTGCTGATCAAGGCGATGCGCAAGGTGCAGTCGCAATCGACCTCCAACCCCTGCTCTGTCAGCCAATATGCCGCAGTCGAGGCGCTGAACGGCACACAAGAGTTTCTTGCGACCAACAACACGGTGTTCGAACGGCGCCGTGATCTGGTCGTTTCCATGCTGAACAAAGCTCCGGGTATTGTCTGCCCGCAGCCGGAAGGGGCTTTCTATGTCTACCCGTCCATCGCGGGTTGCATCGGCAAGACGACAGCCGCTGGCACGCTGATCGACAACGATGAAACCTTCGCGACTGCCTTGTTGGAAGAAACCGGTGTCGCGGTGGTCTTTGGCGCGGCCTTCGGCCTCAGCCCCAATTTCCGCGTCAGCTATGCGACATCCGATGACGCCTTGAAAGAGGCCTGCCAGCGGATCATCACCTTTTGCGAAGAGCTGAAATGACAGAGCTGCCCGAGCTGTACTTCCGCATCCGCGAAAACGGTGCCACGGTCTTTCGGGTCAACGCCGAGAACCGAGAGCGGCGCATCGAAATGGATCAGATCGCCGTCGTGAACACCAATCGGGGTGACTACAAGGTGCATGGCGACACCACGCTCAGCCCAACAGAAGAGGCCGTGATTGGCGACTGGATGCAGGCACGTCTGGCACTGCTGGCCGCGCGCAACATGGATGATATCCACCGCGCCATCGACCACCTGAACCTGACCGCACACTGGGCGCAGGCCAAAGCCAGCGATGACCAGCTCGCGCAGATTACCGACGATCTGCTTATGGCGATGCATGACTTGCGCAGCGTGCTCGTGCGCAAGAAAACCGACAGGCTTTCAAAGGCGAAATAAACCGCATGACACCCCGCAGATACCGCCCGTTCAGACCGCTTGCGGCAGCGGGCGGCCCTCTTCCCAAGCGATGATATTGTCCAAGGCCATCTGGCCCATCGCCTCGCGGATTTCCAACGCGGCAGTGCCCAGATGGGGCAAAAGCACCACGTTCTCCAGCGCGCGAAAGGCATCCGGTACATGGGGTTCATGTTCAAACACATCCAAGCCCGCCCCAGCAATCTGGCCGGTTTGCAAAGCCGCGATCAACGCTGCTTCATCCACCACATCACCGCGGGCGATATTGACGAAAATCCCCGTGGGTTTCATCGCGGCCAAAGCAGCAGCATCAATCAAATGCGCATTGCCACCACCTCCGGGTACGGTGACAACGATGATATCGGCCTCGCGCATCAGGTCGTGCAAGGTTTCGACCTGACGGGCAGGAAAATCAACGGATTTGCGCGACCGGTTGAAATACAGGACCGGCATCTCGAAACCGAAATGACAGCGACGCGCGACAGCCTGACCGATCCGGCCCATGCCGACGATGCCGACAGTCTTGCCCGTGACATGCGTGCCCAACATCTGGGTGGGGCTCCAGCCTGTCCATGCGTCGGCACGGACCATACGTTCACCCTCGCCGGCACGGCGACAAGCCGACAGAATCAGGGTCAGGCCGATATCGGCTGTCGCGTCGGTCACAACGTCAGGTGTATTCGAGACCGACACGCCCGCCATGCCAGCCGCCGCCACATCGATATGGTTATAGCCCACCCCGAAATTGGCCAGCACACCGCAGCGCAGATCCCCGATAAACGCCTCTGCGCTGAACTGATCGCCCAAAGTGGGCAGGATGGCATCATAGTCGGCCAATGCCTGCGCCGCTTCGGCCACGGTCAGGCCATCGGCACTCTCGCGGACGGTCACGTCAAAGCGCGCGCGCGCAGCCTCCAGATTGGCTTCGGGAAGAACACGGGTGATCAGAAGTTTCTTCAATGCAAACGCCCTCCATCAGGCACTTTTTGATCGGGGCCGACCAGAACGACCTCTCCATTCTCGTCAGGCATACCGAGAACCAGAACCTCTGACATGAATTTCCCGATCTGGCGAGGCGGGAAATTGACGACGGCCATCACCTGACGGCCCATAAGAGCCTCGGGCCGGTAATGCACAGTGATCTGGGCCGATGTCTTTTTCTCGCCGATCTCATCGCCGAAATCGATCCAGAGCTTGATCGCGGGCTTGCGTGCCTCGGGATAGGGCTCCGCCCGAAGAACAGTGCCGACGCGCACATCGACCTTCAGGAAGTCATCAAAACTGATCTCACCCATTGGCCAACTCGCGCGACCGTTGCGCAGCAGCGGCGACAGCACGCCGCAGCAACGGCGGGAACCCCGTCTCGAAATCCATCAGGACCTTCAGGGCCGCTTCGGTCGTCCCGTTGGGGGACGTCACGTTGGCCCGTAACTGTGCCGGGTTCACATCATCGTGTTCTGCCAGATCACCGGCACCAGCCACGGTCGCTTTCGCCAGATGCATGGCAAGATCGGCAGGCAGACCTTCGGCCACGCCCGCCGCTGCCAGCGTTTCAATCAGGTGAAAGACATAAGCAGGACCAGAGCCCGAAACGGCCGTCACCACATCCATCTGGTCCTCATCATCCAGACGAACCACATCACCGACAGACAACAGCAATGCCTCTGCCAGATCCATCTGGTCAGCGGCGACCTTATCGTTGCCCACAATCGCCGTGATGCCGCGGCCAATCGCGGCTGGCGTATTCGGCATGGCCCGCACGATAGGGGTGTCCTCGCCCAGAACACTCTCGAATGTGCTGATCGGGGTACCGGCAGCGATCGAGATCACAAGTGTTTCACCGTTGCCCAGCGCCTTCACATCCGGCAGTGCCGCCCCCATCATCTGCGGCTTGACCGCGATAATCGCGACGGCAGGGTTCTTGGGTAGCTTCCCACCGATCTGGACACCTTGTTCTTTCAGCCAGTCGGATGGATCGGGATCAATCACGGATACCGACAAGGGCGGCAGGCCGGTGCGCAACCACCCTTCCAACATCGCAGATCCCATCTTGCCACATCCCAGCAAGACAAGCCCACGCTCTGCAACATCGGTCATATTCATCGCACGCCACCTCTTATTTGACTTTCAACAGGTTAGCCAAAGGATGGGCCCGTTGGAAGGTCCGTTTTCACCAATGACGACAGATGAAGCACGGCCACCGGAACAGGTGAACAAACGCAGTGGCGCGCAGCAATCTATCACTGCGCGCCACCTGCGTTAAATCAAAAAGGTCTCAGGCCCGCCCGTAGGCCCCACCGATTGCGACCTGTACGGCCTCTTTCGCTGTCCGGTCGGCCCATGTGACCAGTTGGATTGCCGGATAATACTGCTCGCAGGCGGCGACGGCGGCACCGATCATCGTGTCGATCTGGTCCGGCCCTGCGACCTGATCGCCCGTCAGCATCAACCCGTAGCGATAGACCATCAGTTGCTGCTCGTCCCACCACGTGAACGCACCCGCCCAGCAGCGGTCATTGATCACGTTCAGCGTCTCGTAAAGGGCGGGCTTGCGGTCTTCGGGCGGCTCCATCTCGAAGCTGCAAATCAGGCGCAAAGTTTCGTCATAGGCCGACCACGCCAGTGTTATGGAGTAGGTACGCCACTGGCCTTCAACGGCCATTGCGATCTGGTCGTCGTGGATGCGGTCGAATTCCCACGCATGGTGTTCCGCGATGTGTTCCACCAGATCGATGGGATGAAGATCGTCAGCCTCAAGGTAATGCTCGGACAGTGCCATATGCTCGGCCTCACTGCGTTGGCGCATGGGTCATGGCAGTGCCCAAGCGCTAGGTGCCTGCTCTAGGGGCAGTGTTGTTCACGTTTGGCCCCTACTACATATCGTGGCCCAACCAAGCCACACCTGTAAAGCAATTTCTCGGGGATAAAGCGCATGTCGCAGAAAATTCATGTGGATAATTGCCTTCCTCGGCGCATCGGCCCAATCTGTGCACAACAAAGGAGCAACCACCCATGAACACTGATCTTCTGAAACGACTGTGCGAAATGCCCGGCGTACCCGGCCACGAGGACCGTGTGCGCGAATTGATCAAAGCTGAAGTCTCGGGCCTTTTTGATTCGGTCGAAACCGACCCGATGGGCACCCTGCTCTGCCGTCGCAATGCCGAGAACAAGGGCGCGCCCAAGATCATGCTGCTTTGCCATATGGACGAGATCGGCTTTCTGGTCAGCCATATCGACAAGAACGGCTTTCTCTATGTCCTGCCCGTCGGCGGGTTCGACCCGCGCAACCTGTTTTCCCGCCGCGTGTTGGTCTGCACGGATGAAGGTGATTTCAAAGGCGTAATGAACCCCGGGGGCAAACCGGTCCACATTTCTTCCCCCGAAGATCGCAAGAAAATCCCCGAAGTGGGCGAATTCTTCATCGACCTCGGCCTTGGCAAGGCGGCAAAGGATATCGTCAAGGTCGGCGATTACGTGGTGATGGACGAACCCTTCCTCGAGATGGGTGACAAGTTCGTGTCCAAGGCGCTTGATAATCGCATCGCCTGCTGGCTGGGGATCGAGGCGATCAGGGCCTTGGGCAAAAAAGGGCGTGGTGCCGAAATTCACGTGGCCTTCACCACGCAGGAAGAAGTGGGGCTGCGCGGTGCGCGCACCTCAGCCTATGCAATCAAACCCGACATCGGCTTGGGCATCGACGTGACCCTGTCCTGCGACACGCCCGGCATCCCCGACAAGGACGCAACCACGATCCAGGGCAAAGGCTTCGGGCTGCACGTGCGCGACAGCTCTTTCATTGCCGACAAGAAACTGGTCAGCGAAATCGAGGCTCTCGCGATCAGGAAAAAAATCCCCTATCAGCGCACGATGCTCGGGGCCGGCGGGCAAGACGGGGCCGCAGCACAACAGGCAGCGGCAGGCGCGCGGGCGGTGGGGATTGTTGTGGGAACACGCTATATCCACACCGTGACCGAAATGATCGAAAAAGACGACCTGCAGGCGGCACTGGATATTCTGGTGGCTTATTTGGGAGAGTTTTAGGGGCGGGGGGCTCCCCCGCCACTCACCTTGAATGGGGTCGGGTCAGGTCCCGACCTACTTCTTGGCTTCCAGTGCCGCGATCCGTGCGCTGAGCGCTTCGTTCTCTTCGCGTGCTTTCTGCGCCATCGCGCGCACGGCATCGAATTCTTCGCGGGTGACGAAGTCGCGGTCGGCGAGCCAGCGATCCATCATGGATTTCATCGCCGTGTTGGCCTCGTCCTTGGCGCCTTGGGCGACGCCCATGGCGTTGGTCATCAACTGGCTGAGGTCGTCTAGAATCTTGTTGTTGCTTTGCATGGGTCACTCCGATCTCTTGAAGCCATATATGGGGCTTTGCGGCTTTCGTCACAACCCGACAGTTGCGGTTGACTTTGCCGCACCCCCGGACAAGGAATAGCGGCATGTTTGCAGCCATTCCCTTTCCCGATATCTCACCCGAGATTTTCTCGTTCACTGTCTTCGGGGCCAATATCGCGCTGCGCTGGTACGCGATGGCTTATATCGTGGGCATCGCGATCGGGTGGCAGATTATCAAAATGGCCTTGAACCGCCCTGACCTTTGGCGCAACGGCCCGCCGATGAAGGTGGCGCAACTCGAAGACCTGCTAACCTATATCGTGATTGGCGTCATCGGCGGCGGGCGTTTGGGCTATGTGTTCTTTTACAAACCCGCCGGATTTCTGGCTGCTCCGCTCGACGTTTTCAAAATCTGGGAAGGCGGGCTGTCATTTCACGGCGGGTTTCTGGGTGTCGTCATTGCCGTCTATGTCTTCAGCCGCAGGCAAAAGGTCCCCCTCCCCGATCTGGCCGATATCATCGCCGTATCCGCGACCCCCGCGATCCTGCTGGTTCGGATCGCCAATTTCATCAATGCCGAACTATGGGGGCGGCCGACGGACCTGCCATGGGGTGTGATCTTTCCCGGCCAAGCCGCCCAAGCCTGCGCCACGGCGTTGGAACCGTGCGTACGCCACCCATCGCAACTCTATGAAGCGGGTCTTGAAGGGCTGCTTCTGGGAACAATACTGATCCTGCTCGCCTTCCGCTTCGGAGCGCTCAAGAAACCTTGGCTTCTTTCCGGTATCTTTTTCACGGGCTACGGCCTTGCCCGTTTCCTTGTCGAATTCGTTCGCCAGCCGGACGCGCAATTCGTCAGCGCGGGCAATCCGCTGGGTCTTGCGTTTCACGTGGGCGGCTACGGGCTGACCATGGGCCAGACCCTCACCCTGCCGATGATCCTGATCGGTCTGATTGTCGTGATCAGGGCCGCGCGCAGATGACCGCCTTGGGTGATCTCCTGATCGCCCGGATCGCCCGGACCGGCCCGATCAGCCTTGCCGACTATATGGCGGATTGCCTGATGCATCCCCGGCACGGTTATTACGCCACGCGCGACCCGTTCGGTGCCGCGGGTGATTTCACGACAGCGCCCGAGATTAGCCAGATGTTCGGCGAACTGGTTGGCCTGTCACTCGCGCAGGCATGGGTCGATCAGGGGCGACCCGCCCCGATCACACTGGCCGAGCTTGGGCCGGGCCGCGGAACGCTGATGGCGGATGCGCTGCGTGCCACGCAGGGCGTGCCGGGCTTTCACGATGCCCTGTCGGTGCATCTGGTGGAAACCTCGCCCGCCTTGCGCGCCGCCCAAGCAGAACGTATCCCGCAGGCCACATGGCATGACAGCGTCACAACCCTGCCCGATACCCCGCTTTTACTGATCGCCAATGAATTCTTCGACGCCCTGCCCATCCGCCAGTTCGTGCGCGACGGCGACGGTTGGCGCGAAAAGATGGTAAGCGTCAGTGATGGTGCGCTCGGCTTCGGGCTTTCCGATGCGGCCCCCGTCGCGCTTCTTGAAGATCGCCTTGCAGACACGCAGGACGGAAATCTGGTCGAGGTTTGTCCGCAACTCCCCTTTGTGACTGCAACAATTAGCACCAAGATCCAACAGTTCGGCGGTTGCGCCCTGATCATCGACTACGGCGACTGGCACTCGCTGGGGGACACATTGCAAGCGCTCAAAGCGCAAAAATACGCCGACCCCCTCGCCACGCCCGGCGAAGCGGATCTGACCGCCCATGTCGATTTCGCTGCTATCGCAGCAAACGCAAACCCTGCCAAATTCAGCCGTCTGACAACGCAGGGTGTGTTTCTCGAACGGCTCGGGATCACGCAGCGCGCACAGGCCTTGGCACGCAAACTGACCGGCGATGCACGCACTTCCCATATTGCCGCACATCGGCGCTTGACCCATCCGGCGGAAATGGGTGAACTCTTTAAAGTGATCAGCATCTATCCATCGACAGCCACACCCCCGCCGGGATTGGAGCCATGACACTCGACATTATCACCAACCCGCTTTTGGAAGGCGTCCCGCATGGGTTCTTCACCCGCCGTGGTGGTGCGTCTTCGGGTGTATTTTCGGGATTGAACTGCGGCTACGGCAGCTCTGACCAGAAAGATATCGTGACGATCAACAGATCACGCGTGGCCGGTATCCTCGGTGTAGGTACCGATCATCTTGTGGGCGTGCATCAGGTCCATTCCGCAGAAGCCGTCAACATGACCGAGCCGGTCACCCCTTCGCCTCGGGCGGATGCATTGGTGACGGCAACCGACGGAATCGCACTTTCGATCCTCACGGCGGACTGCCAGCCTGTGCTTTTCGCAGATACCAAGGCGCGCGTCATCGGGGCCGCCCATGCAGGGTGGAAAGGTGCGCTGAACGGTGTGCTTGAAGCGACGGTTGCGCAAATGGAAGCTTTGGGCGCGACCAGAGGCAACATCACCGCAGTGATCGGACCGTCCATCAGCCAGCCTAATTATGAGGTTGGCCCCGAATTCCGTGATGCCTTCATCAACGCGGACCCCCGCTTTGATCGCTTTTTCCTCCAAGGCAAAGCGGACCGGTTCCATTTTGATTTACCCGGTTTCGGCCTGTTCCAGCTCAAGCAAAGCGGGGTCGGGGCAGCAGCATGGACGCACCACTGCACCTATGCGGATCCAAAGCGATTCTACAGTTACCGCCGGTCCGTACACGAAAAGCAGGCCGATTATGGCAGACTGATCGCGGCAATCAGGCTCGGAGCCACTGCCGTTTAACAAAATGAGGCAAGAGTTGCCTATTTTTGTTAAACTTTGCCATTTCCCCACGTGCCTTAATTCAATTTTTTATGTTTTATTTCAGCGTACTACTGGCGTTTTCCAGAGTTAACGAAATTCGCGCAGTGTTTTTTTGCAATGGTCAAAATATCGCCCGTTTGATCCAGCAATCTATGGTCAATCGCAACTCACAACGGTTGCACTTCACAAAGAGGTATCACCATGAAAAGCCGCTGGCAGAAATCCCTTGAAGCAGCTGTTGCAGCTTACGACACACCAATGCCCTGGGCACGGGGCAACATTCGTAAGGCGATGATCGAACGTCGTGAAGCCAAAGCCGATACGACCTTGCAACTTCGCAGAGTGATCTCGCGCAGCGCCTGATCGGCCACCCGCGTATTCCTGTAACGCCGCTTGCGGTGGACGGGATCACTCTTATTGATGCTGGTGTTTCCATTTTATCAACGCTGATCCGTGTGTTGGGTCGGTCTTTGGGCGCACCAATTTGCACGGCTCTGCCGTGCAATCCGAATGAATTGTAACGATTGCTCAGTTGTTGTTGGTGGGACAGCAGGTGACGTCAGACCCAAGAAGGCTCTCGTATGGACCAGTCCCTTTCAACCGCTTCCGCCCAACCGATTGACATTTTCAGCCAGCAGATCAGGCAGACGCCTGCCCAGCGGCAACATGCCAAAACACAAGTCAGTGATGTCGCCCAGCGCAGATACGAGGTCATGTACCTTGACGCGCACGGCTGTTTCAATGAATTCAACACGATTGCCCGCGCGCACCCCGCATTTGAAGAAGCCTTCGCAGCGCTTGGTCACAATGCTATCGTGCAGACCCAGAACGGCTATATCTCCGTCGAAGACGTGATGCCCGGTGACAAGGTCCGCCTTGCCGATGGCAGCTATGAAACGCTGCAATGGCGTGGCCGGATTACGCTGGGCCCCTCTTCGAACGCGGCCAACGCCAAGCAACCGATGATGACCCGCATCACCGGTGACGCGCTTGGGTTCACCCGGCCATCGCAAGATCTGGTTCTTGGCCCGGCAGCGCGCCTGCTGCACCGCGCCAACGGCATCCGCAAGGTGGCGGGCACGGACGCCGCCTTCATGCCTGCTTCCGACTTTGTAGACGACAACAATGTCCTAAGCCTGAAACCATCCACGCCGGTCAGCGTGTTCCAGTTCGGTTTTGCCGGCCAGCGCTGCCTTTTGGTGAACGGGCTCGAGGTTGAAACGCTCCATCCCGGTTCCGCCTTCAACCTCGGGCTGCGCGGGGACGCCTTGCGTGAATATCTCTCGCTCTTCCCGCACAAGCGCGGGTTCGAAGACTTCGGCATGATGAATTATCCACGCCTGCGGATGCGCGACCTAGAGTTGCTGGGCTAGGACCTGCGGGGTGATCTTCACGGATCGCCCCCAGAACCTCCACAACAGCAGCACCGCCGCAACGGCAAGGCCGATCACAAGGCCAAGCCAAAGACCAAGGGCACCAAAGCCGAAGGTAAATGCCAGCAGATAACTGGCTGGCAGCCCGATCACCCAATAGCTGATCGTCGCCATCACCATGGGTACGGTCGTATCCTGCACACCACGCAACAGGCCCAGCGCAAGCACCTGCAATCCATCGACAAGCTGGAACAGGGCCGCAATCATGATCAGGCTTGCCCCGATCCGCAGCAAATTGGCACGTTCAGGTTCGTTCGGGTCGATGAAAAGCGACACAAGCGTTTCAGGAAATATCAGGAAGATCAACGACGTGATCACCGCGTAAACCGCCGACATTCCGATCGCCGTGATCCCGCCACGCCGCAATGACAGTTCGTCGCGCCGTCCCAGTGCGCGCCCTGCCCGCACGGTTGCGGCCTGACTGAAACCGATGTGCACCATGAAGGTCAGGCTTGCCAACTGGATCGCGATACCATGCGCCGCCAGCTCAATCGCACCGATCCAACCCATCATCACAGCCGATGCGCTGAACAGCCCGCCTTCGGCCAGTGACGTCAGGCCGATGGGCCAACCAAGGGCAAACACCCGCTTGAGGATTTCGCTATCGCTGCGCCAGAAATTCTTGAACAGTTCGAACTGCGGTAGAACCCGGCCAATATAGACGACCAAAATCAGCACCGTGATCAGATTGACGGTCAGCGACGCAATCGCGGCACCCTGGATGCCCAACGCGGGCAT
>NZ_JAWOAN010000042.1:0-4632 GCF_046498525.1 Yoonia sp.
CGTGCAGTCGATGATCTGCATGTGCCGGTCATGGCCTTCGGGCTGCGCGTGGATTTTCTGGGCGCGCTTTTCCCCGGTTCTGCCGCACTGCTGGCGCTGGCGGATGAAATGCGCGAAGTCCGCACGATCTGCCATTGCGGCAAGAAGGCCACGATGGTGATGCGCAAGGATGATCAGGGCAATGTGCTGGCCTCAGGCGATCAGGTGGTGATCGGTGGAAACGACCGTTACGTGTCTCTGTGCCGGCGGCACTGGCGCGTGGAAATGGGTGATCACGCGGGTCCCGACAAGGAGTGACCCGCAGCCTTCATCTTGGCTGGAAAACTCCCGCCGGAGGCTCCTGCGGTCCGCCAGAAGAACCGTCATGCGCTAATAAAAACTCTGCGGATCGATATCGATTGCCATGCGCAGGTTTGCTGGCAAGCGGAACTGCCCGGCCCATTTGACAAGTGCCTGTTGCAGAGGTGCCGCCTTGTCCGCCTTCACCAGCAACCGGACACGGTGGCGCCCGCGCACCCGCGCGATAGGGGCAGGGGCCGGTCCAAAGACCTGCGCCCCGATCTGGCGCAAGGGGGCATCAAGGCGCGCCATTTCCGCGCCCAGATCAAAGACCTCTTGCACGTTCGGGCTGCTCAAAATGATCCCTGCCATCCTGCCATAGGGCGGCACACCGGCCGCTTTGCGTTCCTCGGCCTCTGCTCGCCAAAAGCTTTCCTCGTCGCCCGCCAGAATAGCGCGGATCACATGATGCTCCGGCTGATAAGTCTGCAACAACGCTTCACCGGGGGTTTCGGCGCGCCCTGCACGGCCCGCGACTTGCCGCATCAGTTGAAATGTACGCTCGGCGGCGCGCAGATCGGACCCTTGCAAACCAAGGTCGGCGTCGATCACACCCACCAAGGTCAGCAGGGGAAAGTTGTGCCCCTTCGCCACAAGTTGCGTCCCGATGATGATATCGGTGCCGCCTTCGGCAATCTGCTCGATATGTGCTTTCATTGCGCGGGCAGAGCCATAAAGATCGGATGACAGCACAGCAATCCGCGCATCGGGGAACAGGGCCGCCACCTCTTCGCCCATCCGCTCGACACCTGGGCCAACGGCGCTCAACCGGTCCTCGGCCTGACAGCTTGGGCACACGGTGGGCATCGGCTTGGTCTCGCCGCACTGGTGGCACATGAGCCGCTTGAGGAACCGGTGTTCGACCATCCGCGCGTCGCATTGATCGCAACCGATCTGATGACCACAGGCGCGACAAAGCGTGATCGGCGCATAGCCCCGACGATTCAGAAAGATCAGCGATTGTTCACCCTTGTCCAGCCGCGTCTGGATCGCGGTCCGTAGGGTGGGTGATACCCACGTCCCACCCGGCACATCTTCGACGCGCATGTCGATTGCCGCCATCTTCGGCATCACCGCAGCACCAAAACGCGACGTCAGCTCAAGCCGCTGATACTTTCCGGCCTCTGCATTCGCCCAGCTTTCAAGGCTTGGCGTCGCCGAGGCCAGCACAACCTGCGCCCCGTTGATTGCCGCACGCAGCACCGCCATATCGCGGGCGTTGTACAAGACCCCGTCCTCTTGTTTGTAGGATGTGTCATGTTCCTCATCGACAACAATGAGGCCAAGGTTCTGATAGGGCAGGAACAGCGCCGACCGCGCACCGACAACCAGTTGCGCATCCCCCTGCCCGACCATGCGCCAACACCGGCGGCGCTCGGTCATGGTTACGCCCGAATGCCATTCGGCGGGTTTCATCCCAAAGCGGGCCTCGACGCGGTTGATGAATTCACCGGAGAGTGCGATCTCTGGCAGCAGGACCAATGCCTGACGCCCCATGCGCAGACACTCGGCGACGGCCTCCAGATATACTTCGGTCTTGCCTGATCCTGTCACCCCCTTCAGCAAGGTCGTGCCATAGCCGTCGCTGCGCAATGCCGCGCGCAAGGTCGCGGCTCCGGCAGCTTGGTCGGCGCTGAGCTCTTTGCCACCATAGTCAGGATCAAGCTGCGGATAGGGCGTGTCGCGGGGCGCGTCCTCTTCGGAGACCGCACCCAGTTTGACAAGGCCCTTCACAACGGATGTGCCTACGCCCGCCATCTCGGCGACCTCGCCCAAGGTGAACGACAGCCCGCCATAGTCGCGCAGCACGCCCAGCACCTTTTCGCGGGCATCTGTCATGCGGTCGGGCACCGTATCGCCAAGCCGGTAGACCTTGCGCATGGTTTGCGCATCACCAAGGCCGGGCGCACGCGTCGCAAGCCGCAGCATCGCAGGCATCGGTGTCAGCGTATATTCGGCCGCGCGCGTCAGAAAAATGTGCATCTCTTCGCGCATCGGCGCGACATCAAGGACACGGATGATTGCACGGATTTTGCCGATATCATAGTCGCCCTTGCCGCCTCCCCAGACTACCCCCAACACCTTGCGCGGGCCCAAAGGCACCTCGACGAATGCCCCCAGATGGCATCCGCCTTGCGGCGCCTTGTAATCAAGCAACCGATCCAGCGGTTGGGTGGTCACAACCCCAACAAGGTCACCTTCATGGAAAAAGCTGTCCGTCATATTCCGCCTTTGAGGGTTTCCGCCGTGTTGCGGATCAGGTAAACGCTGAACCAACAAACACCAACCCACGCGCGGAGTGAAGAGATGAAGTTTTTCGTAGACACAGCCGAGATCGACCAGATCAAGGAACTCAATGACCTCGGGATGGTAGACGGGGTCACCACGAACCCGTCGCTGATCGCCAAATCCGGTCGCGACATTCTGGAAGTCACCAAAGAAATCTGCGACATGGTCGCGGGGCCCGTGTCAGCCGAGGTTGTCGCACTTGACGCCGAAACCATGCTGGCTGAGGGTCGCAAGCTGGCCAAGATCGCCGATAATATTGCCGTGAAGGTGCCACTGACATGGGCTGGCCTGAAAACCTGCAAGACACTGTCGGACGAAGGCATCATGGTGAACGTCACCCTGTGCTTCTCGGCCAATCAGGCGCTTCTGGCGGCCAAAGCCGGTGCGACCTTCATCAGCCCCTTTATCGGGCGCCTGGACGATCTTAATATGGACGGTCTGGAACTGATCGAGGACATCCGCACGATCTATGACAACTACGGGTTCGAGACGAACATCCTCGCCGCGTCGATCCGGTCGGCCAACCACATGAGCGAATGCGCCAAGATCGGTGCGGATGTGGCGACAGCACCGCCCGCCGTCATCAAGGCGATGGCAAACCACGTACTGACAGACAAAGGCTTGGATGCATTTATGGCGGATGCCAAAAAGGCCGGCATCAAGATCATGTAAGTCAAGATCGGGTAAGGTGGATCACGATCCACCTTACACCCCACATGGGTGGGCAAAAGTGCCACGCCGCGGGACTTGTCCGCAAAAACCCTGCGACAAAGCCTGCAAGCCTCTGCTAACCTGACAAAAAACGACAAACAGAGCAGGCTCATGAATATGAATATTATGGCCGATGATCTTCGCGAGAAGATCATCGCAAACCCCAATGTCCTTTTGGAAGACGCCGACGTCATGCGCGCACTCGTCGGTGCCGACACGGACCAGACGACCGGCAATATTGTCGACCTGCGCTCCGTCGCGATGGAACGGCTCGAAGCGCGGTTTGACCGCCTTGAAGACACACACCGCAATGTGATCGCCGCCGCCTATGACAATCTGGCCGGCACCAACCAGATCCACCGCGCCATCCTGCGGATGCTGGATGCTAGCACGTTTGAACGCTTTTTGTCCGATCTATCAGGGGAAGTCGCCGACATCCTGCGGGTCGATGCCGTCCGGCTGGTGCTGGAAAGCAACCTGCAGAATTCCCACAAAAGTGCCGGTGAAGCAGTGGCCATCATGCCCGAAGGCTTTGTCGAGGGTTACGTTACCCTTGGCCGCAACATGCCTGCCCGGCAAATCACATTGCGCGAATTTCACAAAGTCGGTGGCAGCCTTTATGGTGCGCGCGCCGAATACATCAAATCAGAGGCGTGCCTGAAGGTCGACCTTGGCCCGGATCGCCTGCCTGCGCTGCTGGTCATGGGCAGCGAAGACCCGCAGCAATTCACGCCGCAACAAGGCACCGATCTGCTGACTTTCTTTGTTGGCGTCTTTGAACGGGTCGTGCGCCGCTGGCTGGCGTGACGCCATGATTGCACCTGCTCTGTCAGACGCACTGGGCGCTTGGCTTTCAGGCCAGCGCGCCTTGGCGGGTGCGGCAGAGAACACGCTGAAAGCCTATCAGACTGACGTGCTGGGGTTTCTGGCGTTCATGACCCAGCATAACGGCGGCAGTCAAGGGTTGGCCCCGATTGCCCGTGTCACGGTTCGCGATATGCGCGCATGGATGGCACATGAGCGCGGTCGGGGCGTAGGTGCGCGGTCGCTGGCGCGGTCATTATCAGCAGTAAAGTCATTCTATCGCTGGCTGGCAGAGCGTGAAGGGTTCGAGCCCACTGCCGTCCTCTCGACCCGCGCACCGAAGTTTCAGCGCAAACTGCCCCGCCCGTTGGAAGTGGATGCTGCATCGGCGATGATCGCGACCGTTGAGTTGCAATCAACCGAGCCTTGGATTGCGGCACGGGATGCCGCTGTGGTGACGCTTCTTTATGGCTGTGGCCTGCGGATATC
>NZ_JAWOAN010000078.1:0-3271 GCF_046498525.1 Yoonia sp.
AGGGCCTGCAACGGATCATCGTTGACGAAATCCACGCAATGGCTGAAAGCAAGCGTGGTGATCAGTTGATGCTGGCCCTCAGTCGCCTTGAGACGCTCGCCCCCGGCCTGCGGCGCATGGGTCTGTCGGCCACGGTGGAAGACCCCGCAGCCATCGCCGCAGAACTCGCCTGCCACCCCGCCCCTTGTGCAATTATCAACGCCGATCCCGGACCGGACCCGGACATTTCCATGTTGGTTACGCGGGAAAAGCCGCCTTGGAGGGGTGGGGGTGCCAAATATGCCATTCCCGCAGTGCTGGAAGAGATCAAGAAGCACAAAACGACTCTGGTATTTCACAACACCCGTGCGCAGGCCGAGATATTTTTTCACAACCTCTGGCTGGCCAACACGGATGATCTGCCCATCGGGATTCACCACGGCAGCCTGGCACGGGCGCAACGGGAAAAGGTCGAAGCCGCGATGGTCGCAGGGCACTTGCGCGCAATTGTCTGCACGGGGTCGCTCGACCTCGGCATCGACTGGGGCGATGTCGACCTTGTGATACAAGTCGGCGCACCCAAGAACGTGAAACGATTGGTGCAACGGATCGGACGGGCGAACCATCGCTATAACGCCCCGTCCAAAGCACTTCTGGTACCTGCCAACCGCTTCGAAGTGGTCGAATGTGTCGCCGCCCTCGAAGCCGTCAAAGAACACGACCTCGACGGTGATCCCAAGGGCCCGGGCCCGCGCGATGTGCTTTGCCAGCACATCCTTATCACCGCTTGTTCAGGCCCCTTCGACGCCGATCATCTTTATCAAGAAATCAAGACCGTCGGTGCCTACCGCACCCTGTCTCGCGCTGCATTTGATGACTGCCTCGATTTCTGTGCCACCGGTGGCTATGCCCTGCGCGCCTATGACAAGTGGAAACGCCTGCTGCAAAACGCAGATAGGCGCTGGCAATTGCGCGACCCGCGGGCCACCCAACGCATCCGCATGAACATCGGCACGATTCAGGATACAGATACGTTGAAAGTCCGGATGAAGGGGAGCTTCAAACCCTTGGGTGAAGTCGAAGAAGCATTTGCCGCTACCCTGACCCCGGGCGATACCTTTTTGATCGGTGGTCAGGTAGTGCGATACGAAACCCTCAAGGATATGACAGTCGAGGTCTCTCGTCGCGCGGACAAGACGCCCAAAATCGCGACATTCATGGGTACAAAATTCGCCAATTCCACACAGCTTTCGCAGCGTATCCTGCGCTTGTTCGACCAATCCGACTGGCCGGAACTACCTGCGCACACAGCCGAATGGCTTGGCCTGCAGCGCCAATTCTCAAAGCTCCCCGAGGCAGATCGCATCCTTGTCGAAAGCTTCCCGCATGAGGGGCGGCACCATATCTGCATCTACGGATTTGCCGGGCGCAATGCGATGCAAACGCTTGGCATGCTCGTGACCCAACGGATGGAAGAGCTGAACTTGCATCCCATGGGCTTTGTCGCGACAGATTACGCAACTTTGATCTGGGGTCTGGATCCGGTGCATGACCCTGCCCCGCTGCTGCAACCCAACAATATGCGCGCCGACTTTGAAACCTGGCTGTCCGGCAACGCGGTCATGAAAAGAACATTTCGTGGTGCGGCAACGATTGCGGGTCTGATCGAGCGCAACCTGCCGCAAGCGCGCAAGAGCGGCCGACAGGCGACGTTTTCATCAGATATCCTCTATGATACCCTTTCCAAATATGATCCCGATCACCTGATGCTGCGGATCACCCGCGAAGAGGCCATGCGCGGATTGGTTGATTTCGGACGGATCGAAGAGATGCTCACGCGCACGGCCGGACAAATTGACCACATGCAACTTGACCGTGTCACTCCTTTGTCGTTGCCAATGTTCCTTGAGCACGGCCGGGTCATGGTGGCAGGTTCAGGTCAGGACCGCATTCTAGAGGAGGAGGCGGCGCGCCTCATGCGGGAAGCTGGGATTGATACACTTTAAGCCTTGAACTGATGTGCATGCTAAGCCAAGAACAGAGCATGAACGCCTATCACTTCAATCTTTGCGAAACCCGATGCATGGCCCTTCCGTCCGGTGCATTACACCTGCCGGAGCATGGCATTTTGTGCGTCTCGGACCTCCATTTGGGAAAATCCGAACGGGTCGCGCGGCGCAGCGGTGTCATGTTGCCCCCCTACGAGGTCCGGGCGACCTTGCAAAAACTGGAGGCCGACATCGCGGCAACCAACCCCGCGCGGATCATTTGCCTTGGTGACAGCTTCGATGATGCCCAAGCCGCCGCAAGCCTTGATGAGGAAATGCGGCTTTGGTTGGCCCGTCTCCAAGCGGGCAAAAGCTGGATATGGATCGCAGGCAACCACGACCCGGGTCCGATTGATCTGGGCGGAACCCTCGAAGACGCGGTCATGATCGGCGCACTGACCTTTCGACACATCGCAACAGCCGCAACAGGAGAAGTGTCAGGTCACTATCACCCCAAGCATCGCGTCGCTGGGCGCAGCCGCCCTGCATTCCTTCTGGATGATCAGAGGCTGATCATGCCCGCCTATGGGGCCTACACCGGTGGTCTTGCCAGTCAAGCACCGGATCTGCGCAAGCTGTTGGGGCGCAATCCCATCGCAATCATGACAGGACACAAGGCAATCCCGGTGCCATTGCCCTAGACGGTCAGACCTTCCGGTTCGGGCAGGCCATTGGCGCGACAACAAGCCGTCAGCGTATTTGCCAGCAAACATGCAATGGTCATGGGGCCGACGCCACCGGGAACAGGCGTAATCGCACCAGCCACCTCGGCACAACTGTCATAGTCGACATCGCCAACCAGTCGTGTGCCACCCTCGGGCTTCTCGATCCGGTTGATCCCCACATCAATCACTGTTGCACCGGGTTTGATCCAATCACCCTGCACCATCTGCGGGCGGCCTACCGCCGCCACGACGATATCGGCTTGGCGGACAACAGCGGCCAAGTCTTTTGTCCGGCTATGCGCGATAGTCACCGTGCAGCTATCACCCAACAAGAGTTGCGCCATAGGTTTGCCAACGATGTTCGAACGGCCAATCACAACCGCATTCATACCGGACAATGACCCGTGGTAATCGCGCAGCATCATCAAGCTGCCCAAGGGCGTGCAAGGCACCATGCTCTTCTGTCCTGTCCCCAACAGACCGACGTTGGAGATATGAAACCCATCGACGTCCTTGGCAGGATCAATACTGTTGATCACCAGATCGCTATCCAGTTGGTCAGGCAGGGGCAACTGCACC
>NZ_JAWOAN010000217.1:0-12911 GCF_046498525.1 Yoonia sp.
GCCGCACCCGTTGCACACATCTGGTTCCTGAAATCGCTGCCATCCCGCATCGGCCTGATGCTGGACATGACGCTGCGCGATCTTGAGCGTATTTTGTACTTTGAAAACTACGTTGTGATCGAGCCCGGCCTGACCGACCTGAGCTATGGCCAGTTGATGACCGAGGAAGAGTTCAACGACGCACAGGACCTTTACGGCATGGACGCGTTCCAAGCCAATATCGGTGCCGAAGCGATCCGTGAAATGCTGGCCCAGATCGATCTGGAGTCCGAAGCAGAGCAACTGCGCGCCGACCTCAAAGAGGCCACTGGCGAGCTGAAGCCCAAGAAGATCATCAAGCGTTTGAAGATCGTCGAAAGCTTTCTGGAATCAGGCAACCGCCCCGAATGGATGGTGCTGACAGTGATCCCCGTGATCCCGCCAGAACTGCGCCCGCTGGTCCCACTGGATGGCGGCCGTTTCGCGACGTCCGACCTGAACGATCTTTATCGTCGTGTTATCAACCGCAACAACCGTCTGAAGCGTCTGATCGAATTGCGCGCACCTGACATCATCGTCCGCAACGAAAAGCGGATGTTGCAGGAATCTGTCGATGCATTGTTTGACAACGGCCGCCGTGGCCGCGTGATCACGGGTGCCAACAAACGTCCGTTGAAATCGCTGTCCGATATGCTGAAGGGTAAGCAGGGCCGCTTCCGTCAGAACCTTTTGGGTAAGCGCGTCGACTTCTCGGGTCGTTCGGTCATTGTGACCGGCCCGGAGCTGAAACTGCACCAGTGTGGCCTGCCGAAAAAAATGGCGCTCGAACTCTTCAAGCCGTTCATCTATTCGCGACTTGAAGCCAAGGGTCTGTCTTCCACAGTCAAGCAAGCCAAGAAACTGGTCGAAAAAGAGCGTCCAGAAGTTTGGGATATTCTTGATGAGGTCATCCGCGAACACCCTGTCATGTTGAACCGTGCGCCAACGTTGCACCGTTTGGGCATTCAGGCATTCGAACCCGTGCTTATCGAAGGCAAGGCAATCCAATTGCACCCGCTTGTCTGTTCCGCGTTCAACGCGGACTTCGACGGTGACCAGATGGCCGTTCACGTCCCGCTGAGCCTTGAGGCGCAGTTGGAAGCCCGTGTTCTGATGATGTCCACGAACAACGTGCTGTCGCCTGCGAACGGCGCGCCAATCATCGTGCCGTCACAGGATATGATCCTTGGCCTCTACTACACCACGATCATGCGTCACGGCATGAAGGGTGAAGGCATGTCGTTCAGCGATATCGAAGAAGTCGAACATGCGCTGACCGCAGGTGAAGTACACCTGCATGCAAAGATCACTGCGCGAATGATCCAGATCGACGACGAAGGCAACGAAGTGATGACACGCTTCGAGACAACTCCGGGCCGTCTGCGTCTGGGTGTGTTGTTGCCTTTGAACGCCAAGGCGCCGTTCTCTTTGGTCAACCGTTTGCTGCGCAAGAAAGAAGTGCAGCAGATCATCGACACTGTGTATCGTTACTGCGGCCAGAAGGAATCCGTTATCTTCTGTGACCAGATCATGACGATGGGCTTCCGTGAGGCATTCAAGGCGGGTATTTCGTTCGGTAAGGACGACATGGTTGTGCCTGACACCAAGTGGGAACTGGTCGACGAAACACGCGAGCAGGTGAAAGACTTTGAACAGCAGTATATGGACGGCCTGATCACTCAGGGTGAAAAGTACAACAAAGTTGTCGATGCATGGTCAAAGGCCAACGACAAAGTTACCGACGCGATGATGACCACGATCTCGACCACGCCACTCTTGGCGGATGGTGCCGAAGGTGAGCCGAACTCGGTTTACATGATGGCCCACTCCGGTGCGCGTGGTTCGGTCACTCAGATGAAGCAGTTGGGTGGGATGCGCGGCCTGATGGCCAAGCCGAATGGTGAAATCATCGAAACGCCGATCATCTCGAACTTCAAGGAAGGTCTGACCGTTCTTGAGTACTTCAACTCCACCCACGGAGCCCGTAAGGGGCTGTCGGATACGGCGTTGAAGACGGCGAACTCGGGTTATCTGACACGTCGTCTGGTGGACGTCGCCCAAGACTGCATCGTCCGCGAGGTCGATTGCGGGACAGAGCGCGCGATCACGGCCGAAGCCGCCGTGAACGACGGTGAGGTTGTTTCCTCGCTGGCCGAACGCGTGTTGGGCCGTGTGTCTGCGGATGACGTTCTCAAGCCGGGTACGGATGAGGTGATCGTCGAAGCAGGTGAACTGATCGACGAACGTAAGGCGGACATGATCGATGTGGCCGGCATCACCAAGATGCGTATCCGCAGCCCGCTGACCTGCGAAGCTGAGGATGGCGTTTGCGCCATGTGCTATGGTCGTGACCTTGCCCGCGGTACGCGCGTCAACATCGGTGAGGCCGTCGGCATCATCGCGGCGCAGTCCATCGGTGAACCAGGCACACAGTTGACGATGCGGACCTTCCACATCGGCGGTGTTGCTCAAGGTGGCCAGCAGTCGTTCCTTGAGGCATCGCAGCCCGGCAGGATCGCATTCCGCAACGCCCAGTTGCTGGAGAATGCATCCGGCGAAATGGTTGTCATGGGGCGCAACATGGTACTGTCGGTCCTCGGTGAGGACGGCGAAGAGCGTGCGAACCACAAAGTCGGCTATGGTTCCAAGGTGTTTGTCAAAGAAGGCGCTGATGTGATGCGCGGCGATAAGCTCTTCGAGTGGGATCCATACACACTGCCAATCATCGCCGAAAAGTCGGGTACGGCAAAGTACGTCGATCTGATCAACGGTATTGCAGTCCGCGAAGACACGGATGAAGCAACGGGCATGACCCAGCGCATCGTGTCGGACTGGCGTGCGGCACCGAAGGGCAACGAGCTTGCGCCAAAGATCATTGTGGTAGGTGCCGATGGCGAACCAGTGGTCAAGGACGATGGCAACCCTGTCGCCTATCCCATGTCGGTGGATGCTGTTCTGTCTGTCGAAGACGGACAGGAAATCAAGGCAGGTGATGTTGTCGCACGTATCCCGCGTGAGGGTGCCAAGACCAAGGACATTACCGGTGGTCTGCCGCGTGTCGCCGAATTGTTCGAAGCCCGTCGTCCAAAGGATCACGCGATCATCGCCGAAATCGACGGCTACGTGCGCTTTGGCAAGGACTACAAGAACAAGCGCCGTATCGCGATTGAGTCTGCCGATGATGCGGACATTAAGGTCGAATACATGGTGCCCAAGGGCAAGCACATTCCGGTTGCGGAAGGTGACTTTGTCCAGAAGGGTGACTACATCATGGATGGCAACCCGGCTCCGCACGATATTCTTGCGGTTATGGGGGTCGAGGCCCTTGCGGACTATATGATCGACGAGGTGCAGGACGTTTACCGCCTGCAGGGTGTGAAGATCAACGACAAGCACATCGAAGTCATCGTGCGTCAGATGCTCCAGAAGTGGGAGATTCAGGACAGCGGAGACACTGTTCTGCTGAAGGGCGAGAATGTCGATAAGGCCGAATTTGATGAAGCCAATGCAAAGGCTCTGGCGCGCGGCGATCGTCCTGCGACAGGCGAGCCGATCTTGCTTGGTATCACCAAGGCGTCGTTGCAGACCCGTTCGTTCATCTCTGCGGCATCGTTCCAGGAAACGACACGCGTGCTGACCGAAGCATCTGTGCAAGGCAAGCGTGACAAGCTGATCGGTCTGAAAGAGAACGTCATCGTGGGCCGTCTGATCCCCGCCGGTACAGGTGGTGCTACACAGCAGGTACGCCGTGTGGCTGCAGACCGCGACAATGTTGTGATCGAAGCCCGCCGTGAAGAGGCCGAAGAGGCTGCTCGCCTTGCCGCCCCGATGGAGATGGCAGAGGTATCAGAAGAGGATCAGGTTTTCGGTCATGCAGTTGAAACGCCTGAAGGTGACGACGCGTAACTGATGGTTCACAGAATTGAAAAAGGCCCCCGTTTTGCGGGGGCCTTTTTTGTTGCTCTGGTGGGTGTTTGGCCAAGATTGCAGAACGCCGTCACAAGATGCGATCAATCAGCTTTGTAGCTGGGCATCTGCGTCAGGGCGTTCCGAAGGGCTTCGCCCCAACTGCTGGAAACCGTTTGATAATATACGTCATCCGCTTCAATCCGCGGCTTGTCAGAGACTTCAAAACTGTCGGCAGCATAGGTCTGCAAATCAAGCGGGAGCCCCACTGATAGGTTCGCCTTGATGGTCGAGTCAAAGGACACCAGCAAAAGCTTGATCGCGTCTTCGAAGCTCATTTCAGGATCATAGGCCCGCACGAGAATCGGCTTGCCGTACTTGGTTTCGCCTATCTGAAAGAAGGGGTTATCATCAGTAACTTCAATGAAATTGCCCTCTGGATAAATGAGAAAGATCGTCGGTTTTCCACCTTTGATCTGGCCACCCAAAATGACTGTCGCCTTGAATTTTGAAGCAGCTTCCTGGCCATCCGGGCCGCTTTGCTCAATCACCTCGCGCAATGTCTCACCGACAATGCGGGCTATCTGGAACATCGTCGGCAATTCCATGATGGTTGGATTGCGCTCTGACACAATCTTTGACCGTTCGTCCAACAGGCTGATCAGAGCCTGCGTCGTCGCCAGATTGCCTGCTGTCATGACAGTGATGACCCGCTCGTCGGGAACACTCCAGGTAAACATTTTTCGTGTTACGGAAAAGTTGTCGACACCGGCATTTGTGCGGGTGTCAGACATAAAGACAATGCCCTGATTAAGGCGAAGTCCGACGCAATAAGTCATCTTTGTATCCAGTGCGGGAGTTGAAGATATCGATGTTCAGATGCGTGTTTATTGCTGAACTTGCAACGTTACAATCATCGACTCGTTGGCAGAACCCAAACGCACGCCTGTTATCGGCGATGCGTCACGTGAATCGAGGCCCGTTGCAAGCCTGACATAACGTTCATCAGGGCAGATACCATTCGACACATCAAACCCAACCCAGCCAAGCCCGTCAATGTGGGCTTCGGCCCATGCATGACTTGCGTCTTGATCGATGCAGTCGTTCATCATCAGATAACCACTGACATAACGCGCTGGAATACCCGCAACGCGGGCCGCCGAGGCGAAGATCTGGGCATGGTCCTGACAAACACCTACACCTGCAGTCAGAGCCTCTTCTACGGTTGTTCCAGCATCCGTTCCCGTTGTGCTGTAAGGTGCTGCTTCAATGATCGCACGCGACAGCGCGTGCAGACCGTTGAGTGTGTCTGGCGATTTCAAAACGGTTTTCGCAAGTTTCCTGACATGTCTACCTGCTTTTGTTCGCGGCGTGCTTTGACCGAAATGCCAAAGTGGAGCCGTGCCATAGACCTTGCCGAAAATCCCGTCGGACGTGTGTGTTTCAACCTCGCCCATGACATCTACAGAGACTTCCGTGGCGCCTGCGTCGGCTTTTACCAGTAAAGTCTTATTCTGGTACTGGTCTTCAAATTCGAGCTCGGTTGCAGCGCCCAAAATCGTGACGTTCCAGTCGTGCACCGTTTGATGTCTGGAACTGCAAGGGGTCAGGCGGACCTGCTGTAAGCCGTAGGACACCGGAGCATCATAGATATATCTTGTGGTATGTTGAATCCGAAGTCTCATGATCCTGATATCTACCCCACAAACCTGTAGTCTCGTTCGATCTGCATCCCCAACGCGTTGTTTTCACGAATGAAAGACGTGATGAAATGATGCAGGCCTTCGTCAAAGACGCTTGAAATGTCTTGCCCGCGCAGCTTTTCACGTTGTGCGTCGATCATATCATGGCAAGGCATACGGAACTTATAGTCCTTGGCAAGATAACCCAGGCTGTCTTCCAAAAGGCGGCTGCAAAAAGACAATGAACGCGGGAACCTGCTGTCGAAAATCAGGAAATCGGCAATACTCGCCGGCGAAATATCGTCGCTATTGAGCCAGCGAAAAGAGCGATGCGCTGACACTGACCTGAGGATCGTTTCCCACTGCACATTGTCGAGCGCCGAGCCCACATAGCTGGCTGAAGGCAGCAACGTGTAATATTTAACGTCGATGATTCGCGCAGTGTTGTCCGCACGTTCCAGTGCGATCCCGATCTGTGTGAAATCAAAGATGTCATTGCGCAGCATCGTCCCATGGACGGCGCCACGTACCAATGCGGTGTGCCTGCGGATTTCCGCCAGCACGGCCGGCAACTTGGTCTCCGTCACGGGGGACTTCAACGCGACTTTCAAAGCCATCCAGCTTTCGTTGACGGCTTCCCAAACTTCGGTGGTCAAGGCGGTGCGGACCATGCGCGCATTCCTGCGGGCATTCTCGATCGACGAAATGACGCTCGTTGGATTGTCGGGGTCGCGCAACAGGAAATCCAACGCATTGGTTGCGGTATAACTGTCATATTTCAGATCATAATATTTCCGCACACCTGCCGTCGTCAGAACGGATTTCCATTCCGAGGCAGGGTCTTTTGATCGGGTCAGCGCGATCCGAAATCCGGCCTCGATCAGACGTGCGGTATTTTCGCTACGCTCAAGGAAACGGAACATCCAATAGATGCCACCTGCGGTTTTACCAAGCATCGCGCTAGTCCTCCAGAACCCAAGTGTCCTTGGTGCCGCCACCTTGGCTCGAATTGACCACGAGCGACCCGGCCTTCAACGCAACCCGCGTCAGACCGCCGGGTGTGATGTTCATCTCGTTTGGTGACACCAGCGCAAAGGGCCTCAGATCGACGTGCCTTGGGGCAAGCCCCTTTTTGGTGAAGATCGGAACGGTTGAAAGTGCAAGTGTTGGCTGGGCAATGTAATTTGCCGGCGTTCTGCGCAACTTGGCGGCAAAGGCGGCCAGTTCTTTCTTGCTGGCGGCAGGGCCGACCAACATGCCGTAACCGCCAGAGCCATGCACTTCTTTGACCACCAGTTCAGAGAGGTTATCCAAGACATATTTCAAGCTGTCGGGGTCCGAACAACGGTAGGTTTCGACGTTCTTCAGGATCGCTTTTTCACCGGTATAAAACTCGATAATATCAGGCATGTAAGAATAGATTGCCTTGTCGTCCGCAATCCCGGTCCCGGGGGCATTGGCAATCGTGATGTTACCGGCGCGGTAGACATCCATGATGCCGGGCACACCCAGCATCGAAACGGGGTTAAAGTTGAGCGGATCAAGAAAATCATCATCTACACGGCGGTAAAGCACGTCGATGACCTGATATCCTTCGGTCGTCCGCATCGCGATCCTGCCGTCAACGACTTGCAGGTCATGCCCTTCAACCAACTCCACCCCCATCTGATCGGCCAGAAAGGAATGTTCGAAATAGGCAGAATTGTGAATGCCCGGTGTCAGGACAGCCACAGTCGGCTTGCCGTTGCAATTGCGCGGTGCGCAGGCGGCAAGAGAGCGGCGCAGGTTCTTGGGATAGTCGCTGACCGGCTGCACCTTGATCTGGCTGAAAAGCTCGGGGAACATCTGCAACATCGTTTCACGGTTTTCGAGCATATAGGACACGCCAGAGGGGGTGCGTGCGTTGTCCTCAAGCACAAAGAAATCATCCTCACCGGTACGTACGATGTCGGTGCCCACGATGTGGGTATAGATACCGCCAGGAGGTGAGACACCAATCATCTGCGGCAGAAACGCTTCGTTCTGCGCGATCAACTCGACAGGGACAACGCCGGCCCGCAGGATTTCCTGACGGTGGTAGATATCATGCAGAAACGCATTGATACCCCTTACGCGCTGTTCGATCCCCTTGGACAGTTTCGCCCACTCTCTTTGCGCGATGATACGGGGGATCAGATCAAAGGGAATAAGCCGTTCCTGCGCTGCGGCCTGACCGTAAACGTTAAACGTAATGCCGGTCCTGCGAAAAAATGCCTCAGCCTCTTTGGATTTTTTGGACAGACGCGTCACGTCCTCCTGCGAAAACCATTTTTCATATTCTGAGTAAGGTCCGCGTACGCTATGCGCGCCTGAAAGCATTTCATCAAAGTACTGTCGTTCAACTGTCATAATGCAATGCTAACGAACCTCTCTGCAGTTACAAGGCAATAACAATCCGGTCTGCAGTTCATGCGACAGATGTGACATTGACAGACTGTGCGACCAAATCCATCTGACCATAGGATGTCATGAACGACACATCGGCTGCATCGCGACCCACGCCGATAAGCACCATCTCTGCAGGATGCGCCATTTCGGTGGGATCGACAAGATGCCACTTGTCTTCCAGATAGACCTCGGCGACCGCGTGAAAGTCGGGCGGGTTCACACCGGGGGCATAGACACTCGCCATCCGGGCCGGAATACCGACGGAACGCGCCATTGCAATCAGGACATGGGCATAGTCGCGGCAGACGCCAGCCATCGCATGAAAACTGTCGGTCGCAGTAGTCGCGCCCGTGCTGGCGCGGTTGTCGTAGGTGAAATTGCTCCCGATCCAGTCGGCCATCTGCGCCACCAGTGCACCGCCTGCCGCATCGCCGAATTGCATGGGGACAAACGTAAAAAACGCCTCTGGGTGGCAGTATCGCGATGGCATCAGATATGGCGTCACGGCTCCCGGCAAGGTGGAAATCGGGCTGGCTTGCAATCCGGCAAGCGGCACTGCGGGACGTTCCACGCGGATACGCGCCTGATAAGTGCACTCAAACAGACCTTCGATGACGCCCCAACGCCGTTGTCCAATCCCGTCCTCTCCCGCGATGACGTTCCACGCGACCGGCCTTGCGACCTGCAACGTACTGTCGTCGATCGTCTGGGCGTCGTCTTGAGCTGCTTCAATCTGCAAAAGAAGTGTCGCCGGATCGGTGAGTGCATATTTCAGATGTGTATGAATTGATATGCGCACCAATTGGCTCCCTATACATAAGAGTTAATGGGGCTTGCACCCCTTTTAAAGGTTTCGAAGATATGCGCGCCGACAGTTCTGTGTGCAGCGGCCGATCATGCAACGCCATCCTTCACGAACCGACTAACGGTGCCATGAACAGAGTGTTCGGCGGGAATGGGCAAATGGTGGAGCCTAGGGGAGTCGAACCCCTGACCTCTTGCATGCCATGCAAGCGCTCTCCCAACTGAGCTAAGGCCCCATCCTGACAGCGAAGTGCTGTGAGCAGCTGTCTATGCAGCGCACCGGGCGAGATCAAGTGAAAATCGCGCCCGGTCGGATTGATTTATTCGTCGTCGTTCGTCGCGACGTCGGCCAGCTCATCAAGCGAGACTGTGTCGTCGTCGTCATCTTCCAGAACGTCATCGCCCAGATTGACATCATCTTCGTCGTCGTCATCCTCGAGCACCAGCTCCTCCTCCTCGGAGGTATCTTTGGTCTTGGCGGTCTGCGCGTCTTCGGCATCCGCAACCATGGTGCGGGTCTTGGACGTATCTACGGTAACTTCATTGCCGGTATATGGGCTAATGATTGGCGTTGCGTTCAGGTCGTAAAAGCGTTTGCCGGTTTCGGGGCAAAGGCGCTTTGTGCCCCACTCTTCCTTAGGCATAGGCTATCCCTTCAAAAACTAGTCTTCCCTTGCGGGTGATCGATGCCAACTGCCATAAGCAGGCAGGCGTGTCAAAGCCTTTGGCACATGAATGATAAGAAGATGGATATGGGCCGTCATACGCTTGAAGGCAACCCCCCGATCGACGTGATTTTGCGCCATTCCGCGCAAGCAAAGCGTTTGTCGCTCAGAATTTCGCGCCTTGATGGTCGCGTCACGCTGACACTGCCGCACAGGGCACCTGAACGCGAGGGAATCGCCTTCTTGCGCACGAAAGAGGCATGGCTGCGCGGGCACATGCAAGACATGAAGCCCGCAACGCAGGTGGCCGTCGGTCACGCTATACCGTTCCGTGGTGTTCCTACGCCGATTGTCGCCTGTGCGGGCAAGCGCGCCTGCCTTCTGCAGGATCGGATTGTAGTGGCCCCTGCGCGCCCTGCTGCCCCGCAAATCAAGGCTTTGTTGCGCAATGCCGCGCGGGATGCCCTCGCACAGGCCTCAGACAAATATGCGCGGCAATTGGGGAAAGGGTATAGCCGCCTCTCGATTCGCGATACACGATCACGCTGGGGGTCGTGTTCAAGTCAGGGCGCGCTCATGTATTCATGGCGCCTGATCATGGCCCCGCCAGCGGTGCTTGACTATGTCGCGGCCCATGAAGTCGCGCATCTGGTTGAAATGAACCACCAGCCGTCGTTCTGGACCGTCGTGGCCGGGCTTTGCCCGGATTATGAAAGGCACCGCCGCTGGCTGCGCGCAGAGGGGGATCACCTGCATCGGGTAATCTTCGATGATTGACCAATCTTCATTTAGTGATCACAAAAGATACATGATGATTCAACCCCGCCCTCAGGACAGCACTACCGCTGCGCACGAGCGTGTCTATCGGGCATTGCGAACAAAAATAATGCACGGCGAGATCCCCCCCGGAGAGGCACTGACGCTGCGTGGGATCGGCAAAACATACGATGTGTCCATGACACCGGCCCGAGAGGCGGTTCGTCGTCTGGTCGCAGAGGGAGCCTTGTTCCTGTCGTCCTCCGGCCGTGTCTCCACACCCGCGCTGTCGAATGAACGCATTGAGGAACTCGCTACGTTGCGTGCGTTGCTAGAGCCGGAACTGGCGTCACGTGCGCTGCCGCGCGCGCATTTTGCATTGATCGACAGGTTGGAAGCGATCAATCAGGGCGTCAGTCAGGCAATCGCGCGCCATGATTCAAGCGGATATATCCGAATGAATCTTGAGTTTCACCGCACCCTTTATCTGCGTGCACAGGCCCCTGCGATGTTGGCAATGGCGGAAACGGTCTGGTTGCAGTTGGGCCCGACAATGCGCGCACTTTACGGGCGCCTGAACAGGACAGAGCCGCCTTATCATCACAAGCTCATCCTTGCGGCCCTGAAAGCCGGGGATGAACCGGGCTTGCGTCTTGCCGTCCGTGCAGATGCGACTCAGGGGTTGCGCATGCTCAAAGGCTAGACTGGTAGATGTCGAGGTCTTCCAGCGCCTCGTTCATCACGCGGCGGAAATCTTCTCCGGGCATACCGATCCCGTGGGCGAGGTTTCTCAGAAAATCATATTCTGCGGGAATGATCCGGCCACTGGCAAGCCCGACAAAAAATGCCCCCCGCATCATTGTATCTTTCTCGGAATCGCGCAGGCCTTTGCCGAAATCAAGATAGTCCTGAGGCGTGAGGTCCATGTCGATATGATCTGCGATGCGCACCACCTCGGTCGACGGGACGCTCTGCCGGGTCAGGCGGCTTGCCACCTTTGTGATAAGAAAAATCTCGCTTGACGCGACAATCCCATCACATTTGCCCATATAACACATGGCCGTGATGATGCGTTGAGTCGCTTTCTTGCGCATTGGTGACGCTGGATCCAGACCCATCAGCGATTTCACCCTGCGAATGATCACGGCAAAAAGCGCAAGGCTGATGGCAACCCAGATGCCGTAGTTCTGAATGGTCCTTTGCAGACCGTTGCGTGGTTGCGATGGAAGGCTTGCGTCAATCAGGTTCAGCGATTGCGCCGTTTCCATCTGTTGCTGACTGAACGAACGCTCTGCATCACCAGCACATCGGTCCATGGCGAGAGCATACCCTTCTATATTGCTTGATACCGTCAGGCCCAGAAGCCGCAAATCACGCGTCTCGTGGCACAAAGCGAGCGGTGCACCATTTGGGGCGGTAATCTCTGTATCCGCGACATACTCAAGGTCAGAGAACATTCCAGAGTCAGCGGCAAATGCGAGTGCCGGGCCAGCGGTCGCGATACTTGTCAAAAAGGCGAAAATAAAACGCATCATGCGGAAATCTCGAAATTCATTACCCGTTGCTGACGCCTAAAATGCAGAAAAACATGGCGCAACTATGGTGTTTTCGGTCTCGCAGTGCGGAAAAGGCAAGCATGAGAGCGGGCAATGCGTTGTTTTTACAACGAGTGTTCCTTACGCGCCTCAAAAGAGCGCGGAATGCGTTCATGTCGGGACACGTGTGGACCGGCGGCTTGCGCCGGTCCTGTCGTGCTTGGTCAGGCGTGGATGGCGCCGTCGCCGCAGGCCAATGCAGCTTCGCGCACGGCCTCGGAATAGGTGGGGTGCGCGTGGCAGGTGCGCGCGATGTCTTCTGCGGCGGCGCCGAACTCCATCGCGACGCATATTTCGTGGATCAGGTCGCCTGCCATCGGGCCGATGATATGCGCGCCCAGCACGCGGTCGGTGGTCGCATCGACAAGGATTTTGACAAAACCGTCGCCTGCAAAATTTGCCTTGGCGCGTGCATTGCCCATGAACGGAAATTTGCCGACCTTGTACTTACGCCCCTGTTCTTTCAGGGTTTCTTCGGTTTCGCCCACATTGGCGACCTCGGGGTGCGTATAGATGACGCCGGGGATGACGCCATAGTTGACGTGGGGGTGCTGGCCCGCGATGCCTTCGGCGACGGCCATGCCTTCATCTTCGGCTTTATGCGCGAGCATAGGGCCTGTGATGGTATCGCCGATTGCATAAATCCCTGTCACGTTGGTCGCGTATTTGTCGTCCGTCTTGATCTGGCCACGCTCTGACATTGCGACACCAAGAGCATCAAGGCCCAAGCCTTTGGTGTAGGGTTTGCGCCCTGTGGCGACCAGAACGGTATCGGCTGTCATGGAATGTTCGCTGTCATCCTTGCGCAGCTTATAGGTGACGGTGGCCTTGTTGCCCTTGACGGTAACGCCTTGCACAGCGGCGCCGAGGGTGAATTTAAGGCCTTGTTTTATCAATGTTTTCTGGAACTGTCGCGCGATTTCCTTGTCCATGCCGGGGGTAATGGCATCAAGGAATTCGATCACTTCGACCTCGGCACCAAGCCGTGCATAAACAGAGCCGAGCTCCAGCCCGATCACACCTGCGCCGATCACGATCATCTTCTTGGGAATCTTGCC
>NZ_JAWOAN010000257.1:0-7961 GCF_046498525.1 Yoonia sp.
ATCTGGTGGCCATTACCGGCGCACCGGGCTGTGGCAAATCCACCCTCTCCAGCGAACTGGCCCGCCGCCTGAATGCACAGGGGCGCAAGTCCATCGTCGTTCCGATGGACGGGTTTCACCTTGATAATGGCATCCTCGAAGCGCGCGGCCTGCGTCCGCGAAAGGGTGCGCCCGAGACATTTGACGCACCCGGTTTTTTGCGTCTGATCAGGGCGCTCAAGACAGGCGAAGAAGTCTTTGCGCCCTCTTTTGACCGCACGCGTGATCTGGCCATCGCGGGGTCGGTTGCCGTGACTGCTGCGGCAAAGGTGGTGATTGTCGAAGGCAATTACCTAATGTTCGATGAAGCGCCATGGTCGGAGCTAGCGGACCTGTGGAATCTGTCCGCACGCGTGAACGTCCCCATGCCGGAGTTACGGGCGCGTCTGATCCACCGCTGGCTGAGCCTCAGTTATTCCTCTGCAGTGGCAACCCGCCGTGCCGAAGGCAACGACATTCCCAATGCACAGCGCGTGATTGACCGCGCCCTGCCCTGCGATATCGATCTGAACGGGGAACCTGTCCCAAAGGCCCGGCACTAGACGAACACCAAGGTGATAGCGGGGAACATCAGCAGGATGAACACGCGCACTACATCCGATCCGACGAAGAAGAGGACAGATTTATACGTCGCCGTCATCGGCGTGTCTTTGTCCAGATTGTTGATGATGAACAGGTTCATACCCACAGGAGGGGTAATCAATCCCACCTCGACCACGATCAGCACCATGATCCCGAACCAGATCGCAAGTTCTTCCGTCGTCATGCCGAAATCAAGGCCCAAGATGACCGGCCAGAAGATCGGCACGGTCAGCAGGATCATCGACAGGCTGTCCATCAGGCACCCAAGAACCAGATAGAACACGAGGATCAGCGCCATCACCATCCAGGGGCTGAACCCTTGTCCGGCCACCCAAAGAGACAGCTCCTGCGGCACTTGGGTGAGCGCAAGAAAGCCGTTGTAGAACCCCGCACCGAGCACGATGAAAAAAATCATGCCTGTGCCGGTTGCAGTTTCCGTGATGCTCTGACGGAAGACCTGCCAATTCAGCGCGCCCGAGAACAGCGCGATCAATCCGGTTCCCATCGCGCCCACGGCGGCCCCTTCGGTGGGGGTGAACCAGCCTTGGTAGATGCCACCAACGACCAGCCCGAAAACGATCAGCACAGGCCAGACCGCGCCCAGCGCCTTGAACCTTTCGGCATAGCCTATCCGGTCACGTGTTCCGGCCTGATTGGGATAAATCCGCACGTAGATCGCGATGGTCAGCATATATCCCAGTGCGGCCAGAATGCCGGGAATGAAAGCGGCGGCAAAAAGCTTTGCGATATTCTGTTCGGTCAGGATCGCATAGATGACAAGGATCACCGAGGGCGGGATCAGGATACCCAGTGTCCCGCCTGCCGCCAGTGTCGCCGTCGCAAAACCGCCGGAATAGCCATATTTGCGCAGTTCCGGCAGAGCGACCTTGCTCATTGTCGCAGCCGTCGCAAGCGATGACCCGCAGATTGCACCAAACCCCGCACAGGCCCCGACCGAAGCCATTGCCATGCCACCCTTGCGATGACCCAGCCATGCCTCTGCTGCCTTGAACAGTGACCGCGACATGCCCGAATAGGTTGCAAATTGCCCCATCAGCAGAAACATCGGAATGATCGAGAGGTTGTAGCTGGAAAAGGTGGAATAGACCTCGGATTTCAGCCGCGCCGTGAAAACGGTCGTCCCATCGGTCGCCAGCCACAGCCCGCCGATCCCGCAGACCAGCATGGCAAGCCCGATGGGTGCCCGCAGGAAGATCAGCAACAGCAGGAAGGGAAAGGACAGATAGCCCAGCGCCAGATCGGTCATAACATGCGCTGCCCCGTCAGGCGCATCGCCGCACAGTAGATACTGACGATGCTGGCCGCGATCGCCGCGATCAGGCTGGCGGCATAGGCCCACCAGATCGGAAACTGGATCAGATAGGTCGTTTCCCCATAGCGCATCTTGTCCTGCATGCCGACGAAAAGCCGCCATGTGATCAACACGATGACTATGGCCATGACAACGCTCCAGAACGTCCCCAGCGCGCGATTGACACCCTGCCCCATCCCGCTGGTAAACACATCCACCTTGGCATGGGCACCGCTAAGTTGCGTGAGCGGCAGGAACGAGAAGATCGCAAAAGCCACACCAGCCTCGACCAGTTCGAAATCGCCAAGGATCGGCCCGACACCAAGCGCAATGAGCCAATCACCAAGCCCGCGCAGCGCGCCCGAATGCGCCAGATCGCTCAACTCGCGACCTGCGACGCTGACACAAACCATGCCCACCAAAAGACACAGCACGATCCCGCCAAGCAGCGCCATGAATTGCGCAAGTTTCTGAATGACAGCGTGCAGCACGGAAACGGCCTTAGTTGCCCGTATTGTGTTTTGCGATCAAGGCAGTCGCCTCTTGATACAAACCGGTGCCATCAATGCCGGCGGCATCGGCTTCGGCAATCCAATTGTCGATCGTGGTCCGGCTGGCGGCGCGCCAAGCGGCTGTCTGTGCATCTGACAGGGTGATGATGGTATTGCCAAGTTCCTTGGCCAAGGCCCGCCCGGGTCCATCGTATTCTTGCTGTGTGCGACCGGCGAAGGCCGAAAACTCAAGGCCGGAATTGGCGTCGATCACCGCCTGCAGATCGGTTGGCAATGCATCGTAGGCGTCCTTGTTCATCGCAAAGATGAAAGCCAGCGTGTAAAGCGCGTCGCCGGGGAATTCCGTATGATAAGTCACCAGTTCTTGCACTTTCAGCGACGGAACCACCTCCCACGGGATCACGGCGCCATCAATGACGCCACGCGAAAGGGATTCCGGAACCGCAGGCACCGGCATCCCGACGGATGTGGCACCAAGCTGGGTGAACATCGTCGTCGTCGTCCGCGACGGGGCGCGCAGTTTGAGGCCGCGCAGATCGGCCACGTCTGTTACGGGGCGATTGCTGTGGATCACGCCGGGGCCGTGCACCCAAAGACCCAAAGGTTTGAAATCGGCAAAATCCGTATCCATCATCCGTGCTTCGGCCAGTTCCCAGAACGCGCGCGACGTGGCTTCGGCATCGGGCGACATGAAGGGCAGTTCGAACACTTCAAGCTGGGGAAAGCGGCCCGGTGTATAGCCTGCCACGGTCCAGACGATATCGGCCACGCCGTCAATCGCCTGATCAATCAGTTGTGGCGGCGTGCCGCCAAGCTGCATGGACGCAAAGAGGTCGATCTTGATGCGACCGTTGCTGTCCGCCTCTACGCTGTCCGCCCAGACATCCAGAATATGCGCAGGCACATTGGCTTGGGCGGGCAGGAACTGATGCAGGCGCAGTGTCACCTCTTGGGCGGCTGCGGTCGTAGACATGCAGGCAGCGGCCAAGGCCCCTAGCAGCGTGCGGCGGGTGAGTGTCATGTTGATCCTCCATAAGGCATGAGATTTGGCAGCAGTGTCGCGATACATGGTGTACCGCAAGGCACATTCAATCAGATGATTGTCGTTTCAACCGGAGCGAAATCGCCAATTGTGCCGTGTAATACGTCACCTTTTACGACCGGCCCGACGCCTGCGGGCGTGCCGGTCATGATCAGGTCACCGGCATGCAATGTATAAAGCGATGACAGATCGGCAATGATTTCCCGGATCGACCAGATCATATCCGAGAGTTTGGCTTGCTGGCGCGTCACGCCGTTTACATCCAGCTTCATCGCCAGATCGTCTATGCTGGCATTGCTGGCCTTGGGTGTCAGAGCTGCAATGATTGCGGAATTATCGAAATCCTTGCCGGTGTCCCAAGGGCGACGCTTCGCCTTGGCCGCCGCCTGCAGATCCCGGCGTGTCATATCAAGCCCGCAGCCGTAGCCATAAACCACATCCATCGCATCCGCTTGCGCGACATCCTTTGCCGTGCGTCCGATAGCGACGACAAGCTCCATTTCGTGATGCAGGTCTGCCGTGCGTGGCGGATACGGCATGTCTTGTCCGGACAACAGTACCGCCTGTGCGGATTTGGTGAAATAGAACGGCGCTTCGCGATCGACCTCATGCCCCATCTCTGCGGCATGATCGGCGTAATTGCGGCCCACGCAAAAAATGCGCCCCACAGGAAAGCCCGCGTCCCCCTGCACGGGGATCACGGGTGTCGGACGGGGCGGGAAGATTGTATCTGTCATGGCACTCTCTGCGCGTTATGTTGAAGCTGGCGGGGGCATAGCCTATCTAGGCTCAACGCGATAACCTCGCGACAGCCTTGGGGCAAGTCCCCTGACCGGCAGGAGCCCTGACCCGCGTGACGATACACACGACACCCATTGATGATCTGGTCGCCTGCCCGCAGTGCGACACGCTTCATCTGGCCAGCGCTCTGCCGGACAACGCACGCGCCCATTGCCAGCAATGCGGGATCGTACTGATGACGTCCCAACCCGCAGCCATGGCACAAATCCTGAGCCTTGCGCTGACCGCCTTTATCATGATGATCGCGGCTGTGAGTTTTCCATTTCTGACCCTGGATGCGGGCGGACTCCAAAATGCGACCTCCGTCATCGATGCCGTTCTCGCGTTTCAGGATGGCTATGCCTTTCCACTGGCCGTTGCCGTCGCGTTCTTTATCGTGGTTATCCCGCTTATGCGCCTCAGCGCGCTGATTTATGCCCTCGGACCACTGGTACGGGGGCAAAAGCCGCGTCAGGGTGCCCGCAAGGCATTTTCCCTTGCGGAACGCTTGCGGCCATGGAGCATGGCCGAGATTTTCATCGTCGGCGTGACCGTCGCGCTGATCAAGGTCGCAGGCCTCGCTGCCGTGACAATAGGACCCGCATTCTGGGCCTTCGCGGGGGTGGTGATTATCACTGTCCTTAAAGATCAACTGATATGCAGGTATTCGATTTGGGAAGCGCTGGACAAAGCCAAGGATTGATCACGGCCCGTGATGCGGGGCTGGTGGCCTGTCAGCAATGCGGACAGGTGCACACTTTGCAAGCCCGCATCTGCAAACGTTGCGAAGGGCGCCTGCAAAGCCGCGACGCCGAAAGTCTGCAAAAGGTCTGGGCGTGGCTGATCGCGGGCATGATCGCCTATATCCCTGCCAATCTTTATCCGATGCTTTTGACCTCCACCCTGACCGAACGCTCCGAGAGCACTATCATCGGCGGTGTGGCCGAGCTTGTGGCATACGGGTCATGGGGCATCGCCACGATTGTCTTCGTGGCATCTGTCATGATCCCGGTTGGAAAATTCGTGGCGATCATGTATCTGGCCATCAGCGTGCAACGTCATTCAGCCGCCAACCGCCACGAACGGCACAAGGCCTATGAGGTCGTCGAGTTCATCGGCCGCTGGTCGATGATCGATGTCTTTGTCGTTGCAATCCTGTCGGCGCTGGTGCAACTCGACAGTATCGCAACCATCAACCCCGGCATCGCCGCCGTCAGCTTTGCGCTCTCGGTGATTTTTACAATGCTTTCGGCGCAGGCCTTTGATTCCCGCCTGATTTGGGACGCAGACAGGACGCAACAATGAGTGATCCGGACGATACCGGCCCCGCACCTTTCGATGTCAGGCCCGCCAAACGGCGGATCTGGCAGCGTCTGTCGCTGGTGTGGCTGGTCCCTTTGGTTGCACTGGGCATATCGCTTTGGGCCGCATGGCAAAGCTACGCGGACCGCGGCACACTGATCACCATCAGCTTTGAAAACGCGGCCGGCATTTCCGCAGGCGAGACCACCATCAAGTACCGCGACGTGACTGTGGGCAAGGTCGAGGATCTGGAGTTCTCCGAAGGCCTTACCGATGTCCTTGTTCATGCGCGTATCGACAAGACCGTTGCCTCTTTCCTTGACGATGACGCCGAATTCTGGGTCGTGCGACCCGATGTTTCGCTGCGTGGCATTACAGGATTGGAGACCGTGTTGTCGGGAGTCTTCATCGAAGGCAACTGGGACACAGAGGCAGATGTCGCACAGACCCAGTTTGTCGGGCTTGAGCGGCCGAATCTGACCCGCGCCAACCAGCGCGGCACGCGCGTTATCTTGCGTGCGGATAACGGTGGTAGCATCGCTGCCGGTGCACCGATCCTGCACAAGGGCCTCAAGGTCGGCTATCTTGAAAAACCCGAATTGTCGTTCAATGGCAGTCAGGTGATGGTCAGCGCCTTTGTCGAAAGCCCCTATGACAGGCGCATAACCAGCAGTACGCGGTTTTGGGACACCTCGGGTTTCAGTGTTTCGTTCGGCACCGGAGGCGTATCGCTTGATGTCAACTCGCTGGCCTCGATCATCGAGGGCGGCATTGCTTTTGACACGGTCGTCTCGGGTGGAGAGCCAATCGCCGACGGGCACAGCTTTGACATTTTCTCTAGCGAGCAAGCAGCGCGCGACAGCCTGTTTACGGATCCCAACGCCGAAGTGCTGCAAGTCGCCGTGTTGTTCGAGCAATCCGTCAGCGGCTTGGCCGTGGGGTCCGAGGTCCGTTTTCAGGGTATCCGGATCGGTGAGGTCAGCAGCCTGAATGCAATCGTGGTCGGCGATGGATCAAACGCACAGGTGCGCTTGCAGGCGGTGCTGGCGGTTGAACCGTCCCGCCTTGGGATGGGCCCGAATGCCACAGCAGAGGACGCGCTTGAACTGCTTTCGGATTTCGTGACCCGCGGCCTGCGTGCCCGCATGGTGACGGGCAATATCCTTGCCGGAACGCTGTTTGTCGAACTGGTGCAGATCGAAGATGCGTTGCCCGCGATCGTCAACCTCACATCGGGCGAGTATCCGGTGATCCCGACAACAGAATCCGATATCTCGGATGTGGCAGCCACGGCAGAGGGGCTCTTGGCGCGCATCAACGCGCTGCCCGTCGAAGAACTGATGGATGGCGCAATCGATCTGATGGACAGTTTTGAACGACTGGCCAACGACGAAAATACACGTGCGACGCCTGCGGCATTGCTCGCGCTTCTGGACGAATCGCGTGCGTTGATCAATTCGGACGACATTCAGGCGATCCCGGGTGATCTGCGCAATGTCATCGGTGAACTGGACGGCCTGATGTCCGAGGCCGCCGATCTAGGTGTGATCGCAAATCTTGATGCGGCGGTCGCAACAGCGGCACAAGCGGCCACAAACATCGAAGTCGCCACGCGCAACCTGCCACAGATCACCGCAGATATCGAAACGCTGACCGCGCGGGCCAATGAACTGGAACTTGAGGCGCTGGTGACGTCGGCAACGGCATCCTTGAACGCCATCGACGGGTTCCTTGGCACCGATGATGCCGTGGCCTTTCCGGGCGAAGCCAACGCAGCACTTGCCACGATGCGGGCACTCCTGGACGAGGTCCGCGAAGGCGGCGCCGTTGCGAATGTCAACGCGGCGCTTGCCTCTGCCAACCAAGCGGCACGCGCTGTCGAAGATGCAGTCGGCACCCTGCCCGCTCTTGCCGCGCGCGCTGGCGAACTGGTCGATCAAACCCAGGCGGTCGTGAACAGCTATAGTGAGCGGTCACGCTTCAGCAACGAAACGCTTGCCACCCTGCGCGACATTCAGGAAGCATCCGATGCGATCTCTTCGCTGGCGCGGGCAATTGAACGAAACCCGAATTCCTTGCTGATTGGACGGTAATTCATGCTTTCACGTTTCATGGTCCTTGCCGTCGCCGCATTTGCAGCCTGTTCTCCCCTTGCGGATCGGGTCGCGCTCAGTCCGGCGCAGTCATCGCTTGAACTGCGCCCACGCGTGCAAAGCGCGATGGTGCGCACGGTTTCCCTGCCCACCTATGCCGCAGCCGAAGAGATTGCTCTGGAAACCACGGATGGCCGCATCATCATCCGCGAAGATGTGCTTTGGGCGGACAGGCCGGACCGGGCGGTCACCTTGATCCTGACCCGCACACTCGGGGATATTCTGAACACCGATGTCGG
>NZ_JAWOAN010000299.1:0-5553 GCF_046498525.1 Yoonia sp.
TGGTGCTCCTATGAACGAAAAAAGCCCGCCAAAGGCGGGCCGGTGGGTGGTTAATGAGCAGCACAAGTTGGTGCGTGCGGTGTGATAAGGATGTGCCTCACAGGCGACAGTTAGTGGGCGGCCTGGGCGCTTTTATGCGGCGCGGTGTTTTGTACCCAGCGTAACATGCTCGTGTGAAAGCAGGCCTGAGGTCAGTAGACAAATATCCCGAGCGAAAACGTCGGATGACGGTAGGCAGCCGATTGTGTTGAAAAACTGGAAAAATCCGCACTTTCATTTTTCCGCGCAAATCCGTTTTACCGGAAAAGCTGGACTTATTCGCGTTGTGAGGGCTGTTAGAGATGCACACATCGCCAAAGCATTGATTTGGCCGACACCCTGACCGAACTTTTGAAGTTGCGCTCTATGGTGAAGTTTTTCATTGTTTTTCGGAGAAAACTGAGTTTTTCAACAAAATCAGCCCACAAGAGACATTCGATCAGGTGCATGTCGCCAGTTGGCTTCATGCAGGTCCGACGGAAAGTGTGAATTCGCTGCACCTGCGAAGGCACACTGTCCAACATATGAAAGCGGCCATTCAGGGCTCAGGTTCAACGCCCCACCATGCTGCACCAGCCACCAAGGTCAGCAATGCGCAGGAAGCGGGCTTTGCAAAGTTTTCCAATTCTGCGTAGCTTCGGCGAGAAGAACCTATAGGTTGTGATGATGCAGAATAATTCTTGGCGAAATGGTTTGGCTCTGGGTTTAGTTGCGGGTGCTGGCGCAGGCGTTATATTGCTTCTAACAATTTCCACCCTTCCAGTTGGTGGTTCGAACAGCACAAGCGACTGGCTCAGCTCAATTTCATCTATTTTTTCTGTATTGATCAGTGTGATCGCTGTGTTTCTCGTTGCCGCCACGCTCAAGACAACTGAGGAAACCTTGCGCGAGACAAAGCAAATAGGCCTAAATCAAACTCGCGCTTGGCTGCTGGTAAAATCTGTGGAAGCTTCACAAAGTCAACAGGGAGGCAAAATTGACTTGCGCGTCACTTTACACAACTACGGGGCAAGCCCTGCTATGAATATTCTAAGTGAAGTTTACGCCCACAATGATCCATATCCCTTCGTTTACGCTCGGGCAGTGGAAAAACTGACATCAGATTTCGCAATATCGAACCTGCCTCCCGGAGTTGATTTTCACAGATTCATAACTGATTGGCCCATCCCAGATTCTGAAGGTTACAGAACTCGCGTTCGAATTCGACTTTCTTATAAAATTTTGGACGATACCGTGGTGGATGATTTTGTTGAATGGGTTGTCGTTAAAGGTAACGACGAATTTTATGCGCGTCCCTATATGCCGGTAGACCGCAAAAATCACGCAGTTAGTTCGGCTGATTGAAGCCAAAACAATAGTCCGCTTTGGGCTGCCTGTCGTCATCCACGTAGGCGTCAGCTCACCCAAAGCGGCAATATAAAGCGCCGCACTGCCGCAAGGCCGGCTCGAGCACCACACCGGACGGTGAACTGGGGCCTTCGTTCTGAAGGTGCCTATTCGGTTTTAACATGTTGATTGACAATCAACTCGCGTTGGACGGAACCGAAATCGTGCGGTTGGGACTTCCCCGAAGCACCGCGACATCGGCTTTGTTATCAACACGAATTACCAAGAAGTTGCCTCGTTGCCAGAATCCTTTGCAATGATCAATGATTGCAGAGACGTTCTTAAAGGTCAGAAAGTTAGGATCTTGCGCGCCTTCCGCAGGACGGTGTGAGACTATCTCCCATCTTGTTTCGGATACTTGTTTCCATCCTTCGATCTCTACCGCCGTTCTAGTGATGCCATTTATGCAACCGATGGCTAGTGCGCCCTCAAGAGCCCGATATTTGTGGATCACATTCCAGAACTGGCAGGTGGCTTCTCTATACAGGTCTGGGCCATCATTGGGGTACTTGGTTCGTCGATCAGATACACCATTCGCGATATTGAAAAGGAAAATCGGACGCTTCATCAAAGAAGATGGAAAACTCGCAAAATCGAGTTTAGGGGCACACCAAGCACGCAGTTCCGTGCGAGATTTAATCCCACTCTCAGCTGACCCGTGACCAGATTGTTTATTCGTCAATGGAACGCTCATTTCGCGCAACATGTCAATCAATGCACATTCGACGAGAAGCGCCTCTCGGTCACTTTCGAGTCCGGACCGAACGATCTTCCAAGGAACATCGCCAGAAGTTTCCCAGATCTGTTGTATCTTGGCTATCTTTTCTCGTTCCTTTCCTTTTTCGCTACGAGCCTCATCGAAATGGTCAAAAATTCGACGATTTCCGAGCCCTGAGCGACCGCCACCTTTGCCAACATAAAATGGTTGGCCGGTTGCTGGATCAAAAAGTGCGTACACATAATGGCCTAGTTCCTTGGCGACCAAATCGTCAAACAACTCTGCGTCGGTCTCATTTCGCATGCTTTGGATCCCCCAATGGTCCGCGTTGGCAGATCGCGTTGCCAGCAGAAGTTGTGCAGATGCAAACACGAGAGATGTGGTGCGTCAAGACTTCGATCAGCGGCCGTTTTCACAAGGACCGTCCGCTTCGTCCCGCTCTGCCGACCTTTACCGGCCAAAATGCTGCAATCTGCGCGAATGACATGGTGTGTCTGTGGATGCCGCTCTCCTGGGCAAACGAGGTACAGTATACTGGCCTGAATGAAGCAGCCACAAAGGAGAACGACAATGGCATATTACGTTGGATTGGACGTTTCCGTCAAAGAAACGTCGATTTGCATGATGGATGACAAGGGCGTTGTTGCCGCGCGCACGGATGTCTCAACAGATCCGGATTTGATCGCGCAGTTTATTTCGAAGCACGCGTCAGAGGTAGAGCGAGTCGTTCATGAAAGCGGCATTCTAGCGATTTGGCTCACGCGAGAGCTGGAGAAACGCGGGGTGCCGATCATTTGCATAGATGCGCGCCTGGCGCATAAAGCGTTGTCGGGGCGTATTAACAAATCCGACCAAGGCGATGCTGAAGGATTGGTTCAGTTGGCGCGAACGGGTTGGTTCACTCAGGTCCATATCCGCAGCGAAGCTTCAGAGCGCATGCGCGTCCTCATCGGAGCCCGCGAGCGGTTGATCCGCATGCGCAAGTGTCTTGAAGGTCATGTACGTGGTGTGCTCAAGGTGTTTGGTATTTGCATGACGTCGGTTGCGACGGGAAAGTTGCGAAAAGGCTTTCGAGACCAACTCGCAGCTGCAGCAGATACGGATCCAGCGATTGAGATGATGTCAGAAACATTCATCCCTCTGCACAAGACACTCTGCATTGCCAGAGATGCGCTGGACAACGAAGTAAGGATGATGGCGCGCGAAAGTGATCTGGCGCGCCGACTGATGACCGTGCCCGGAGTAGGTCCTATCGTCGCCTTGGCGTACATCGCGACACTTGACGATGAAAAACGGTTCAGAAGATCGATTGATGTTGGTGCGTTCCTTGGCCTCACGCCAAAACGCCGTCAATCTGGCGAGATGGATTGGTCGGGCAAAATATCCAAATGCGGTGATGGTGATATGCGCCGATTATTATACTCAGCGGCATCAACATTGATCAGTTGCACGAGAAAACCATCTCGTTTGAAAGAATGGGCAACGAAGTTAGCCGAGCGCAAAGGGCACAAGAAAGCAGCCGTGGCCGCCTCTCGGAAAATTGCCGTCATCTTGCATTGCCTCTGGCGAAACGAAACCGCGTTTGAGCCTGGAATGGAGGGTGCCAGATAAGAAATTGAGATTTTGAATACCTGCCCGAGAGACAAGGGGTAGGTTCGACGTCCTCCGGGACGGAGGCAGATCGAGCCAGCCAACCGGCTGAGGTGGGAAACTCCCAACCTCGTGAATGACATTTTGGCAGATCAGTCCCGTACGCCATCAGGAGGCAGGATAATCCCTGACCTCGTAGAGAACCACGGACCCGGAAGACACAGAACCTGACACCCTTGACTTAACCACAGACAGAGAGCCGGTCTGGTGAAGCTGCGCTGCAGCGCCGGTCACCTTGACGAGCGGCCTCTGTGGGTGGCTCCTGCATTGCAGGTGTTTTCTGTCGATATCTGCGGTCGTTTTTGTCAGTACTGTCGTCTGTCCGGCCTGTTTGTGCGGTGGTGTTCCGCTGGCCCTGATGAGTTCCGCGAGCGAGGTTCCATTCGGCTTATCGACCTCAAAGGGCCGCGGACATTCCCGGAGTGTCCTTGCTCTTGGTTGACTTAATTCCGCATCATCACTTCAACGTCTTGCATCTCGTGGGCAACTCGCGCGGTTAGAACGCTGGCTGCCGGTATTCCTGTTTCTTGGTGAGCATGGCCCAGATGATCCTTGCTGCTTTGTTTGCCATGGCAGTCGTTGCGAGCCGAAAGGGTTTGTCTGCGATGATCTTTGCTGTCCACAGGTCAACCTTCTCGGGTGATCTTTTCGCCATTACGGCCCGAGACGTCATGCCGACGACCAACAGCTTGCGAATGTAGCGATCACCCTTCTTCGTGATTTTGCCAAGTCTTTCCTTGCCACCACTGGATTTGTTGAGCGGCGTTAGACCGAGCCAGGCTGCCAGATCACGTCCTGTGCGAAATTGTTTTGCATCGCCAATCGTTGCGACAATCGCCGATGCTGTGATCGGTCCGATCCCGGGCATGCGCATCAACCTGCGTGCGTCCGTACTCAGTAAGGCATGTTGTTCAATCATCTTCGAATAGCCGTCAATCCGTTCGTTCAAGCCAACGAACTGATAGCACTGCATGCCGAGCATTCCGTTTGCGATATCCGGCATGTCCGGGTGATCTCCATCCAGATGGCGCTTGGCGAACGCTGTGACCGCCTCAATCCCAATCGGCAGAATATGCCCAAACTCGCGTAGTAAGCTGCGGATCATGTTGGCCATCTGGGTGCGCTGCCGGACAGCCAGATCGCGGGTGCGATGGATCGACAGAACCGCCTGTTGATCCTCAGTTTTGATCTCGACAAAACGCATCGTCGGACGCCTGACTGCCTCGCAAATCGCTTCCGCATCAACCGCATCTGTCTTTCCGCGTTTGACGTAGGGCTTCACGTAATTCGCTGGCATCAGCCTGACATCGTGGCCGAGCCTGCGTAATGTGCGACCCCAATGGTGAGCTGATCCGCAAGCTTCCATCCCGACAGTGCAAGGCGGCAAGGTTTCAAAGAATGTCAAGAGCTTCGCCCGCTTGATTGCCTTGTTGAAGATCACACGTCCGTTCTCAGATATACCGTGAACTTGAAAAACGTCCTTGGCCAAATCCAGGCCGACGGTCTTTACTGTCATTGGGTGCTCCTTTCCCTGCAGTCAATGATAACTGCACTTTGGCACATTCGATGCCGGTGGAGCAGGAGCCACCCACTTCATCCGCTTTGGGCCGTCAGTGAAGACGGCCCATGCCATTAGATTTCGATAGCTTCGGCGATAGCCAGCGCATCTTCGAGCTCGACGCCGAGTTACCCTGCCGGTGCAGTCGGCAGACTGGCGCACCTTTTCTTCAAAGCGTTTTCTACCGCAGTGGGTCGGGCAG
>NZ_JAWOAN010000014.1:0-9684 GCF_046498525.1 Yoonia sp.
TATCCATCACATCGGGGTCACCTGCGTGAAACCCGCAGGCGATACTGGCGGAAGACACGATATCAAGCAGTGCTGCATCATCGCCCATGCGCCACGGGCCAAAGGCCTCGCCCATATCAGAGTTGAGATCGACTGTGCGCGTCATGTCAGGGCCTTTCAAGATCGTCGCCGGGGGTGGCCCCGCTGATCAATTGGTAACGGAGCAGATCGGCGATGTAATGGGGGTCGCGGATCATTGGCTGGCACATTTTGATGAGGGTGCGGAGTTGCGTTTCTTGTGACTTGGCGGTGGCGTCCGCCTCTGCGACTGTCAGGAAATGGAACTGAAGCGGTGTGCCGGGGGCCGCTTGCGCGATTTTGGGCAGGTCTGCGGGGATGACGCTGCCGATCCGTGGGTAGCCGCCGATAGTCTGGCATTCGGCGAGCAGGACGTAAGGCACACCTTCGCCTGTCATCTGGATATCGCCCGGTACGATCAGATCCGACACATGATTGAGGCTGCCGGATGTGGCGAAAGTGCCGCCTTCGTGTTCCAGCCTGATCCCTTGCCGGTTGCCACTTTGACTGCGATGAAAAATGGTCGCGCAGAAGGTGTGCTGCGTCTGCTTGCTGAAGAATTCGGTTTGTGGTCCGGGCATGATCCGGATGGTTCCCCCGGAAAACCTGTCCGCAGGCGGTAGCCTGCGCGGCACCTGCATCCTGTCCGGGTCCGCAGCAAGGGGAAGTGTATTGCCTGCCTGCAAGCGGTGTCCGATGCCTGCGGTCAGATGTGCGGCGCGGCTGTCCATGATGGGGTCAGTCGCAATGCCACCGGCAAGACGCAGATACCCGTAGACGCCCTTTTGCGCGCCACGGATGGTCAGTTTGGCGCCCGCAGGCAGGAAATGGGTCGCGTTATGGGGAATGGCATCGCCGTCGATGTCGGCTTGCATCACAGCGCCGGTCAGTGCGATGCGCGTCCCTTCGTCCACGCTGAATGTGCCACCGAAGCCCATCATTTCGATTACGGCGTCGCCTGGCTCGCCCCCGAGCAATGCGGCCCCTTCCAAGAGCGCCAAACGGTCTGCGGCCCCTCCGGTGGATAACCCTTGCGCCTGCCAACCGGGACGCCCGAGGTCTTGCAGGGTGAGGCCGGGACCGGCGCTATGAATGGTCAGTGTCGGCATCAGCGCAGAACCTCGCAGGTTGCACCGCCGTTTGTGTCCGTATCTGTCTGGATGGCGCGGAAATCTGTGTCGGACACAGCCTGAAACCGTACCGCGTCCCCTGATTCGAAGGCAAAGGGCGTGGATGTTTCCGGCAAATATACCCGAAAGGCGGTCTGTCCGATGTGCCGCCAGCCGGTCGGGGCGTCCGCCCCCCAGACGATCAACTGGCGCACCGCAGTGATCAGCGCCCCGCGCGGAAGGCTTTTGGTCAGTTCGGTCTGGCGTGGAATATCCCAGTTGTCCGGCAACATGCCCAGATAGGGTTGACCTGGCGCAAAACCGATTGCGATGACGCGCAGGGTTGCGGCTTCGATCTGATCGATGGCCTGTGCGGATGTCAGGCCCGCCAAAGCCGCAGCCTCGTCCAGTTGTGGCGCGAAATCTGTGCCGAAGGCTGCAGGGATACGCCATAGGCGGCGCGGTCCTTCAGCGGTTGATTGATACTGCTCCAGCAAGGTCTTGAGCGCCTTTGTCACACAAGCCCTGTCGGTTCTTTCAGGGTCGAAGCCGATGCGGACCGAAACGAGGGATGAAGCAATCTCGGTCAGACCTTCTATGTCGGCATCCTGCACATGGTCACGAAAGCTGAGGGCGCGTGCGTTTGCCTCTTCGGTCAGCACGCGCGAGAAACGCACCAAGATGCCGTCCACACCAAGGGGCAAAATTTCGACCGTGTCATGCTCTGCAATCATGCCCCTTGGTTTACGTGGTCTGGCAAAGAGTGTCGATGGGATCACTGATGTCGAAGAAGGAACGGCGCATTTATGAGCGATTGGTGGCAAGCCGCTCGGTATGCCAGAATTACAGAGTAAATGACTGGCATCTGTGCCAATGGGGGCCTATCTACGCCACTTAACCCGTATTTTCGGCCCTGCGCGCGCAGAACAGCACCGAAGGAATGCCTCATGGCAAAAGATGTTGAACCGGCCATGGCCGGGAAACTCAGATTTGATCCTGACAAAGGGTCGGGGCGATCCAAATGGGTCGCTGGTTTTCTGGCTTTGCTTTTGGTGGGTTGGATGGGCAGCGGGTACATTTTTCCATCAGAGACGATGAAGGATGATGCGCAAGCCACGCCAGCACCCCGCGCAATCGCAGTTGCAGTGATTCCGTCACAGGCGCAGGACGTGCAGCTTGTGCTGACGGCCGAAGGCCAGTCAGAGCCGGATCGCATGACCATGGTGCGGGCCGAGGTTGGGGGGCAAGTGGTTTCGGTGGCGGTCGTGCGCGGCGATCTTGTCAGCGACGGTCAGGAAATCGGGCGTATTGATGCAGAAACAATTGAAGCGCAGTTGTTGCAGGCGCAGACGCAGTTGGAACAGGCGACCCGTGATCTGAACAATGCGATTGCGCTGCAGGAGCGGGGGGTTGCGACCGAGGATCGTGTCAGCAACGCGCGTGCGGCAAAGGCGGCGGCTGACGCTGCTGTCACTGCTGCGCAGGAGCAGCTTGAAAATACAATCATTCGCGCCCCGTTTGCAGGACGTTTGAATGATATGACACTGGATGTAGGGGAGTTTGTCGATGCGGGAAGCGTCGTCGCTGAAGTCATTGACAATGATCCGCTGACCGTTGTCATTCAGGTGCCGCAGCAGGCCTTGTCGCGCGTCGAGGCAGGGCAAACAGCCGAAGTGGAGTTTATCACCGGCGAGCAGCGTCAGGGTGTGATCACCTTTGTGGGGGCGAATGCTGATACGCAGACCCGCACCTTCCGGGTCGAAATCACTGTCGACAACCCCGACAGCGTCATGCCGGCAGGGCTAAGTGCGCGGATTGTCATTCCAACAGGGCAAGCGCGGGGTCACTTTATTTCACCTGCGATCCTGTCACTGGGCACGGATGGTGAATTGGGGGTCAAGACTGTACTGGAAGACAACACCGTTGCCTTCTCGCCCGTCGCGATCGTGCGGGCGCAGACCGATGGTGTCTGGGTCACGGGTCTGACCGAAGAGGCGCAGATCATCACTGTTGGCCAAGGCTTTGTGAATGCAGGCGATGTGGTTGATCCGCGGATTGTCGGGGCCGATCAAACAGCGGGTGTGTCACAATGAACGCCCTGATCGACGCTGCATTCAACCGCAGCAAGGTTGTCCAACTTCTGCTGGTGTTTCTGCTGGCGATTGGTGCGATCTCTTACATGTCGATCCCGAAAGAGAGCAATCCCGAGGTTCCGATCCCGATCGTCTTTGTTTCGGCCTCTCTTGATGGCATTTCACCAGAAGATGCCGAAGATGTGCTTATCGGTCCGATGGAGACAGAGTTTGCATCCCTGACAGGTTTGAAGTCGATGACTGCGACCGCCAGCGAAGGGCGGGGCGCAGTGCAGCTTGATTTTGAACCCGGGTTCGACGCGGCTGAGGCCTTGGCCAAGGTGCGCGAAGGCGCTGATAGTGTGGAAAGTGAGCTTCCCTCCGACGCGACTGTCATTGTCACTGAAATCAACACTGCGCTCTTTCCGATCTTGACGGTTATTTTGTCCGGTCCTGTGCCGGAACGCACGCTCAACGCGCTGGCCGAGGACTTGCAGGACGACATCGAAGCGCTCAGCGGTGTGCTTGAGGTTGATGTGGCCGGCAAACGGGCAGAGTTGATGGAAGTGCTTATCGACCCAACGGTTTTCGAGACATACAATATCTCGTTCAATGAGTTGATCAGTTCAATTACCAATAACAACCAGCTTATCGCTGCCGGTGCGATCGAGAGCGAAGCGGGGCGGTTGGTGTTGAAGGTGCCGGGCCTGATTGAAGACCTTGAAGATGTAATGGATCTGCCCATTCTGGTGCGTGGCCAGACTGTTGTCACCTTTGCAGATGTGGCCACTGTGCGCCGTACCTTCGAAGACCCGACCGGCTTTGCGCGCATCGATGGCCAACCTGCCTTGGCGCTTGAGATCAAAAAGAGGGTGGGTGCGAATATCATCGAGACCGTTGCCGCAGTGCGTGAGGTGATTGAAACAACTCAGCGCGACTGGCCGGAGAGCGTTCAGGTGCGCTACACCCTCGATGAGAGTGAAACGGTCAAAACCATGCTTTCCGATCTTGAGGCGAATGTGATTGCCGCGATCATCCTGGTCATGATCGTCGTGGTTTATGCGCTGGGCTTGCGGTCGTCCCTGCTGGTGGGTCTTGCCATCCCGGGGGCGTTCCTGACAGGTGTTGCAGGGCTTTATTTCATGGGCTTCACGATGAACATCGTCGTGTTGTTTTCCTTGATCCTCGTTGTGGGGATGCTGGTGGACGGGGCGATTGTGACGACAGAGCTGGCGGATCGTTATCTGCACGAGGGCCAGCCCCCGAAAGAGGCCTATGCGCGCGCAGCCAAGCGGATGGCATGGCCCATCATCGCGTCTACGGCGACGACGCTTTGCGTGTTCTTCCCGCTGCTGTTCTGGTCGGGTGTCGTGGGCGAGTTCATGAAGTTCCTGCCCATTACGGTTATCTTCACGCTGGCGGCGTCACTTTTCATGGCTTTGGTCTTCATTCCGGTGATGGGCGGACAAATTGGCAAGCGGCAGTCGCAGTCGGCCAAATCCAAGGCGCAGCTTTACGCGGCCGAACATGGTGATCCGCGTCAAATGACTGGCTTCATGGGTGGCTATGTCCGGATTCTGGAATGGTCGATCCTGCGCCCATGGACAACACTGAGCTTTGCGATGTTGGCGCTTGTCGGGTCGTTCGTAGCCTATGGCAATTTCGGCAATGGCCTCACGTTTTTTCCAGAGGTCGAGCCTGACTATGCGCAGGTTGAAGTGCGCGCGAAAGATAACTTTTCGGTCTACGAACAGGATGCATTGGTCCGACAGGTCGAAGCACGCCTTTCTGCCTACGATGAGATCGCGAGTGTTTACGCACGTTCCGGTGGGACAGGTGATGGCGGTGATACGATCGGGACACTTCAGCTTGAGTTGACCGATTGGGACACGCGCCGGACCGTCAAATTGATTGCAGAGGATATCCGTGCCGATATGGCACAGATCCCCGGTATCGATGTGCAGGTGCGGACGGACTCAGGCGGGCCGGGTGGTGGCAAGCCCATCAATCTGGAGGTCGTCGGCAATAATCAGGCCGATCAGGAGGCCGCCGTCGAGATGATCCTTGACGAGATGACACGCATTGGTGGCTTTATCGATGTTGTCGATACGCGTCCGAGTCCCGGCGTGGAGTGGCAAATCTCTGTCGACCGCTCGCAGGCTGCACGCAGTGGCGCGAGCGTCGCTTTGCTTGGGCAGGCGGTGCAGTTGCTGACGCGCGGAATCACGGTTGCAGATTACCGTCCCGAAGACAGTGATGGCGAAGTTGATATCGTCGTACGCTTTCCCGCCGGTGACCGGACGCTGGCAGAACTAGAAGCCCTGCGGGTACCGACCGATGCGGGCCTTGTCCCGATCTCGAACTTTGTATCGTTCAATCCTGCCCCGCGTAGTGGTGTGATCACCCGGATCGACCAGGAACGCGTGATTACCATCTCGGCCGATGTCGCGACGGGAATGTTGGCCAATGATCAGACAGTGGCGCTGCAAGGCGCGATCAAAGACCTTGATTTGCCCGGAAATGTGCGGGTTGAATTTGGTGGCGAGGCAGAAGAACAGGCAGATGCCATGACCTTTCTTGTCGGTGCCTTCCTGTCGGCCATCGGGCTGATGTTCCTGATCCTGCTGACCCAGTTCAACAGCTTTTGGCAAGCGTTCATCGTCATGTCGGCGATTGTGTTCTCGATCGCCGGCGTGTTGCTTGGTTTGATGGTCACCGGACGTCCGTTTGGGGTCGTTATGGGTGGTATCGGCGTTATCGCTCTTGCGGGGATTGTGGTGAACAACAACATTGTTCTGATCGACACCTTCAACCAGCTCAAGGCGCAAGGTCAGTCGTCACTGGAGGCGGCGTTGCGCACCGGTGCGCAGCGTTTGCGCCCTGTCGTGCTGACCTCCGTGACGACCGCGCTGGGCCTCATGCCGATGGTGATCGGTCTGAATATCAACTTCTTCACGCGCGAGATTGTCTATGGTGCGCCGTCCACACAGTGGTGGACGGAACTATCGAGCGCGATTGCGGGGGGGTTGGTTTTCGCCACCGTCCTGACGCTGTTGGTCACACCCGCGATGTTAATGCTGGGCGAACGCCGGGCGAAGCGGTTTGAAGCAGGGCCGGGCATGGTGCCTGCCGAATAATCAGCTGGCCAAAATCTGCGCTGCGGCCTTTTCCGAGGCCGCAAGCGCGCCTTCGATCAGGCCGCCATTGTCAGGTGCCATCTCGGTCACGGCGAATATCAATTTGCCTTGCCAAATGTCTTGGACAGCTTTTGGCATGTCGTATGACGGATGCCCCGGCGGTGCCAAGGCATCTTCAGGTGTGGAGGTCAGGGGCGCTTGCGACCAGTCTTCCAATTCTGCGGCAAGGGGTTCTTTAGCCACTGGGCCAAACAGTCTTGCAAGTTGGTCGATTGCAGCGGGTAGCAGGGCAGCGCCGGCTTCACTGCGGATATCTGCAGGCAATCCGACAAAGCCAAAGAGCGCGCCGTATGCGCCGTCTTCGGGACTAGCGTCGTGGATTTCAACCAAAGGTCCGCATCGACTGCTGGCATCGCCTGAAAGGTTGCTCTCGCGCCAGAACGGTTTGGGGTAGACGGCGATGCATTTTGCATGGGCAGCCATCCATGTCGGTATTGCCCGCAACGCGGCAAGCGCCGCTGAAGGAAATGCAGGAGATGCCTGCAATTGCGCGGCCAGACGCGGCGGCAGGCAAAGAACGATCCGGGCGGCGGTGATGGTTTGCCCATCGGCAAGTTCGACCGCTGGGCTGTCATTGATGGACATGACCTTTGCATTGGTCTGGACCTTTGCTGGATCAAGCCGCGCGGCGAGTGCGTCTGTCAAAGCTGTCGTTCCGCCAGCGACCCTTAATGATCCAGCCATCGACATAAAGCCAGTATTGCGCAGGACCTCTCGGGTGGGTTGTTCGTAAAGCTGGTCGCCTGTGCTCCATTGTTCGAACAGGTGTAAGCCAAGGTCAGAGACCAATTGCGTGACGCGGGTCTGACCTGGCCAGACCCATGACGGGCCAAGATCAAACTTTGTGCCATTCACATCAAGGGATTTGATCCGTCCCCCAAGCCGTGCGTGCGCTTCGACAAGGCGATAGTCATGCCCGGCTTGCTGAAGCCGATAGGCAAGTGACAGGCCGGACAAGCCGCCGCCGATAATCAGTGTCTGGGTGTGCATGTGGCGACCTTACGTTTCGTATCGATCTGCCATAAGGGACGGGCGCGACCTGCAAAAGGCCGCGCCCGAAATATTTTACTTCACGTCAAAGCGATCAAGGTCCATCACTTTTGTCCAAGCTGCGACAAAGTCTTTTGCAAACTTCGATTTTGCGTCGTGCTGCGCATAGACTTCGGACAGGGCACGGAGTTGAGAGTTTGACCCGAAGACCAGATCGACACGTGTGCCGGTCCATTTGACTTCACCGGTGGCGCGGTCGCGGCCTTCATAAATGCCGTCTTCGTCCGCTGGCTTCCATTCAGTCGCCATGTCGACAAGGTTCGTGAAAAAGTCGTTGGTCAGCGCCTCGGTCTTGTCGGTGAAGACACCGTGCTTTGACCCGCCTGTGTTGGCACCCAGCGTCCGCAGACCACCGACCAGAACGGTCATTTCGGGCGCAGACAGCGTCAGCAACTGCGCACGATCGACAAGCATCTCTTCCGCAGGCACGTTGAAGGCCTTCTTTTGGAAGTTGCGGAACCCATCGGACTCTGGCTCGAGTGGTTCAAAGCTTTCGACGTCGGTCTGTTCTTCCGACGCATCCATGCGACCCGGTGTGAACGGCACAGTGAGGTCGTGACCGCCGTTCTTGGCTGCATGTTCGACAGCGGCAGAACCGCCCAGCACGATCAGATCGGCAAGTGAGACTTTCTTGCCCCCCGATGCCGCGCTGTTGAAGTCGCTTTGAATGCCTTCCAGCGTCGCCAGCACCTTGGACAGTTTTTCAGGTTCGTTGGCCGCCCAGTCCTTTTGCGGGGCCAGACGGATACGCGCGCCATTGGCGCCACCGCGTTTGTCGGACCCGCGGAAGGTAGACGCAGAGGCCCAAGCGGTCGAGACCAGTTCGGACACCGACAGGCCGGAGCCCAGAATTTTCGCCTTGAGTTCAGCGATATCGGCGTCGTCGATCAAAGCGTGATCCACAGCCGGGATCGGGTCTTGCCAGATCAAGTCTTCCGCAGGCACCTCATTGCCAAGATAAAGTGCTTTCGGCCCCATGTCGCGGTGGGTCAGTTTGAACCACGCACGGGCATAGGCATCGGCAAACTCTTCCGGGTTTGCATGAAAGTGACGCGAGATTTTCTCGTAAGCCGGGTCCATCTTCATCGCCATATCCGCAGTGGACATGATGATCGGCACCTTCTTGGAGGAATCCTCGGGATCGGGGGCCATATCCGCTTCTTCGATGTTCTTGGGCGTCCACTGGTGTGCGCCTGCCGGGCTTTTGGTCAGTTCCCAGTCGTATTTGAACAGAACATCGAAATAGCCCATGTCCCATTGCGTCGGATTCGACGTCCATGCACCCTCAAGGCCCGATGTGATCGTGTCGCGACCCTTGCCGGATTTCCATGTGGACAGCCAGCCAAAGCCCATCGCCTCGAGCGGTGCTGCTTCGGGTTCCCGGCCAATCTGGTCCACCGGGCCTGCGCCGTGGGTCTTGCCGAAGGTGTGACCACCTGCGGTCAGGGCCACGGTTTCATAGTCGTTCATTGCCATCCGCGCGAATGTTTCGCGGATATCGTGCGCCGAGGCGAGCGGATCAGGGTTCCCGTCAGGACCTTCGGGATTGACGTAGATCAGACCCATCTGGACCGCAGCAAGCGGGTTTTCGAGATCGCGGTCTTCGGAATAACGTGCCAGTGCGTGATCGCTGGTGGCCAGCCATTCGTCTTCGCGGCCCCAGTAGATGTCTTCTTCGGGTGCCCAGACATCGGCGCGGCCCCCGCCAAAGCCGAACATTTTCAAGCCCATTGATTCCATGGCGCAGTTACCTGCAAGGATATACAGGTCGGCCCATGAAATCTTGTTGCCGTATTTCTGCTTGATCGGCCACAGCAGGCGGCGCGCCTTGTCGAGATTGCCGTTGTCGGGCCAGCTGTTGAGCGGTGCAAACCGCTGCGATCCGGAACCCGCACCGCCACGACCGTCAGCCGTGCGATAAGTGCCCGCGCTGTGCCAAGCCATGCGGATGAACAGACCGCCGTAATGGCCATAATCCGCAGGCCACCAGTCCTGACTATCCGTCATCAGTGCGTAAAGATCGTCTTTGAGCGCCTGAAGGTCGAGTTTCTTGAACTCTTCGGCATAGTCGAAATCCGGACCCATAGGATCGGATGCAGGTGCGTTCTGATGCAGGATGTTGAGGTTCAACTGGTTCGGCCACCAGTCCTTGTTTCCACGGACACCATGCGTCGTGTGAATTGGTGCCCCGTGCATGAC
>NZ_JAWOAN010000140.1:0-3441 GCF_046498525.1 Yoonia sp.
CCGCGTTGACGAGGGGACCAACGTCAACGGACGGGTCGGTGCCGTCGCCCACTTTCAGAGCGCTCATGGCGGCGGTGAATTTGGCGGTAAAGGTCTCGGCCACGTCCTCATGCACATAAATGCGGTTGGCGGCGGTGCAGGCCTCGCCCAGATTGCGCATCTTGGCCAGCATCGCGCCTTCGACGGCGACATCGATATCGGCGTCCTCGAATACGATCAAAGGTGCATTGCCGCCCAATTCCATCGCCGGTTTCAACACCTGATGGGCTGCTGCGTGCAGCAGCTTGCGGCCCACGCCGGTCGAACCTGTGAAGGACACAACGCGCACGCGCGGATCGTGCAACATATGGTCGACCAATGCGCCGGTGCGCTTGGACGGCAGCACGTTGACAAGGCCCTTGGGCACGCCGGCCTCTTCCAGAAGCGGCATAAGCGCCAGCATCGTCAGCGGCGTTTCCGAGGCGGGTTTGATGATCACTGCACATCCCGCAGCCAGTGCCGGTGCAATTTTGCGCGTGCCCATCGCGGCTGGGTAGTTCCACGGTGTCACCAGCACGGCAAGCCCAGCAGGTTTATGTTGCACCATGATCCGTGCGCCGGATGCGGGGGCGTGGGTCAGCATCCCGTCGGCGCGCACGGCTTCTTCGGCGAACCAGCGGAAGAATTCGGCGGCATATATGGCCTCGCCCTTGGCATCGGTCCCCGCCTTGCCGTTTTCCAGTGTGATCAGATGCGCGAAATGGTCCAGACGCGCAGTCATCAATTCCCATGCCTTACGCAGTACTTCGGACCGGTGGCGCGGTGTCTGCGCGGCCCATTCCTTCATTGCGGCTTCGGCGGCATCAAGGGCCGCATCAGCATCGGCAATCTCGGCCGAGGCGACCGAGGCGATCACCGCTTCTGTGGCAGGGTTGATCACATCAAAGCGTTCGCCTGATGCGCCTTTGTGCCATGCGCCGTCGATATAAAGATCGGTAAAGTCCATTTTGGTCTCCGATGTGGTCAGAGCAGGTGGCGGAGCGGTTGCTCCATCCGGCCTGCGAAGTTGGAAAGAAGGGTGATTGCGTCACTTGGCAATAGTTGCGCAGGCGCAAATTCAAGCGTGATCGTGAGGCCAGCGCCGTTGCGCATGAGCGTGAGTGTCGGCACATCCTCGGCCCCGACGGCTACGCTTGTGATCGCGCTGAAGCGCAAATCGCGGACACGCAGTCGGGCGGCGTCCTCGCACGGCTGGGTGGCGCTGAGATGGGCCGAGGCCGCGTAGGTCCTGGTCAGGCCAAAGCTTTCGACCACCACCGTCGTATCGCTGCCATAGCTCGCGGCGCAAAGACCTGCGAGCAAGGCCGCGGTATCGGTCAGTTGCGCAGATTTTGCAGCCCAGTCGGCGAAGTCCGAGAAGCCTTCGTCGGCCAGTTCGGCGGTCAGACGGCCCGCAGCCTGAGCCGTTGCAGCGGTTGCGCTGCTAGAGCTCTGTGGCAGAGCCCGCAATGCATCGATGTCTTTGACATGAAAGGGCTGTGGATGCCCTGCGTCGACGAGCCGCTGCAAATCCAGCCCTTGCTCGAGCGCCAGCCGCCGCAGTTTGGGTGACGCAAGGATGCGTCCATCCGTTGCAGGAGCAGGAGTCACTTTTGCCGGTTGCGCCTTGGCGACGGGTGCGGGTTTTTCCTCTGCAACGGCGGCTTGCGGTGCAGGGGCAGCAGCACTTTTGCGCGCGACAGGATTGGCAGGTCTCTCGGCTGTGATGATTGCGATAGTCTGGCCGGTGGGCACGTCTTCGCCTGCCTCGGCAAGGGTTGCGCCAAGATACCCGTCAAAGCCTGCGTTCACCTCATTGACGCTTTTGTCCGTTTCAACCTCGAACAGAATATCATCGGCGCCGACCTGATCACCGGGCTGTTTGTGCCATGCGACCAGCAAACCGGAATCTTGCGCCATGCCCAGCGTGGGCATGATGACTTCTTTGCCCTTAGGCAAATCATCCGTAGGCGTAGCGGCCGCAGCGGTCTTTGGCGTTTCCGTCTGGCTTGAGCTTTCGGCACTGTCAGAGATTTTCGCGATGACATCACCCACAGGTACGTCGGCGCCTTCGCCAGCGACAACATCCGTCAGGAAACCATCGGCTGCGGCTTCGACCTCCATCGTGGCCTTGTCTGTTTCGACCTCGAACAGGATATCGCCCTTGGCGACAGCATCGCCGGGTTGTTTGTGCCAGGCGACGATCTGGCCCGTTTCCTGGGCCATACCGAGCGCTGGCATGATGACGTCAAGCGGCATGGATCATCTCCCCGCCGACAAGCATCCGCGCTTTTTCGGCGACGCCTTCTGGTGTCGGTACGGTAATATCTTCGAGCGCCGGGCTGAAGGGGATCGGCACATCCATCGCGCCCATCCGCAAAACGGGTGCATCAAGATGGTAAAAGGCCTTTTCATTGATGCGGCTGGCGATCTCGCTGGTCACGCCAAAGCTTTGGTGGCCTTCGTCCACCACGATGACACGGCTGGTTTTGCGCGCCGATTCAAGCAGGGTTTTTTCATCGAGCGGTACGATGGTGCGCGGGTCGATGACTTCGGCGCTGATGCCATCGGCGGCCAAAATCTCGGCGGCCTTTTCGCAGACCTGCACCATCGAAGATGTGCCGATCAATGTGATATCGCTACCTTCCCGTTTGATATTCGCCTCGCCAAAGGGGATCAGATATTCATCTTCGGGCACTGGGGCCTTGTCTTGATACATCAGCTTGTCTTCGAAAATAACGACCGGATTGTTGTCGCGGATCGCGGTCTTCATCAGACCCTTGGCCTCGTAGGCCGACGACGGCATGGCGACCTTGAGACCCGGTATATGGGCCACAAGTGCGTGCAGCGACTGGCTATGCTGGGCCGCAGAGCGGCGTGTGGCGCCCATATTCGTGCGCAACACCAGCGGCACGCTGAGTTTGCCGCCGGACATATAGTGCGTCTTGGCCGCCTGATTGCAAAGCTGATCCATAATCAGGAAGATGAAATCGCCGAACATCAGATCAACGACAGGGCGGGTGCCGGTCATGGCCGCGCCGACGGCGAGCCCCATAAAGCCGGGTTCGGCGATCGGGGTGTCAACCACGCGGCCTGTGCCGAATTCCTCGACCAGACCGGAGAGGACCTTGAAAGGCGTGCCGGCTTCGGCCACGTCCTCACCGATGATGAAAACCGTCTCGTCGCGGCGCATTTCTTCGGCCAGTGCTTCGTTCACGGCTTGGGATAGGGTAATCTCTCGCATCATTAATTCTCCTTATGCCAGCGCGTGTTTGATGTCGGAAAAGACGTGCATGTCGACTTCGGACACATCGGGGTATTTCGCATCAAGCGCGTATTTGACGGCGTCTTCGGCGTCTTTGGCGATTTCGGCGTTCAACGCGTCGATCTCTTCCTCGGTGGCAAGGCCTTCGCTGACCAGAT
>NZ_JAWOAN010000167.1:0-2803 GCF_046498525.1 Yoonia sp.
GCCGAGATTGCCGGTGGTCCGGTCGGTGCTGCAAAGGCTGCGGCGCTGATGCTGGCGCGCGCCTTTGCTGCGCCTGAATAGCGGATGGACTGGGCGGGCCTGATGCGGGCGGGGTTGCATCAGTTACGGCTGCCACCCCGCGAATTCTGGGCGCTGACCCCTGCGGAATTGCAGATCATGCTGGGTGCCACTGGCGCTGTTGCCGCGATGGGGCGTGTGCAGTTTGACGCCTTGCTGCGCGATTTTCCTGATCAAGTGAAGGACGAAGAAGATGGATGACATCGACAAGATTGATGCGCTGCAAAGCGATATCGGCGCGTTGGAAAACGCGCTTGGTGACACCTCGGCCATGACGGCGGCATTTGAGGATCAGTTGCGCGCGGTGCAGGGATCGCTGATCGAAACAACCCGCGATCTGGGCCATCTGGAGCGCGGCTTTTCGCAAGGCTTGCGGACGGCGTTTGACGGACTGGTGCTGGAAGGCCGCAGTCTGACGGATGTGCTGGGGGGACTGGCCGAGAAGATGGTGAATACCGCCTATGCCGCAGCGGTCAATCCGGTGACAAACCATTTTGGCGGGATGCTGGCGGATGGTTTGAACGCTGCCGTTTCGGGGCTGATGCCCTTTTCCGATGGCGGCAGCTTCATTCAGGGCCGCGTCATGCCCTTTGCCAAGGGTGGGGTTGTCAGCAGCCCCACAACCTTTCCGATGCGCGGTGGCACCGGCCTGATGGGTGAAGCGGGGCCAGAGGCGATTATGCCGCTTGCACGTGGCGCTGATGGCCGCTTGGGGGTGCGCGGGGCAGGTGGCGGACCGGTCACAGTGAACATGAACATCACCACCCCCGATGTGCAGGGATTCCAGCGCAGCCGAGGACAGATCGCGGCGCAAATGTCCCGTGTTCTGGGCCGCAGTGAACGCCACAGATAGGAACCGATATGACATTCCATGATGTAAGATTTCCCGCCTCGCTCAGCTTTGGGGCCTTGGGTGGGCCGGAACGCCGGACCGAGATCGTGACGCTGGCGAACGGTTTTGAAGAGCGCAACACACCATGGGCCCACGCCCGCAGGCGCTATGACGCGGGGTTGGGTCTGCGGTCTTTGGATGATGTCGAGACGCTGATTGCGTTCTTTGAGGCGCGTCAGGGGCAGTTGATCGGGTTTCGCTGGAAGGACTGGAGCGACTATCTGTCCTGCAAGCCCTCCTGCGCGGTCGCGGCTTCGGATCAGTTGATTGCCGTCGGCGATGAAACCACACGCGTCTTTCAGTTGACGAAATCATACCGGTCCGGGGGCGCGGTCTATAAGCGGCCAATTTCAAAACCTGTGCGCGGGTCCGTGCGCACCGAGGTGGGCGGGGTTCTGTTCCGGCAAGGTGTCGACTACGCGGTGGACTATGACCGCGGTTTGCTGACCTTTGCCAATGCCCCTGATGCTGGTGCCGAAGTGCGGGCGGGCTATGAATTTGATGTGCCGGTCCGGTTCGATACCGACGTGATCATGACCTCGGTGTCCAGTTTTCAGGCGGGCGAAGTGCCCAATGTGCCTGTGATCGAGGTGCGGCTATGAGCGCGGATCTGCTTTATGCGCATCTGCGCGGGGGTGTCACGCACACCTGTCATTGCTGGCTCGTGCGCAGGCGCGACGGCGTTGTGCTGGGGTTTACCGATCACGATGCAAGCCTGCAATTTGACGGGGTTGTCTTTACCCCGCAAAACGGGCTGAGCGCACGGGCGATAGCCAGCACAACAGGCCTTTCGGTCAACAACACCGAAGCCTTTGGCGTGCTGTCCGACGACGCGATTGCAGAGGCCGATATTCTGGCGGGGCGCTATGACGGTGCCACGGTGCAGGTCTGGCTGGTTTGCTGGGATGATGTGCGCGCGCGCAAGACCTTGTTTCGCGGCACGCTGGGCGAGATCACCCGCGGCGCGGGCGGGTTCGAGGCCGAATTGCACGGGCTGACCGAGGCGCTGAACCAGATGCAGGGACGGTCGTATCTGAAGACCTGCAGTGCTGTGCTGGGTGATGCACGGTGCGGGTTTGCCTTGGATCATCCGTCCTACCGGCTGGACCATACCCTTGATGCGCCAAGCGACGGGCAGGTGTTTGCGCTTGCGGGCGTCGAAAACTTCCACGCAGGCTGGTTCGAAGGCGGTGTGCTCGAGGTTCTGAGCGGTGTCGCAGCCGGGCTGAGAGGGATGATCAAGACGGATGTGGGTAAGCAGGAACGCAGGCTGACGCTTTGGTCGCCATTGAATGCACCGGTCGCTTCCGGCGATGTTCTGCGCCTGACAGCGGGATGCGACAAGCGTCCGGCGACCTGTCGTGAGAAGTTTGGCAATTTCGTGAACTTCCAAGGTTTTCCCGACATGCCCGGAGATGAATGGTTGGTCAGCGTACCGCGCTCGGACCAATCGCACACGGGTGGGAGTTTGACACGATGAGCCAGCAAATCGTTGATATTGCGCGTGCCTGGATCGGGACACCCTATTTGCATCAGGCCTCGGTGCAGGGGGTGGGATGTGACTGTCTGGGTCTTTTGCGTGGTATCTGGCGCGTACTTTATGGATCGGAGCCCGAGGCGATTCCGGCCTATACGCAGGACTGGTCGGAACCGCAGGGGGCAGAACGCCTGATGTCGGCGGCAGAAAGGCATCTTGCCGGTGCGAGCGGCGCGCCCCTGGCTGCTGGACAGGTAATCGTGTTCCGGATGCGTCAGGGGGCGGTGGCAAAGCATCTGGGGCTGGTCTCTGACGCTGGCGCGGCGCCGCGGTTCATCCATGCCTATCAGGGGCAT
>NZ_JAWOAN010000259.1:0-3555 GCF_046498525.1 Yoonia sp.
GACCGAAGATCAGGTCAGGCGGGTTTGTGGCCTAGGTGTGTGTGCCGCATTTGAGCTGTGGCACAGGACAGACACCGAAGTTGACACCCGCTCAGAGTTCAGCGACTGGCACCATATCGACTTGCGAAAAACGTTCGGCGCGCTGACCGGTCTGCCTGTCACGCTGCTCAATGATGCGACTGCCGCATGTCAGGCCGAGCATACTTTCGGTCGGGGTAAAGAATTTCGCGACTATGCCTATTTCTTCATTGGTGCCTATATCGGAGGTGGCATCGTTCTGGACAATGCAGTCTTCGAGGGGCGGCAAGGAAATGCGGGCGCTTTGGGGTCGTTGCGCAGTATTGGCCCCAACGGCGAAAGCATGCAATTGATCGAAATGGCTTCGATCCGGCAACTGGAACAGCGTCTGGTTGAAGTTGATCTGGATCCTCGGCAATTGTGGACGGAACCCGACAACTGGTATCGCCTCTCTCGCTATGTTGATCCCTGGCTGGGTCAGACGGCGCAGGAACTATCCAAGGCCGCCCTATCTGTCTGTTCGGTGATCGACTTTGAAGCGATCATCATTGATGGCGCTTTCCCAGAATCTGTGCGGTCTGAACTGGTCGAAAGGGTCAGCCGGTATGTGACAACCCAAGACACCCGTGGTCTTATTCCGCCCAGAATAGAAGCAGGCAGCATCGGTCGAAAGGCCCGCGCTATTGGCGCCGCAACACGTCTGATCGACCACCAGTTCATGTTGTGACGGTATGCCGAGAGGACGCGATCGTATGACGCCCTGGTTCAAGCAGGTTTGTTGATCGGTCGCCCCCACTTGGTTCGGCTCGACGCCACTAAATAGTCAAAAAGATCGGAATGGATAATGTCGACCGGGCCTTGGCGGAAATGCCTCCCGTCGGAAGATCGCTCGTGGAAGCATCGGGACAAAGGATTTCCCAGATGTTCCACCAAGATGAAAGACCAGAACCACCGCGGGAGCGGGCAAAACTTGGGGGTTAAAGCGTCCCGCCCAAAACCTGAATTGCGGGGATTCCCACGCGTGTGATTTTGTGATTATGGGATGGCCCGCCCTTTTCGGCGGCGGCTTTTGATATAGTCGCCTTGGTCAAAAGGGAAAGGAGCGGACCAATGTCGATTGTTACTCTTGGGGTTGATCTGGGCAAGACGGTTTGCAGTCTTGTGGGGTTAGACGCAGCCGGTAAGGTTGCCATGAGAAAGCGTCTGCGGCGCGCCGGTTTGGTTGCGTTTGTGCTGAACCTCGACCGATGCGTGGTTGCAATGGAAGCGTGCTGTGGTGCCCATCATTTGGGGCGTGTGTTTGACGGTGCCGGATTTGACGTTCGCCTGATGTCGCCAGAATACGTCAAACCCTATGTTAAGGCGCATAAGAACGATGACCGCGACGCGGAGGCGATTGCTGAAGCTGCAACGCGTCCCACGATGCGGTTTGTCCGGATCAAGACCCAAGAACAGTCCGATGTGCAATCCCTGCACCGCGCGCGGTCTCGGCTGGTGTCGGAGCGAACAGCTCTGATCAACAACCTGCGTTCTCTTTTGCTGGAGCGTGGCATCACGGTTGCCCAAGGTCGCAAGAAGCTTGAAGCGGAGCTGATTGTCTTCGCCGATGAGGAGCACCCGGATATTTCCCCGCGGATCCGAGGTCTGATCGAAGACATGCGCGCACAATGGCGATCTCTGGACGCAAGGATCGCGGCCTTTGACAAGGAGTTCATGACGATGGCTCAGGAGGACGTGGCAGCGCAGCGCCTGATGAGCATACCGGGAATTGGGGCCATCAACGCGACCGCTTTTGTTGCTGCGGTCGGCAATGCTGAAGCTTTTAGGCGTGGTCGCGATCTGGCAGCATGGCTTGGTCTCACCCCCAGGCAAGCCTCGACTGGCGGCCGACAGAAGCTACTGGGGATATCAAAGCGCGGTAATCGATACTTACGCAGCACATTGATCCATGGTGCGCGTGCGGTGTTGCACAGATTGATCAATGAGCCATCGCAACTGGGGGCTTGGCTTCGTGATCTATCGGCCCGCGCCCATAAGAACGTAGTCGTGGTCGCGCTGGCTGCGAAGCTTGCACGAACGATCTGGGCTTTGCTCAGGAAGGAACAAGGCTACCAGCGCGTGTTGGCAGCCTGACAAGACGGGTAACCGGCGAACCGAGCCGGCGGCCCTGCCTGCGAGTGGTTGAGAGGAGATGGCCTGACAGTTGATCGGCGGCGGCAAAACCTGAAGAAACTGAATGGTCGTGACAGACCGCTGTGATTATGAGGATGCCGACGCGCGAACCCCATCTTGGCCAGGGCGAGACCCTGAGACCGGATACGTTGATGCAGATTGCGCAGAGCTTGATCCAAAAACAACTTGCAGACCGGGCGGGCCATACGTTCATCCTGTTTGGGAGGATGGATCATGTCAGCACCTTTGCCAGACGCGCTTCGGGCGCGGTTTCAGCGATACATTGAGGAAGGGTTGAGCGGTCGCGCGGCGGCACTACGATTGAAGCTCTCGCCCGCGACGGGAGCGCGATGGGCGCTTGCGATACGGCGGACGGGCCGGGCGGAAGCCGCGCCGCAGGGCCGACCAAAAGGCCGGGGCAAACTGGACCCGCATCGAGACTTCTTTGCCGAAATCATCGCGCAGGATGGCGACATCACAATGCCCGAGCTGAGTGCAGCCCTTTTTGACGCGACCCACGTTCGGGCGCACCCCAACGCCATTGGCAAGTTCCTTCGCAAACTGGGCTACACATATAAAAAAAGTCACTGGTGGCCACCGAACGCCGCCGTGCCAAGGTAAGACGACAGCGCGAGGACTGGTTCAAGCACCGCATTCCTGCCGTGTCAAAGCACCCGGACCGTGTTGTCTTTATTGACGAAACATCGGTGAAGACAAACCTGACGCGGCTGCGGGGATGGGCCTCTTGCGGAAACCGCCTGGTCATGGACGCGCCCTTCGGCTCATGGGGCACCCAGACCTTTATAGCTGGCCTGCGTGCTGATGCGATGATTGCACCCTGGGTGATCAAAGGCGCCATGGATGGCGTGGCCTTCGCCGCTTACGTCGAAAAGGTGTTGGTGCCAGAACTCTCACCCGGAACCGTCGTCATCCTGGACAATCTGGCCACCCACAAAAACGCCCAAGCAGCAAAGGCGATGCGCAAGGCAGGATGCTGGTTCTTGTTCTTGCCGCCCTACAGTCCCGATCTCAACCCGATCGAAATGGCGTTCTCCAAGCTCAAAGCGCACCTGCGCCGAATAGGCGCGCGCACATTCACCGACATGTTCAACGCAATCGCTGAGATCTGCGATCTCTACTCACCCGAAGAATGCTGGAATTACTTCACGGCTGCCGGATATGTCGCAGGTTAAACGCGGCACGCTTTAGATGCGGTTCTGCCCCCATGACCGCAGGCGGAGGCATTCTAGTCATATTCCAGCTTCAAAAATTGCAAAATCTGGGCGTGCTTCCTGCTCATCCAAAATCCACTTATAGACTTCGGCGATTTTACGCGCTTTGGCTGACCACGTGAAATGGTTCTGA
>NZ_JAWOAN010000293.1:0-6219 GCF_046498525.1 Yoonia sp.
GCCACGACCCTCCATACCGTCAGCCGATTGCTGAGCGCCTGGGAGAAGCAGGGGATTGTGCAAAGCAAACGCAAGCGGATCATGGTCTGTGACCCGCATGCTCTGGTCGTACTCAGCCAGACCTGAACCGCGCTACAAACCAGCGGCAGTCATCAGTTCCGCCATAAAGGCATCCTGATCCAAGTGATAGGCGGCACAGGCGTCTACGATCGTGTGGAAAGGGCCGATCAAACAGCCCACGCACAACATCTTATGCCGCAAGAAGACAGGAACTGTCTGCGGCCAGCGGGTCATCATTTCTGAAAGAGGCAAATCCGGATCATCAAGTTTCAGGGTATGCATATTGATCTCCTCTCGCAGTTCACCTTAGGCGCGCGAAAACGCGGAACTTTGTGCTAGCGCAAATTTCTTGATGAACCATCCCGCTCGCAGTCGGCCATTACAGGGCTGGATTTCTTGGCAAATCGCGCGCAAGTGGCGCATGCTCTTGCGCTGCAAACAAATCTTTCAAGGTGACAGAGTGCGTTCCGGCTACCGGCGGGTATGACGTTTTTATCTTTGCAGCTCCTATACCCCGCTGTGATCGGGGTTGGAGCGTTTTGGTCGGATATCTTCCAATGCCGCGTAAAATGCAGGCAATACCAACAGGATCAGCACCGTCGCCGCCAGCAGCCCGAACACGACCGCGATTACAAGTGGCTTGAGCGTCTGAGCCTGTGTCGAGGTTTCGAGCAGCAGCGGCGCCATTCCCATGATCGTTGTCGTGACCGATACGAAGATCGGGCGGAACCGGGCACGCACGGCCTCTCCGGCGGCAAGAGCGGCGGAAAGTCCTTCGGCGCGGCGCGCATTGATGACGCCGACCAGCAGGATCGCGTTGTTCACCACGATGCCAGCCAGTGACGCCGCACCTACCAGAGAGGGCATGGATATGTTGTAGCCCATCAGCACGTGGCCCCAGATCACGCCCAGAAACGCCAGCGGGATCGTGATCATCACGATCAGCGGCTCGATATAGCTGCGGAACTGAAAGCTGAGGACAATGTAGATACCTACCAGCCCGATCAGAAAGCCGCGCAGGATCGACGCAACGGTTTCCGCAGAATTCGCCGCCTGCCCGCCGATGGCATAGCCAAGGCCCTGAGTGGCGCTGGCAAGCGCGGGCAGGAACTTTTCGGCCAGCCGCGCGGTAATTGCATCGGCATTGCCGGCTCTGCCGTCTACATCTGCCGATACGGTCAGGGTGCGCAGCCCGTTGCGCCGTGTGATACTGCCCCAGCCGCGCGCCTCTGTGATGTCTGCGACGCTGGCCAGTGGCACGGTGCCACCTCCGGGAAGAGCAATTTCGAAGGCGCTCAGGTCGGCGCGGGCGGCGCGGTCACTGTCCGACAGCCGCACCTCAATATCCCACGACAGATCGCCGCGTCGGATCTCGGAGAGTTGCGTGCCGAGGAAGGCGGCGCGTAATTGCCCCGCGACATCTGTGGCGGTCAGACCCAACGCCTCGGCCCCCGGCGACAGGCTCAGCCGTAATTCGGGCGCACCGGGGCGCAGGTCGAGGATCGCGTTGCGCACGCCCGCGTAGGTTTCCAGTTCCGCAAGGGTGGCGCGGCCCGCTTCCACCAGCGTGGCAAGGTCGGGGTGGGTCAGGCGCAGTTCCACGGCAATACCCTGCGGGCCGATACCCGGTTCGGTCAGGATCAAAGAAGTCACGCCGGGCAGTGGCCCGATCTCCGCGCGCCAGAGCGCGACGATATCATCTAGCGTGCTGGTGCGGGTTTCCGCGCCCAGCAGGTCCACCGCGACGGTAGCGACATGGGCACCGGTTTCCCCCGCCGACAGGTTGCGGCCCATGCGTGTGATGCGGCGGACAACCAGTGGCTGTGCCGCTGGCTGTTCGGGCGTCAGGCTTGCGTTCACGCGGTCAAGGGCTTCTTCGACCTGTGCGACTGCCTCTGACGTGCGCGACAGAGGGGTGCCTGAAGGCAGCATAAGCCGTGCCTCAAGCACATCGCCGTCGATCTCGGGCATCGCCTCGCGTTTGACGACCCCGCCGCCAAGCGCTCCGACGGTCAGGATCAGCGCACCGATCGCCAGCCCCGCGACCAGCCACCGCCAGCGGATCGCCGCATCGGCCAGCCGCCCCACACCCTGTTCGCGCAGAGCATCAAACCCTGCGTCGAACCTGACGCGAAAGCGCGAAGGGGCGGCATCTTTCATCCCGCCCTTGAGGTGATGCGGCAAGATCAGAAAGGCCTCGACCAACGACGCTGCAAGTGCGGCCAGAAGGACCACCGGCAAAACCTCAAGCACCGCGCCCAATTCACCTGCCAGAAAGGCAAGCGGCAGGAATACGGCCAGCGTGGTCAGGAAGGATGAAATCACGCCGGGGGCCACGGCCGCCACGCCTGCTGCCACGTTTTCGACAGTTGCGCCCTTGGCGGCGTGCACGGCAATGGAATCCGCAATCACGATGGAATCGTCCATCACGATCCCGATTGCCATCAGCAGCGCCACCAGCGTCATCATGTTCAGGCTCAGGCCTGTCAGTGCCATCCAGACGAACGCTCCTGCAAAAGCCACTGGCAGCCCCATCGCGGCCCAGATCGCGAAACCGGGGCGAAAAAACAGGCTCATCACAGCGACGACCAGCACAAGACCGATCATGCCGTTCTGCACCAGCATCACCAGCCGGTCGCGGATAATTGATGTCACATCCTGCACCACCGCGACCTGCATCGTGTCGGGCAGCCGCGCGGTTTCCGCTTCTACCAGCTCCGCAACACCGTCAAGCACGCGCAGCGCGTCGGCATCCAGCGCCTTGGCCACGGCAATCAGGATCGCGGGCGTGCCGTTGACAAAGGCGCGGTCGTGGGGCGGCTCGAAGCGGTCTTCGATCATGGCCACATCGCCCAGCGTCAGCGTCGCACCGTTCGGCAGGGCCAGCACAGGAATGGTGGCGAGGGCGGTGGCCGTGTCACGCTCGGCGGTGAAGCGCAGGGTCAGATCCGCATCCGACCCTTCCAGTGTGCCTGCGGGCAGGTCGATGTTCTGCGCCGCAATGGCGTTGGCAAGTGCGGCAGGCGTCAGGCCGTGGCTGTCAAGAACGGCGCGGGTGGCGGTGATGGACAGCGTGCGTGTTCCCAACCCGCTGCGTGTGACATTAGAGATGCCCGCGAGTGCGGTCAGGCGGTCTGACAGGCCATCTGCATAAATGTCCAGTTCCGATAGTGGCAGGTCGCCGGAAATGGCGACAGAGGTGACAGGATCGCTACGGTGCAATTCACGCACGATGGCGGGATCGGCGCGGTCTGGGAATGTGTCAATGGCCGACACCTCGGTGCGCAGTGAATTGACAAAGCGCAGCGCGTCATTGCCGGGTGCCATGGTCGCCACGGCGCGGGCGCGACCGGTCTGTGCGGTGCAGGTCAATGTCTCCAGCCCCTCGACACCCTGCACACCGTCCCAGAGCGGCCCGCAGATCGCGCCTTCCACATCCTCGGCGGCGGCCCCGCGATAGGACACGGTTATTTCGGCTTCGACCGCGCGGAAATCGGGGAAGGTCTCGCGCAGTAGGCCGGGTGCGGCAAAGACGCCAGCGGCAAGGAACAACAAGAGCAGAAGGTTCGCCGCTGTCGGGTGGCCGGTGAACCAGCGGATCATTCCGAAACCTCGATGGCGGTCAGGGCCATGCCGGGGATCGCGGGGGCGATGTCGTCAAGGATCACGCGGTCGCCTGCGGACAGCCCGCTGGCAATCACGACGCGCCCGTCCTGCGCAAAGGCTGCGGTGACGTCGCGAAGCTCCAGCAGGTCATCGGGGTCTGCAATGCGCACCATGCCAGCATGCAATGCAGATTCGGGGATCACGATGGCACCCGTCAGGGGCGCACCCGCAAAGGACAGCCCGACCTGCATGTTGGGGACCAGCGGCAGGCGGCGGGGCGGGTCCGCGCCTGCATAGGGGTCATCCACCGTAACCACGACAGGGACAGTGCGCGCACGCGCATCAAGCGCACCCTCGATCCGGCTGACGCGAGCAGGCCAGACTTGTGCGGAATCAGCCAAGGGGCTGAGTGTGACGTCGATCTGCGTGGCTGGCACCTGGCGCATCATATCGCCAAGGGTGATGCCGTCGGGCACATCGCCCACAAGGCGGCGAAAACTGTCGAGCGGCAGATGGGCCACGACCTCGGCCGCCGCGATACCGTCGCCGCGGATCAGTACCTGCCCAGGCGCAACGGTCTGGAACCTCTCGGCGCTGACTTCGGCCACGCGCAGATCAAAGGGCGTGGTCAGCGTCGTGCGCTCCAGCGACCGGCGCGCACGGTCAAGGGCGGCCTGCGTCCGCGCGGTTTGCGCTTCGATCCGCGCCTTGCGCGACGGGATAAGAGCCAGTGTGTTTTCAAGTTCCGCGACCGTGCGGCGGGCCTGCAGCGTGGCGCGTTCGGCCTCGTCGGCGCGGGCTTGCGGAATGGTGCCCTGTTCGGTGAGCGTGCGGGTGCGGGCGAGATCTGCCTCGGCCAGCGCCAGCCGTTCGCGTTCAAGCTCGACGATGCGGGCCGTATTGGCGGCTTCGGTCGTCAGTTGCCGGTCGTCGGCGGCAAGGGCATCCAGATCCGCTACGGCCTGTGCCAGCGCCAGTTCGTAATCGGCCGGATCAATGCGCAGAACCTCGGTGCCTTGCGCGATCAGGCGGCCCGGCTCGAGATCGGGATGACGCCAGATGACTTCGCCTTGCACCTCTGACACGGCAACCCAGGTATCGGCTGCACGCAGAGTGCCCCAGACGGTTGCTGTCGGGCGGATATCCTGCGCGTTTGCGGTCATCACACGGACCGGCAGGGCGGATGCCGCATCCGCGACCTGCGCGGGGCCGGGTGCGGTCGCGATCATCCAGAACGCAACGGCGATACCGATAGCGATGGGCGGCAGGGCCAGGAGGCGGGCCAGACGCATCCGCTCAGCCTTGCGCCCGGCGCATCCGCGCCAGCGTCCTATCGCGCAGGACGAACTGACGATACAGCGCGCCCGCAACATACAGGGCGATTTGCAGACCGGAATAGCCGGTAGGCGCGGTCGTGGCGGACATAACGAAGATCCTTTCGGTCGTGTCGGTGCGACTCGTAACAGTGGTTGCCGATTATTTCAGTGTATGTTAGTGAGTTATAACTAACAAGAGGGATGTTTGATGGCTGGACGTCAAAGCGCAGAGGATCGCAAGGCGCAGATCGTCACAGAGATGCTGCGGTTGGCCGACGAGATCGGACCGGACCGGCTCAGCACGACGGATGTCGCGCGTGCTGTCGGGCTGAGCCAGCCCGCGATCTTCCGGCACTTCCCCACCAAAAGCGCGCTCTGGCTGGCCGTGGCCGAGGATATCGCGGCGCGTCTGCGCGATGATTGGGCCACTGCGACGCAGGCCGTCACGCCAGAGGCACGGCTGAAGGCACTGATCGGGGCGCAGTTGACCGCAATAGCGCAGACGCCCGCCCTGCCGTCGATCCTGTTTTCGCGTGAATTACAGGTGGATAATCCGGCGTTGCGGGATGTGTTTCGGAGGCTTCTTGGGACATTTCAAAGCCACCTCGTTTCAGCGATCGGTGATCAGCAGACCGCTGGTCACCTGCACCATGACGTCGAACCGGAGGATATCGCCATCTTGCTGACCGCGCTGGTGCAGGGAGTAGCGATCCGCTGGACGCTGGGCGCGCGGGGCTTTCCGCTGGTTCAGGAAGGCCTGCGACTGTTTGATGTTCAATTGGCGCTGTTGTGCACAAGAGAGGATTTGACCCATGACAGAAAGTAATTCAGGTCTCCGTATTACGGGTGCTGTTGCCGTTGTCTTTGGGGTGCTGACCGTGTTTTCAGGTGCGACGACACTGTCGGGTGCGGTCGAAATGGGCGCAGTCGTGCCCTTTGTATTGTGGTTCAACACATTTGCCGGAGGCGCCTATGTCGTGGCAGGCCTTGGTTTGTGGCTAGGTCAGCGATGGGCCTTTCTCCTGTCGCTCGCCATTCTTGCAGCGACATTGTTCGTCTTTGCAGGGTTCGGTTTGCACGTCGCAAGCGGCGGTGACTACGAGGTGAGGACTGTTTTCGCACTGGGACTTCGCAGCACAGTATGGGCGGTGATTTGTTTGGTGGCGCGCCGGACATATCTGAAGCGATAGGTCAGCAAATCAGTCTGCAAGCGACGAGCCGAGGTGGCGCCCGTTCG
>NZ_JAWOAN010000296.1:0-7706 GCF_046498525.1 Yoonia sp.
GTGTACAATAAAATGGAAGCCCGGCCCATAGATTTCTGGGGTATTACTAAACATAAATACCAGGAGCCAGACAGGTTTTTGTTGAACAAACCAATCCCTGAGCATATCCAGAGTTACTTTATGGTTTTTAACCGCCGGGTGGTGGCCTCTTCTGCCTTCAAAGGTTTTTGGAGAAAAGTAAATCACCATACAACGAAACGTAAGCTTGTTCAGGATTATGAGTTGAAACTTACCAGCCATTTGGCAACTTCAGGATTCAGATACGGAACCGTCACAGACGAAATAGAATGCCCGCAGGTGAATTTCTGACTGCTGTTGACGACAGCGTAAGAATTAGCGTCATAGACAATAGTCGCATAGGCCCTCTCTCAGCTTGGATTTTGACACCTATCAGCACTGACCTTGAATGACCTTAGATTGTGAGAGTCAAATGCCTTTCACGGCCATACCCCCTTTACACCCCCCCCCGACTCCCCCTATACGCCCGCTATCCAACAAGGGTGCGCTTTGCGTGCCCTTTCTATATTGGACAAAAAGACGCGATGAGGGCTCTGGATGAGCCATGGTCCTCCTCTCCGATCTAGGCCCTAATCAAAGGGTGATGACATGGCAGCCAGCCAAAACATCCGTATTCGCCTCAAGGCGTTTGATTTCCGGGTGCTTGATGCAAGCACCGCAGAAATCGTAAGCACAGCAAAGCGCACAGGCGCAAGCGTGCGTGGACCGATCCCACTTCCAAACAAGATCGAGAAATTCACTGTTCTGCGTGGCCCCCACGTTGACAAGAAATCCCGCGACCAGTTCGAGATCCGCACACACAAGCGCCTTCTCGACATCGTAGACCCGACACCACAGACCGTTGACGCGCTCATGAAGCTCGATCTGGCTGCCGGTGTTGACGTCCAGATTTCCGTATAAGGAGTAGATCAAATGCTCCGTACAGGACTTATCGCAAAGAAAGTCGGCATGACCCGGCTTTTCATGGAAGACGGCAAGCAGATCCCTGTGACCGTTCTTTCCCTCGAAAACCTGCAGGTTGTCGCACAGCGTACACCCGAGACCAACGGTTACACGGCTGTTCAGCTGGGTGCGGGCAATGCCAAAGTCAATCGCACATCCAAGGCGATGCGCGGTCACTTTGCCGCTGCCAAGGTCGAACCCAAGCGCAAGGTCGCTGAATTCCGCGTCGCCCCCGAGAACATGATCAATGTGGGTGAGACGATCACAGCAAACCACTACTTCGAAGGTCAGTTTGTCGACGTTTGCGGTACATCCATCGGTAAAGGTTTTGCCGGTGCGATGAAGCGCCACAACTTCAGTGGTCTGCGTGCGACACACGGTGTTTCGATCTCGCACCGTTCGCACGGTTCCACAGGTCAGTGTCAGGATCCGGGCAAAGTCTTCAAAGGCAAGAAGATGGCCGGTCACATGGGTGCGGCGAAAGTCACAACCCAGAACCTGCAAGTCGTCAAGACCGACGCCGCACGCGGTGTCATCATGGTCAAAGGCGCTGTTCCAGGCTCCAAGGGTGGTTGGGTCACAATCAAGGATGCGGTCAAGAAGCCGACACCCGAGAACGTGATCTACCCTGCTGGTCTGAAATCCATGGCCGAAGAAGCAGAGCGTCTTGCTGAGGAAGCTGCCGCCGCTGCCGCCGCTGAAGAGGAAGCCGCCGCAAAGGCCGCTGCCGAAGCAGAGCAGGCCGCACTGGAAGCTGCTGAAGCAGAAGCTGCAACGGAAGCCCCGGCAGACGATGCCGCACCGACAGAAGGTGATAAATAATGAAGGCTGATGCAATCAAACTGGACGGCAAGACAGCCGGTTCCGTCGAACTGAACGATGAAATCTTCGGTCTTGAGCCGCGCAAGGATATCTTGCACCGCGTCGTGCGTTGGCAGCGTAACAAGGCAATGGCAGGTACACACGATGTGCTGGGTCGTTCCGAGGTGAGCTATTCCACCAAGAAGATCTATCGCCAAAAGGGCACTGGCAGCGCGCGTCACGGCTCTCGCGGTGCGCCGATCTTCCGCTCGGGTGGTATCTACAAGGGCCCAACGCCCCGTAGCCACGCGCATGATCTGCCCAAGAAGTTCCGCAAGCTTGGCCTCAAGCACGCCCTGTCCGCGAAAGTGGCCGCAGGCGAGCTGGTGATCGTTGACACGATCGAAGTTCAAGACGCCAAGACAGGTGCACTGGCCAAAATGGTCGGCGCATTGGGTTGGAAGCGCGCGCTGATCATCGACGGTGCCGAAGTGAACGAAAACTTCGCCAAGGCCGCCGCCAACATCACAACCATTAACGTTCTCCCATCCATGGGTGCCAACGTTTACGATATCCTGAAGTCGGACACACTTGTCCTGACCAAAGCAGGTGTCGAAGCTCTGGAGGCTCGTTTGTCATGAACGCCAAAGCAGAACATTACGATGTGATCCGCAAGCCGGTCATCACCGAGAAGGCAACCATGGCGTCCGAAGCCAATGCCGTTGTTTTCGAAGTGGCGATCGACGCGAACAAACCGATGATCAAGGAAGCTGTTGAAAGCCTCTTTGGTGTCAAGGTCAAAGCGGTCAACACATCGATCACCAAAGGTAAAGTGAAGCGCTTCCGCGGGTCACTGGGCACACGCAAAGACGTGAAAAAAGCCTATGTGACGCTCGAAGAGGGCAACACGATTGACGTGAGCACCGGTCTGTAAGATCGGTTCGCGATGAAGTTAGAAAGGCCCTCGCAGTGCGGGGGCCTTTTGCGTTTGGGGGCAGGGAGTCGGGGCAGGCCCCTACCTACGTAGGCCGGGGCCTGCCCCGGCGCTCCGACACTGCCCCAACCACAAGGGCCAGCGGCGGTCCGTGGGTGGCATCGGCGACGTCTCTGTCACGCAATTTATGCCAGCCGCCCATGCCGGAACATCGCGATGCGTATGACGCTGGCAAAGCGCGGACGGCGCATTTCGGGTTGGAGCTTGTTCGACTTGGCTCTTTTGCCTTGAGTCGTTCGGCCGATTAATGAACGATACAACTATTCATTGTATTCTCGACAAGTGAGGAACCAATACTGTGGCCGCCAAAAGATCAAAAACGCTTTCCTTACAACGGGCCTACTTCAATGAGGGGTTCAATGGTTCGCTGGAAGACATCATCAGGACTTCGCTAATGAAGCTGGACAAGGCGCGGGATCGTGTCGTGCCAATTGATCTAATCTCAAGCCAGTTCTTCGCAGGAATCGAAGAAGCGCCATCAGGGAATGGTATCTTTGTGCGCCTTCTGGAATTTGAACAGGGGGCAATTGGCGTTGTGAATCTCGATACAGATGATCATAGCGCTGCGGTCGAGGAGTTTTTCCACCCGAAGAAACAGGATTTTCTGAAGGCGGAGATGGTCTGCCTAGTCGAACGAGATCACATAGTTGCTTGCAATATGGGAAACAAAAGTGGAACATTTGCTCTGAGCGTGCTAGAACTCGCCCAAAAGGCCGATGTACTAAGCGGTGATGTGAAAATGCGGATAGCGGATGTTCCTGACAAAAATACCCTAGCTCGCATCGAAGAAGTTGGTGTGCGCGAAGTGGATTTCTCAATCGAGAGCTTTTTCAAAAATCTGGAGCTTAATACACGAGGCCAAGCAGGTACCCGCATCATGCAAATGGTTTTTGGTATGCCCTCAGATGACACGGCATCCAAGGTTCGAGCAAACGCTATCGGACGAATGGTGCTTAAGAGGGGGCGCTTTGAACGCGAAGAGATCCGAAGAGATCAGTGGCTAGCTGATATCGGACGCGAGTTAATGGTTGCCGAGCCAGTGGAGAAGTACAAAATCACTTTGGAAGACGGATCAAAAATCTCCAACAACTCTCTCAAGAAGAATAAAACGGTGCAGTTGAATAGACATGCAAATAGTTTTTCGTTTGAAAGCGCCAAAATGGAACTCGAAGCATACGCAAGAGAGTTGAAGGCGGAAGGGTCATACAGTGGCTAATTCTTCAACATCATTTTGGTTGATGTGGATGGTCGTTTGCTTAGTAGTGGCGTCAGCATCAAGTTACTTAGCATACGGTGATCCGCTACGGTATGTAGGAATTATCGATCTGCTAGCTTCAATTATCTCGATCTTAGTTGGCGTATCGCTTGCCGTAACTGCTGTTCTGGCTTCGCCATTTTCCGTTTCAGTTGATAAGGCAAAAGACGAATTTGAAGCTGAACGAATAACTAAAGTGGTTTCGAGTGATGATCAGATTCTCGCATCTGGACAACTGCTCTTGTTCATTTTTTTCTTGCTCGCCCTAATCTTCGCATTGGCGTGCAAATGGCTGGTAAATGGCCAATCAGAACCTTTGCCCGCTTCAAGCCACATAGTTAGTGCGGTTAGCGCATTCACGGCGATTTTTTCCCTGCTTTGGTCGATCCGACTTCCGTTTATGCTTAATGCGTTGGCTCAGCAAAGAAGTCGACTCGGATGATGGTAACTAGTTTGTAGCACTAGCCCTTGCCACCCACACCCCTCCCCGCTATACGCCAGCAATCACCTGACCTCGGGATTCGTTCCGGGGTCTTTGTGGTATTACTATGGGCACCTACGGGGGCCTCTAACATCAGGGTCCCCGCCGATTCAATCATGGGGGCCCGCCAAGCAAACGGAAGAAGCTAACATGGCACTCAAGTCGTACAAACCGACGACGCCGGGCCAGCGTGGGCTGGTGCTGATCGACCGTTCGGAGCTTTGGAAAGGACGTCCCGTCAAGTCTCTCACTGAGGGTCTTACGAAATCGGGCGGCCGGAACAACACCGGACGGATCACCATGCGTCGTATTGGTGGGGGCGCAAAGCGTCTTTACCGCATCGTCGATTTCAAGCGGAACAAGCTGGACATGCCAGCCGTTGTCGCACGGATCGAATATGACCCGAACCGCACCGCATTCATCGCGCTGATCCAGTACGAAGACGGCACACAGAATTACATCCTTGCCCCACAGCGTATCGCTATTGGTGACAAGGTGATTGCATCCGCCAAGGCCGACATCAAGCCCGGCAACGCCATGCCATTCAGCGGCATGCCTATCGGTACGATCATTCACAACATCGAAATGAAGCCAGGCAAAGGCGGCCAGATCGCCCGTGCAGCCGGGACCTACGCCCAGTTTGTTGGTCGTGATGGTGGCTATGCGCAGGTGCGTCTGTCATCGGGCGAACTCCGCCTGATCCGTCAGGAATGCATGGCCACTGTCGGTGCTGTGTCCAACCCCGACAATTCGAACCAGAACTTCGGTAAAGCGGGCCGTACCCGTCACAAGGGCGTCCGCCCGAGTGTCCGTGGTGTTGCCATGAACCCGATCGACCACCCGCACGGTGGTGGTGAAGGCCGCACATCTGGTGGTCGTACGCCTGTCACGCCTTGGGGCAAAGACACCAAGGGCAAGCGTACGCGTAACAAGAACAAAGCATCGCAGCGCCTTATCGTGCGTTCGCGTCATGCCAAGAAGAAGGGTCGTTAAGTATGGCTCGTTCCGTCTGGAAAGGTCCCTTTGTGGATGCATACGTCTTGAAAAAGGCAGAAGCATCCCGCGAGAGCGGCCGCAACGAAGTGATCAAGATCTGGTCGCGTCGTTCTACCATCCTGCCTCAGTTCGTTGGTCTCACTTTTGGTGTGTACAACGGCAAGAAGCACATCCCTGTTAACGTCTCGGAAGACATGATTGGTCAAAAGTTCGGTGAATATTCGCCGACCCGTACCTTCTATGGACACGCCGCTGACAAAAAAGCGAAGCGGAAATAAGCCATGAGCAAGGATAACAATCCCCGCCGCGTGGCCGATAACGAAGCAATGGCAAAACTGCGCATGCTTCGTACGTCTCCGCAAAAGCTGAACCTCGTTGCCGGCCTGATCCGCGGCAAGAAAGTCGAGCAGGCGCTGACCGACCTGACTTTCTCCAAAAAGCGGATTTCGGACGATGTGAAGAAATGTCTTCAGTCGGCCATCGCCAACGCAGAGAACAACCACAACCTTGACGTCGATGAATTGGTCGTCGCAGAGGCCTATGTCGGCAAGAACCTGACCATGAAGCGCGGACGCCCCCGGGCCCGTGGCCGTTTTGGCAAGATCATCAAGCCGTTTGCAGAGATCACCATCAAGGTGCGTCAAGTTGAGGAGCAATCATAATGGGTAACAAAGTAAACCCGATCGGTATGCGTCTTCAGGTCAACCGCACCTGGGACAGCCGCTGGTACGCTGACACCAAAGACTATGGCGATCTTTTGTTGGAAGACCTCAAGATCAAGGCTTTCATCAAGAAGGAAAGCGCACAGGCAGGCATCAGCCGCGTGATCATCGAGCGTCCGCACAAAAAGTGCCGCGTTACGATCCACGCAGCCCGTCCGGGTGTGATCATCGGCAAGAAAGGTGCGGACATCGAAGGTCTGCGCAAGAAGCTTGCCGCGCTGACTGCATCCGAACTGCACCTGAACATCGTTGAAGTCCGCAAGCCAGAGCTTGACGCAGCCCTTGTTGCCGAAAGCATCGGTCAGCAGCTTGAGCGTCGTGTGTCTTTCCGTCGCGCGATGAAGCGCTCGGTTCAGAACGCCATGCGCATGGGCGCCCTGGGGATCCGGGTCAACCTTGCCGGTCGTCTGGGCGGTGCAGAGATTGCACGGACTGAATGGTACCGCGAAGGTCGCGTTCCGCTGCATACGCTGCGCGCCGACATCGACTATGCACTGTATGAGGCGATGACGCCTTATGGGATCATCGGCATCAAGGTCTTCATCTACAAAGGTGAGATCATGGAGCACGATCCGTCAGCGCACGACCGTAAACATGCTGAGCTGCAAGAGGGCGCTGTCCCTCGCGGCCCACGTCGCTAAGGAGCTGATACAATGCTGCAACCAAAGCGTACAAAACACCGCAAGCTACACAAGGGTCGCATTCGTGGTGAAGCAAAGGGCGGGTCCGACCTGAACTTTGGCACCTATGGCCTGAAGGCGGTCGAGCCTGAGCGTATCACTGCGCGCCAGATCGAAGCTGCACGTCGTGCCATGACGCGTCACATGAAGCGTCAGGGCCGTGTCTGGATCCGGATTTTCCCGGATACGCCCGTTACCTCCAAGCCCGTCGAAGTGCGTATGGGTAAGGGTAAAGGTTCGATTGATTTCTGGGCATGCAAGGTCAAACCGGGTCGCGTGATGTTCGAAATCGACGGCGTTAACGAAACAATCGCCCGCGAGGCCCTGCGCCTCGCTGCGATGAAGCTGCCGATCAAGACACGGACCGTAGTTCGCGAAGACTGGTAAGTCGTTTCGGGGCTGGCCCCGACCTACGGTGAGACTAGGGCGCCCCTGCTGAGAGATCAGTGGGGGCTTCTTTTTTTCAGGATACACGCACTGGAGCAAACCCCCGACTTCCATTTGGGCCCGCTTCAACGTCAAGGAATAATGCAATGTGACACTGGCAAACACTGCGTTTTCTCCTATCCATAATAGTATAATATTATAAAAAAGCCCAACGGGGGCTATATTTAACCAATCCGGAGAAGAGTCAAATCCCGCTGAGCTTTTAAATGTTTTTGTCTGTGTTTCATATTGATTAATTAAATATAGCCGCTACAAATATAAACAAATAATTTTAATTACAAAGAAAAAATATTATATTTGTAAAACAAAAACCAACTTAAACCAATTTCAATCATGCCAAAACAACTTAAAAACCGTTCTTTAGATCAAC
>NZ_JAWOAN010000002.1:0-4851 GCF_046498525.1 Yoonia sp.
GTCCGTGCGCAGGAATTTCAGCCGGGCGGGCGTTGCATAGAACATATCACGCAGCTCGATCACCGTACCGGCAGACAATGCGGCAGGTTTCACGGCCTCGGCATGTCCGCCAGCGACAGCGATCGTTGCAGCATCAGCGCCCTTTGCACGGGATGTCATCGTCAGGCGCCCGGTTGCGCCCAGCGATGGCAAGGCTTCGCCACGAAAGCCGAATGATCTGATGTTCAGCAGGTCCGAGCCGTCAATCTTTGATGTTGCATGGCGTGACATCGCCATCGGCAAGTCCGAAGGGGTCATGCCGCAGCCATTGTCGGTCACACGGATAAGTGTCTTGCCGCCATCGGCAATCACCGCCTCGATGCGCGTGCCGCCAGCGTCGATACTGTTTTCGACCAGTTCTTTGACCGCAGAGGCTGGCCTTTCCAGCACCTCGCCCGCCGCAATCCTGTTGATTGCGGCGTCGTCCAGCTGTCGAATCACCGGAGGCGGCTGTATCTGGGGGTCTGCAATGGCCATACCACAAGTCCTAGCATAGCCAGCCGCGATTCTGCGAGTGGAAAACAGGGTATGGAAAGTCTGGAGTTCGCTTTGGCCAAAGCAGTTTTCGCCTGAAAATCGTTTGTGGCTACTCCGTGCTTTCCAAACCCACCGGCTTTCCAACCACCACAAAATGCAAATCCTCCGGTCGCAGCAGTTCACCGGCGACCCTGTTCACGTCATCCAGTGTCACCGCCTCGACAAAGTCATTGCGGTCGACCACGTAATCCGGCGTCAGTCCGATCATCTGCATCCCGACCATGATCTTTGCAATCTCGGCATTGCCGTCGAAACGCAGGGGGTATTCGCCGGTCAGGTAGGTCTTGGCAGTGGTGAGTTCCTCTTCGGTCAGGCCGTTCTCTGCCAAACGCGCCCATTCGTTGCGAGTCACTTCGATTGCCTCTGCGATGGTTTCATTTGACGACGCAACCGTTCCCAATATCATCTCGGCGTGGGATTTGGGCACAAGATACGATCTGATCCCGTAGGTCAGCCCGCGTTCTTCACGCACTTCGGTCATCAAGCGGGATGAGAAGCCGCCCCCGCCAAGAACGTGATTGATGATGAAGGCAGCAAAGAAATCTTCGTCATCGCGTTCGATCCCGCTATGCCCGAAGTAGGCGACCGATTGCGGGGTGTCGAAATCGACAACGGTGATGCCGCCATCCAGTGCCGGCTCAACGTCTTCAGGGAGTGGGGGGCCCTCTTTTGGCAAGTCACCCAAAAGATCATCAAGCAAAGCGCCGACGGTTTCGGCGGTTGTGTCACCAACGACCGAAACAAACAGACGGTCGCGCACCAGCGCGTTGCGGTGCGCATCAATCATGTCCTGCCGCGTGAGCACTGTGACGCTTTCGATGGTGCCGTCAATGCTGGAACCGTAGGGGTGATCCCCGAATGCAGCCGCATTAAAGACCGAGCTTGCAATTGCGTTGGGGCTTTTTGCATCGCTGGCGATGCCGGAAAGAACCTGCGCCCGCACCCGGTCAAGCGCGTCTTGGTCAAATCGCGGTGCGAGAAGGGCTTGGCGCAGAAGGGCGATCACCTCTTCCTTGTTTTCGGTGAGAAAGCGGGCGGACACGGCGATGGAATCGTCAAACGCCCGAAAGCTCAGGCTTGCCGCGAGGTCTTCGAGGGTGGCCTGAAACTCTTGCGCTGACATGTCGCCAGATCCCTCTTCTAGCAAGGCGCTCATCAGGTTTGTCCCGCCGCGCTTGCCGGGCAGGTCCAAGGATGCGCCGCCTTCGAAGCGCAGTTCAAGTGCGACGAATGGAATGGAGGGTTCTTCGACGACCCAAGCGTTGATTCCGCCGGGCGAGGTGACTTGTCTGATGTCGGTTTCGGCCCGTGCAGTTGTGGCAATGATCGTCAGGCAAACGGCAATAATCATGCGCAGCATCAGCGTGCCTCCTCTTGGTTTGACACGACCCAGCCGGTCACGGCCTGATCCCGGTTGAACACTTTTTCGGCTACGGCTTTGATATCGTCTTCTGTCACGGCTTGCAGGATGTCCGGCCAAGCCTGCACATCCTCGATCGTCAGGCTTTGGGCCAGCGCCGCGCCATAGCGTTGCGCCAAACCCTGCACATTATCGAGCGCATAGATTTCGGAGGCGCGCAATTGGGTGCGGATGCTTTCCATGCGTTCGGGGTCAATCTCGCCTTCCATGAAGGCGCTGATTACCTCGTCCATCGCGGCTTCTGCCTCTGACAGGGTGACGCCCTCGGATGGAATGATCGCGAGAGAGAATGTCGCGTCATCAAGCCATGACCCACTATAAGATGCATTGGTGTAGATCGCCTTTTGCGTATCAAACTGAAGCGCCTGACCCAAGGCCGACGTAAATGGGGAACCGCCCAGCAGTTCGGCCAGATAGACCAGCGCCGCAGCTTCGGCTTGCGCACCGGGGTCGCGTTCCGGCGCGAGGTAGCTGCGGGTCAAGTAGGGCTGGCTTACGCGTTCATCGACATATGTGATCCGGCGCTCGGCGCGTTGCGGCGGTTCTTGGGCGCGTTCGCGGACAGGCAGTTGGTCTTCGGCGGGGATCATGCCGTAGTATTTCTCGGCAAGTGCCAGCACTTCGTCAGGTTTCACGTCACCTGCGACCACCAGAATTGCGTTATTGGGTGAATAGTAAAGGTCATAGAAATCCAGTGCATCTTGCAGGTCAAGCTGCTCCATCTCGTGCTTCCAGCCGATAATCGGCACACCGTAGCGATGGTTCTGAAACTGTGCTGCACGAAATTGTTCACGAGCCAGCGCGTTGGGGCTGTTTTCGGTCCTCTGGTTACGCTCTTCCAGTATGACCTGCCGCTCTGTTTCAACATCATCTGCGGTGATCCGCAGGTTGTTCATGCGGTTGCTTTCCATTTGCATCATCAGCTCTAGCCGGTCGGCAGCAACGCGTTGGAAATAGGCGGTGTAGTCATAGCTGGTGAAGGCGTTGTCGCTGCCGCCATTGGCTGCGACAATCTCGGAAAACTCCCCTGAATCGAGCACATCCGTGGCTTTGAAAAGCAGGTGTTCCAGGAAGTGCGCGACGCCTGAAGCCCCCACGGGTTCGTCGGCTGATCCGACCTTGTACCACAGCATATGCACGACAACCGGGGCGCGGTGGTCTTCGATGACGACAACCTCCATTCCGTTGTCGAGTTGGTAAGTCGTGACTTCTTCGGCATGTGCGGCAACTGCCGACATCATAATTGCCAGAGCGGCGAGAAAACGTGTCATGGGCACCCTTTGTTAATGTCTCTGGGGATACCTACGCCGCTTTGCGCGTGGTTCAAGGCATCATACGCTGATGTGAGCGGTGGTTATCGGGTTGCAGGTGAGCGGTCTGCCCGGTTCACACCGCCCTGCGTGGGTATGGGCAGAGTGAGCGTGTTGGGGATGACGAGCGGATCAGCCGGGGTTACGACAAAGTCGTTGGAGTTCGGTTCCACTGCACCAAATTCCGGCACGGGGCCGCGATTGCTGCTGCACGCCGCGACCATGAACAGCGCCAGTACAGAAAATGAAATCGCACGCATTGCAAAACCCTCATGGTGTGTCTCGACGGTCTATCCCAATCTTTGGACAAGGTCACGCCGATTTCTTTTTGTCATCCGCAAGGAACGCAAGCCCGATTGCGCCAAGGAAGATGCAGATATCAGCGACATTGAAGGCGTAGGGATTATTGATCCCGCAGCACGACATGTTCAGGAAATCGGCAACTGCACCGTAAAAGAAGCGATCAATCACATTGCCCATCGCGCCACCGATCAAGAGCCCGCCGGATATGTAGACCCATTTGGTCCCGCCCGCCTTGTTCAGCCACCAGATCACGGCGGCAGTGATGGCGAAGGCGACCGCGATCAGGACCCAGCGCATGTCAAATTCGGCGAAAAGCCCGAAGTTCACGCCGCGGTTCCATGCCATGCGCAACACAAGGAAGGGGGGGAAAACCTCGACAGATTGGGGGTAAGGCAGTTGACTGGAAGGGCCGGTGACTTGCGCCCATTTCAACCCGAAAACGTTGAAGAGCACATGGAACTTGATCACCTGATCGAGCAGGAAAATCCATAGCGCCGTCAAGAACATCAACCGCATCGCAGATCTCCTAGTGCCGGAAGTGGCGCATACCGGTAAAGACCATCGCGATCCCGGCTTCGTCGGCAGCCGCGATCACGTCGTCATCGCGCATGGAACCACCGGGCTGGATCACACAGGTCGCACCGGCGGCGGCTGCTTCCATCAGGCCATCGGCAAAAGGAAAGAACGCGTCCGATGCCACGGCAGACCCTTTGGTGAGCGGCTCGGGCAGGTCCATCGCCTCTGCCATACGCTCGGCCTTCTTGGCGGCAATCAGCGCGCTGTCGAGGCGTGACATCTGGCCAGCCCCGACGCCGACGGTTGCTTTGTCTTTCACATAGACGATGGCGTTGGATTTGACGTGTTTGGCGACTTTCCATGCAAACAGCAGATCGGCCATTTGCGCGTCAGTCGGGGCCGCTTTGGTGACAACTTTCAGGTCATCCATCCCGACAAAACCGGTGTCCTTGTCCTGTACCAACATGCCGCCGGCGACCTGACGATAGGTTGTGATCGGGGCTTTCACATCAGGCAAGCCATCGGTCGTCAGCAGGCGAAGGTTCTTTTTGGCGGCAAACACCGCTTTGGCTGCGTCAGAGGCACCGGGGGCAATCACCACTTCGGTGAAAATCTCGACGATGGCTTTGGCGGTGTCTTCATCCAGCGTCTGGTCCAGCGCGACGATGCCGCCGAATCCACTGCTACGGTCGCAGTCAAAGGCGTGTTGGTATGCCTCTAACAATC